>JAHBWW010000003.1:349126-698252 GCA_019636795.1 Phycisphaeraceae bacterium
ATCAGTCCGGCAAGATCGGACGAATCGAGCGTGGCTGCGAGGCTGTCGGTTGCAGTACTCATCATCACCCCTTTCGATCCTGGAATCGAGGCCCGCCCTCAGGTCGCGTGCCGCTGTCATACGCCGTCACCGCAGCATTCCCACGACCGAGATCCGACAGCGACTGGGCAATCGCTTCACGCTTCAAATCGAGCATCTGAGCGGTGCGGGCATCCCGATCGGCTATCGTCTGGGCCATCTTTTCAATGGCTTCGAGTCTGCGCGCAAAAGCCGTCCGCTTCATCTCAGTCAGACGGCCCGCAAACTCCTCCCACTGCCGACGCCGGGCATCAAACTCGGGCATCGTCGACTCGAGATCGATAATCAGGTTCTGGCGCTCGGCCAAAACCACGAGCAGCCGCTCAATGTCCTCACGCTCCAGCAACACATCCTGCTGTGAACTGAGCGCATCAAGCTGTCCGTACATCTCGGCAATTCTTGAGAGCACCGCGTCAAACTGCTCATCCCACGCGCCGGATCCTCCGGCCTTGTGATCGGTCATCCTGACCTCCTCCGGGGTTAGTCGCTCCTCCCAACAGCATACAACGTCGACGACGAAGCCAGCCAACGCTCCCAGTCGCGCCGGGTCATCGGAAGGTTCGGATCATCCCACACCTCAGGCGGAAGACTCTCGTAAAATATTCTTGCCCGCTCGTTGGCAGATCGCGCGCTCGTCAGATTGCCCTCGCGAACATACGCATTGACAATCTGCACAAGCGCCACAAGCGAGGCAGGATCATTCGGGAAGCGTTCACGCGCAACGTTGTAATGCCGTACCGCAGCGTCCGTCTCGCCCAGGTCGAACGCACAATCCCCGAGATAGAAGTATGAGTTCCGCATCGCCAGATTCTCGATCGGAGTTCGCTTCTGCGCATGCACCGCTTCGAGCCTCGCTCGTGTCTGCTCGTACAGCTCGATCGCGCGATGCAGGTGCTCGACACGCGTTTCGGTCAGCAGTCGCCGTTCGCCGTCCGTGAGCGATCCCAAAAGAACCTGCTCGATCGAGCGGGCGTTCAGACGGTACGAGTCGGCAAGCTTGAACGTCATGACTGGTGACTGCGAAGCCGCCCCGCCACGCGCCAGCACCTGCTCATACCCCTCGATCGCGCGGGCGTACTCCTTGCGCCGTTGCCACAGATCCGACATCGCGATCAACGCCGGGACGTAGTTCGTCGCATCCGGGCCGCCCAACTGCCCGCTCAGCACGCGCTCGAGAAGCAACTCAGCATCATCATCGTTGCGCGGATCGGCATCGAGAAGGTACACCTGCGCAAGCGGCACATGACTCTGATTCGCAAAGCGCCCGATCCCCGACTGCGATCGCCCTCGGTCTCGATCGTCGATGATCGATCGGTACAGCGCCGCAGCCTCCGAGTACTGCCCACGGGCTGCATGGGCCTGCGCCAACCGAAATCTCGCCTCAGGCTGGCGGCCATCTGCGGGCAAGTCTTCCATGAAGCGCCGAAACGTTTCAATCGCCTCGGCCTGATCGCCCGCAGCGTCGTACAGATTCGCCGATGTCCATAGTGAATCGGCATACTTGGCCAAGTCCTCAATCACAAATCGCATCGCGTGCAATCGGTAATAGGTCGCACTACGAATGCGATGCCGTTGCACTTCGCGCTCGGTCGATGGATCGAGTTCCGGGCCCAGGACTCCATCACGTTTAGGGGCAAGCTCCTCGATTCGATCGGCCATCAGTCGATGCGCAAGCCCGAGGGCGTCATACACCGCGTCAGGTGCCTCCTCTATCGGAAACAACTCGCCCGCGAGTTCGGCATACCGAAACGACATGTCCACACCCTGCTGCGCAACCTGATCGCGAAAAATCGACAGCAAACCCGCAACGATCGCGTCACGCACATCAATCGCATCCCGCTCGCCAGCACGGCACTGCGATACCAGACTCGCATACATCTGTTGCGCATTGCTGTGATTTCCAAGCGTGGCTTCCATGACCGCCGCACCGTGCTCGGCCCGCACACGCACCGACGGAGGCTGAAAGTGCGCCAGCACACTCAGATACACATCCCTGGCCGCCTCGTAGTCTCCACGCTGTTCGTGTGCTCGTGCCCGCAAGAGCCGCAGCGTTGCTTCAAGTGGATCGGCCGAAACAACCAACCGCTCGGCCATGTCCAGCTGCCCCCATCCCTCGTCGGTCGCGTCCGCATCCAGGTATGCTTGTGCAAGTGTCACATGCAACCGTGCTCTGGCCATATCACCAGCGCTCGTAAGCTTCGGCATCGACCGCAAAATACGCGTAATCGCGGCCTCGGCAAGCCCCTGCGAAATCTCGATCCCCGCTTGCTGATCCACCACCCATGCCTGCTCATCGAGCGGCAGCACCGGATCCGACGCCATGCGAGAAAGCAGTACTTCTGCATCACTCAACCGTGGAGGCCTGGCGCGGAGCGCTCGGCTGATGACATCCTTGAGCACTCGCCGCCGCAGTGTCTCATCGTTCTTGATCTGCTCGACCCGCGCCAGCGCTGGGTCCGTCTCCCCCAGATGCAGATAACAATCTGCGATCATGAACTGCTCGCGATCAGACAACACAAGCCCCGTCGTCTCTGCTTCGCGGAGCGATTGCAGCGCATTGCGATAGTTGCGCTCATGTTCGAATCCGAGCGACTGCTGCCCGTTGTACACTGCGTGCCCAATCAGACGATGAAACTCGCCCGCATCACGCGTCGGAAGCTCAGGCCGACCAACATACGGGAGCACCCGACCATTGAGAAGTTCGATCGCCTCGCGGTATTGCTCCTGTTCGATCATCGTCGCCGCTGCCCGCAGCGTCGGGCGAAAGTCCGGATCAGGCTTTGTCGCAAGCGCATAGGCCAGCCCCGCAATCAAGAGCCCCGCAGCCACAACCAATCCGGGAATCTGCCAGAGCCTCCCCCAGTGCGCACGAACTTCGGCCACCGGATCGGTTCGCACCTGATTCACTTCAACGGTGTCCTGATTCTCGGCTTGTGTCACGACACAGCATCTCCGTCCTGCGCGATGCACGCGCAGCCGCTCACAGTCTCTGTTATCGGAGAAGTCGCCCTGAGGCATCGATCGATCAGCACTCGACCAGTACAGAGTGTGCCGATCGGCACTTTCCGCGCGTCGCACCGTCACGTTCTCGGATTATCGGGCTCCAGCTGGACAACAACAGCCACGCCAGCGATCTGATCGCCCCGGTGGCGCCCATTCGGATCGAACAGCGCAAGTGCCGCAACCGGCGGCAATGTCCACTTGATCGCGTTGCGCACAAGCGAACGCCCAAACCCGACGCGATACGGGTGCTCGATCGTGCCATGCACGCGCACTACCCGGCACCCGACCAACCACTTGCCGATCGACCGGCCACTGAAACTCTCGGACAAAGTCCCGATTACAAGCCCCACCCCGAACGTCGCGGGCACCGCAGCCCATGCGCCATCAACCGGCACCATCACCAGAAGCGAAATAATCTCCCAGAAACTTAAACCAAAGACAACCCCTGCAACTTGCGCCGCGAGGCCAAAGTCCAACGCCGATGCCAGAATCCGCCGCAAAGGCTCGGCCAGAGCTGTGTGCGCTGGCAGACTGATAGAACCATCATCGCGCGACCGCCTGAGCACGATCACCAGAACCGAGATCAGCAGCGCGACCAGCATAATCCCGAGCACGCGGACCTCACCTGTCGGCAGTGCTCCCTCGCGTGGTACTTCGCCCGCGTGCAAAACAGCGCCCGACGACATCGATACCTCGATCGACTCAAATCGCAACAATCGTCCCTTGGCTCGTGCATCCTCCGCATCCGCCCATCGCACGCCCAGCATGCGAGGCCCATCGCACCAGATCGGCACCAGCACCGCCTCTGATCCAAAACTGGCCGATGCCACAGGCACGTTCACCCCGGTTGGATCTAACACCGACAATCGTGTTTCATCGCCATCACGCATCGCGAGAACGTCGAGCCCACCAATGTGAAACGCCACCTCGCCGTGTTGCCCGTTTGTGTCATTCGCGCGAACATACGCGGCCGGCAGTTCGATCTGCTTCCACGCCCCGAGTTCGAGCGCGTGAGCCGACAGTGAATCATCACTCTGCAGCATCACAACGACAATGCGTTCCGGTGCGATCGAGAGCGCCACAACCGTCCCCCGTGCACTGAGCAGTGGATGTGCTTCAAGCCGATCGCGCGGCTCATACACCCACACCCGCCCACGCCAGACGGCATCGAGCGCACGCACACGCACTCGCGCGACGCCATCGCGCCCCTGCAACTCAAACGCCAGGTAGACCTTGTTGCGATACGCACCGATTGCGCGGGGCATTTCATCAAACACTCTCGCAACCTGCACAGATCCCGCCGACGCCGCGCCCACTCCGTGGCGAGGCGGAGCATGCAGAAGCACATAGGACCGTGCGCTTCCGACTTGTCGGTCATCTCCAATGATCGCCCAAGCGTGGCTCTGACCAGTCGCTGCATTCACCGGGCTGGCTGCGGCAATCTGCCCGCAGGCAATCTCCGACACCGCACCGATCGCCATGATCGATGTCATTACAATCAGCACGCTGATTCTGCGAAGATCGATCATCAAGGTTCCATCGCCTGAGCCGGAGTCTGCGCATCGAGGTCATAGATCTCGTCGATGCGATATCCGCGAGCAAGTCCCTCAAAATCAAACGCCGACGCACGAATCGGGCGATTCTCCACGCCATAGAGAGAAACATCCACGCGCGTCTGCTGATCCACCAGCGTTATCCTCGCCGAGTTCGCAATCCGGGGCTTGCGCGTTGCATCCCCCACCACATTCACGAAGTCATATCGCGACAGCTCGGCCACCAGCACAACCAACCCCGCAGCATTCCGCAACTCCACACGCTGTGGCTCTGCTGACCTCGGGTCAAACCACACAACACGACTCCCACGGCTCATCGGCGCGACAACGCCCGCTAGCCCCTTGTCCCATCGCACGTCGGATTCGAGCATCATCACATCAAGCGGAGTGATCCCGAGCAGATGAACCAGATCGCGCGGGTACACCGGCACGCCAAGGCTCGCAGCTTTGTCCTCGTCCGCAAAAGCGTGCCGACCGAAGAGCGCGACTTTCGCGCTGTTCTCGACCATGTCCATCCACCAGTAGCCCTGTTCGTTTGAACCGAGGTACAACTGGACCTTTCCGAGTTTGCCCAGCGACATCGCCACGCGGTCAGGCTGCTCGATCTGCAGGTGCCCTTCAACCTGCTCGCGCAGCCGCCCGCCGCGCTCGTTGCGAGCCGTCACCTGCACACTGGTGCGTGCCCAGACACGATCGAGCGATGCTACTCGTTCGTTGTGCCGCGCGACCAGATCATCACGCGAGATGTCGGGCCGACTGTCACCGTTCTTCTTTGGCGAAGCGCATCCCGATGTCCCCAGCAGCATCACGCCCAAGCACAATCGAACAAGGCACGATGCAACACTCATCCCCCGCCTCCACGCCGACCAGGTTCGGCTGCTTCGAGTGTCATGATCTGCCCGATGAGTTCGGTCGCCGCATCGATGGCTTCAACAGTCATGCCAGGATCAATCACCGTCGATACTTCACCTGCCTCCTGCCCTCGACGTCGAACACGCATCAACCCCGGTGTACCGGCACGCATGTTCGCCGGTTGCCCGCCCTCGTACGTCAAGAGACGCTTGCGGATCAACGCAAGTGCCAGCAGATACCGAAACGCAAGTCGTTTCGGGTCTTCGGTCTCGCTCAGTTGCTCGAAGAGATCGATCAGTTCGTCATCATCAAGCAGCGGCCTTTCCGGTCGCGTGTCGTCATCAAGCACGCTCCGCCAGAATCCAAACAGCATGTTCGGAGCGGTCGGCCTTGCGCCCGCATTCCACGCACTCTCGCAGAAGTCCATTCTCGAAAAGTCTTCTTCTCCTGGAATCTCAACCAACGTCGCAACGTACCGCTCGCCCGATTCGATCGCGCGTCCGGTCGATGCGCACTGCCGGGTCGGACGAGAAACCTGATACGGGTTAGATCCACTGCTCATGATGAGCAGAGTCTATTCGCCACCGCCGCTCCACATCCCATTGCACGTGACTTCGTAGAACCGCTCGGTCGAACCCCCCGCTCCGACGCTGAACCGCACGGCCTTCGTACACGACGGGCACCGAGCGTTGTACGTCTGCCCATCCGCATCGCGAAACACCCGGCAGTACCGCCCCGAGCACGCAAAGCGCACCCCGATCCAAGGCCGTGTCGAAAGCGCCGGACGACGTCCCCCAGATTCATCACTTGTGGAACGCCGACTCAACATGCGACGTATCTATCGGTGCGCCACCCAGCACCGGCCCAAAACACCACTGGCCGAATTACGCCCCTAAGGTCGATAACCTTGTTTGGGGCGTGAAGTGCCCGTCTCGAAGCATCGCCACCATGTTCCGGGCGATCCCGTGACCTGACCGTGACGTCCTGTACGCCCGCCTCTGCTCCTCTGTGTCAGGATGCGAGCCTAGAATTTGGATACTCCCCAGAGCGGAGTTGATGATCCGACATGGCCCGAATACCCGTACCCTCAACCGCTGCCCTCACGATTCTCCCGGATCCCCCCGGGCCGCCGACGCCGATCGGTCTCATCGCAGGCGGCGGCCAACTCCCAATCGCCATCGCCCGGGGCCTGCGCGAGATAGGGCATCCAGTCCATGGCCTAGGTCTGAGCCGCCAATACAGCCGCGACCTCCCGCGCATGTGCTCTTCATTCCATGAAGTGGCACTCCTACGGATTGGAAGTTGGGCAAGAATCCTCCGCAATCAGGGGGTCCGCCATGCCATCATGGTCGGCAACGTCGACAAAGCAAAACTCATGCACGATCCGTGGCGTGCCTTGAGGAATATACCTGATTTTCGGACGGCTGTCGCATGGTACAGGCACATCCGCCACGATCGGCGGTCGCATGCCGTCCTCGCTGCGATCGCCGAAGAACTCGATAAGGAAGGCGTCTCGCTCCTCGATTCGACGTTCCCGATTCCGGATCAGATCGCCTCGGCCGGAGTGATGACCCAGAAGCGCCCCACCCCTGCCCAGATGGCCGACATCGAATTCGTCTGGCCGATCCTCAGCGATATGCTGCGCCTCGACATCGGGCAATCCATCGCTGTCCGCGATCGCGACGTGATCGCTGTCGAAGCCGTTGAAGGCACGGACCGCATGATCGAACGCGTCGGTCGCTTGTGCAAGGCCCGCGGCTGGGTGCTGTGCAAGGGGGCGAGGGTAGGTCACGATCGTCGAAGCGATGTACCGACTGTCGGCGTGCGCACTATCGAGCACATGTACGCCAATGGCGGACGATGCCTGGCTGTCGCTGTCGGAAACGTCATCATGCTCGAACGCGAAAAAATGATCGATGCTGCTGACCGTCTCGGGGTTTCAATTATCGGCGTGTCGGTCTCAATTGAAGGCCCCAAGACTGCTGGTGCTGTGATTCGTGAAGCAAAGCCTCTCGTCTCGTCGGCAGCACGCTGATGGAACCGTGCGAGTTCGTCAGCCGGGGCGGTCTCAAACTGCGCCACGCACTGACTGTTTTTGCTATTGACGTCTCAGGCCTCGTCTGCGTCGATCTTGGGTGCAGCACAGGGGGATTCACAGACTGCCTCCTTCGGGCCGGTGCCGAGCGTGTGTACGCAGTTGACACGGGCTATGGCGTTCTCGACTGGAAACTCCGCAACGATCCGCGCGTGCGCGTCATAGAACGAGCGAATGCGCTGCATGTGCCCGTGCCGGTCGACGCACTCGAACGCGGCGGCGTTGACCTCGCAGTGATCGACCTCGGCTGGACCAGGCAAATGCACGCGCTGCCGGCTGCGGCCCGTTGGTTATGTCCAGGTGGCCGCATCATCACACTCATCAAGCCTCACTACGAGCAGGGCACTTCGCGGCGGGCAAACGAAGCCGTACTGGCCGACGACAAAGCCGAGGCCGTGCTCGCCACCGTTCTCGCGGACATGGCCCAGGCCGGATTTGAAGCGCAGCGCGTTGTTGAAAGCCCGATTCGAGGCGGCAAGAAACTTAATAAGGGAAATCGCGAATGGCTCGCACTGGTTGTAGTCGAGCCTACGCAACCTGATCAATGATTCACCGAGCTCGATGAGTGTCGGGCTTGAGGCACCGTCGTCATTCGCTCGCGCGCGGGCCTTCGCCTGAAGACTCGGAGACCCAACCGGCCACGGCTTTGCCCCGACCTCGGAGCATCGTCCACAGCAGTTCGAGCAGTTCGCGCAAGCCCGTGTTCGAGGCGCCGCTCACAACCACAACCTGCACATCAGCACCAAGTCTGAGCACGCGCCGAAACTCGCGCACGATCTCATCGAGCTCAGGGCGATCGGGAAAAAGATCGGCCTTGTTGATCGCAATCACCTCGGGCTTCTCAGCCAGTTCCGGCGAGTATTGCTCCAGTTCGGACCGAATGAGTAGGTAGTTGTCGACTGGCGTTCCCTGCTCGGGCAGCGCGTCGATCAGATGGACGATCGCGCGCGTGCGATCTACATGGCGAAGAAAATCATGCCCCAAGCCAGCACCATCCGCTGCGCCTTCGATGAGTCCCGGGATGTCGGCCAGCACAATCCGCCGTTCGTCATCGAGCATGGCAATCCCGAGTTGCGGCGTCAGCGTCGTGAACGGATAGTTGGCAACCTTCGGCGTCGCGCGAGTCAGACTCCGGAGCAACGTCGACTTGCCCGCATTGGGCAGGCCCACGATCCCCACATCCGCGAGCAGCTTGAGTTCGAGCCTGAGCGTGAACTCCTCGCCGGGTTCGCCGGGCGTGAACTGCCTTGGTGTGCGATTGATCGAACTTTTGAAGTGCTCGTTACCGAACCCGCCGCGCCCGCCACGCGCAATCACCACACGCTCACCGGCTTTCAAATCATGAATCAGTTCGCCCGTCTGGTCATTGAAGACCATGGTTCCGGGTGGCACTCGAATTTCACGATCTTTGCCCGAGGCTCCGAACTGCTGCTTGCCTCGCCCCTGTTCGCCATTTTCCGCGACCCAGTGCCGACGCCCCTTGAAATCCACGAGCGTATTGAGCCCCTCATCAGCATAGAAGAGGATGTCACCGCCACGTCCGCCGTCGCCGCCATCGGGCCCGCCCTTGGGCAGGTGAGGTCCGCGATGGAAAGAAAGGCATCCATCGCCCCCCTTACCCGCTCGCACTTCGATGACAACCTGATCGACGAACATGTTCAAGCGTACGCGCCCCGCACGCCGCACACCGACACGATTCAGGCAACGCGGCGCAGACTCCGCGTCTGGAACGGCCTGAGCAGGCGATCGCGATCACCCGACCGGGCAAACCGCGAAAACGCTACTGCCAATTTGCAAGGCCCAGGCTCGTCGGTGTCGCACCACACCACATTGCCGATCACGAAAATCGCCCGTCCGGGGCCGATATCACCAGCCTCAAACGCGGCTGCGGGAAGCGAGATCTGCACCGCCACCGCCGTCCCGGGCTCAATCGGTTCATCGAGTTCGAACCGCACACCCCCCTCGCTGATGTCGTAGGCGTGCCCGTGCCGCGTGAAGTTCTGCTCTTCAAGTGTTCGGGCTGAAATAGTGGTGTACATCGGTGCGGTCGCGAACCGCTCAAAAGCCCTGCGTTCAATGCGCTGCTTCACCGGTCGACTCCTGCTCATGCCCCCGATCACTCGCGATCGGGCTTCTGACCCTATCGGCCAAAGGTTGCATGTGGGCATGAAGTTTCACCGCCGGGAAGACCACGGTGACAAAATCGCCAAAGAAACAAGCCCTCGATGTACCAAACAAACTGCTCACCTGAAGAGGATTACGCGTTTTGTCGTGTTCCGGTCAAACGCAAATCGACCCCTGTGATCCGCACACCAAGCCGTGCTTCAAGTTCGGCCAGAGTCTCGGGGCCCACTCGCGAGAGCAGTTGGCGACTCAAGTCATCGGGCACATCCATCAGGCCACCAGACTCGACCACCACATGAACATGCGGCGACACATCCGCGTCATAGCGGCAGGGGCCTGCGCCTGGAGACGCCGGCAATCTGCGACACAGCCCGCTGGCCGTCAGGAGATCGAGCGTGTTGTACACCGTCGCCAGACTCATCCCCGACTCGCTCAACCGGACTGCGCTGAATAGATCCTCAGCCGTGGGGTGTTGGTCGGTCGAGGCGAGCGCTCGATAAATCACCGCCCGCTGGCGCGTATAGCGAACGTCCCGCTCTCGAAAAAGAGCACGGATGCTGTCATCCGAACATTCGATGTGCATGGCTCGCTCGCGGCACTTCATTGCACGATTGTATGCGACCTGCTCGATCGCACGCGACTCAGGGGCAGCCTTCGCTAAACGCATTGAGATAGGCCAGCAGATCGAAAATGTTGAGCGCTCCGTCCGGAACCAGATCTGCTGCCATGTTCCCCGACGAGAACCATTCGAGAAACAACTGCACATCGAAGAAGTCGACCAACCCGTCGCCATTGACATCCGCGATACACCGAGCGCAGTCTGCCACGTCGAGGATCAGCAGCCCATCGGTGCCGTTGGCCAGATACGCATAGTTGTCATCGACATCCACGCCCAAAACAGTGTTGCCAGTCTGATACACAGAACGACGTACCGGCGCGCCTGGCACACTCACATCAATGATCTCAAGCCCACCCGATGAGTTTGCGACATACGCAAGATCTCCGACAACCTTCACATCCCATGGAAATGTGGTCTGTACCGAACCGAGCACGACCGGATTGGCAGGATTGCTCACGTCGACGAGTTCGAGACCCTGGAACAGCACGCCGACATACGCGATTGTGCCATGCACCGCGACAGAACGTGAAAACCAAGGCAGGTCAAGATCCCCTACGACAAGAGGTGCCTGCGGGTCCGAAACATCCAACACAAACAACCCGCGGGTATTGGCTGCCACATAAGCGTAATCGCCCACGACATCGACCGCACTGGCAAGGTCCGGTGTCGATACTTCCGCGAGAATCAGCGTCGCGCCGGGATCGGTCACGTCCACAATCCTCAAAGCGTCGCTGTCAGCAACGTACGCAATCGAGCCGACGACCTTCACCCCTACCGCACTCCCGGGCGTATCCGCGATGCCCAGAAGGGCGGGTTTGAACGGATCCGAGACGTCATAGATGTGCACCCCACTCAGTTCCGTTGCAACATACACCAGCGACCCCACGACATCAACGTCCTGCGCCGATCCGATGGTCTCGTCAGACCCCACTCCGACCGGCAGCGTGGGATCAGTCACATCGATCACACGCAGCCCGCCCGAACGATCAGCGACATACGCAAATCCATCAACAATCTTCACTGAAGTCGCATCGCCAGGAGTATCGAACGCACTGACCAAAGGGGGAGTCTTGAGGACCGAGACATCGAGAATCTGGAGTCCCGTCCGATCGTCGGCCACATACGCGACCGAACTCAGGATCGCGATGCCCCACGCATTGCCCGGCGTCTCGAACCAGCCCGCAAGCGTCGGAGATGTGGGTACAGAGATGTCAATGACCTGAAGCCCGCCTGTGTCGTCCGCGACGTATGCCATGTCGCCCGCAACGGTGACGCGACGCGCAATCCCCGGCGTATCAAACACGCCAAGCAGCGTCGGCGACGCCGGATTTGAGACGTTGACAATGACAAGCCCGCCCTCGGAGTCTGCGACATAGGCCGTCGTCCCGACAACGTGCACCCCGAGTGCGCGCCCGGCTGTGTTGTATGTGCCCAGCAGAACTGGCGCTGCTGGATTTGAGACATCGATCATCATCAGGCCCGTCAGACGATCTGCCACATAGGCGATCGATCCCGAAACCCAGACGCCTTGTGCGCGGTCTGGCGTGTCGTACGAACCAAGCAGTGTCGGATTCGACGGGTTCGTCACATCAACGATCTGAAGCCCGCTGATATTGTCTGCCAAGTACGCGATGTGGCCCACAACATGCAACCCGAGTGAGCGATCTGGGGTGTCGTACGAGCCAACGATCGTCGGGCTTGCCGGGTTTGAGACATCGATGATCTGCAACCCGCCGAAGAAATCGGCAACATACGCAAGATTGCCCACCGCCTGCACAGCAAACGCGAAGTCGGGGGTGTCGAGACTGCCGAGAAGCGTTGGGTTTGCCCGGTTCGTCACGTCGATGATCTGCAAGCCACCCGCAACGTCAGCAACAAAAGCCCGCTGCCCGACAAGACTGACGTCAAAAGCCCGGTCCGGCGTATCGAACGAACCGAGGTAACTCCGCTCGACACACAGCAACCCGTCGGCATACACGTGGCCGCTCATCAACCCGCCCGCAGCCAGAGCAGATCCGAAAGCAAACGAACGAACACAACGACCAAAGCAATGGCGTGACATGGGCATCTCTCCTCAATCCTAAACACATGAAAATCAAGGCTTTATGAAACCTAGTATAGCGGCTTCTCCCCATTGGGCGATGGCTTCGGTCGCAGAACCGCGTCTGACCCCGCGTGCGGAGCAAAAAGAGACCACTTCGGAGGTGTTACCGGAACTTGATGGTGCCAAATGGGCGATCGCGATCAGCCCAAATGCCGGGTTTGGGGGCGCGCCGGGCGCGTCACCAGACCCTTGACGATGATCGCTCCGCGAAGGCACGCCCGCCCCATCCAGCGAGCGATCAGCCCCACCGAATGGATGCGCAGGATCACGCACAAGCGTCGCATCGAAGCATCGTCAGGATCGATTACCCGACCCTGCCGGGCCCAATAGCGAGCCCGCAGCCACTCGCCACGTCGCAGGTGCGCGAGCGCGAGGTTGTGCATCGCTGGCACAAATCGCGGATTCAAACGCAGAGCGGCCTTTGCAGAATCGATGCCGGACTCGAGTTGCCCCATCTCCAGCATCGCCACGCTCATGTGATGCAAGGCTTTGTGATCGTTCGGGCGCAACTCCAGCAAGCGCTCGAAGACGCGCGACGCCTCTCGCGGCAGATCCGCATCGAGCAGAAGATGCCCCAACTCTTCAAGCGAAGAGGGGTCGGGCTTCGGCGATCGCGACTGGGCACGCAATTCCGTCTGAAGCAACTCTCTCGCGCGCCGCACATCGTCCGCGCTCCCCGACGACAGCAGCAGATCCGCCAACTGACGCCTGGCGTCAGGATGATCCGGATCGAGTCGAATCACGATATCGAACGCCACGCATGCGTCGGCCGATCGCCCGTGGCGAATGGCCACTTCGCCCAGGGCAAAGTGTGCGTCAGGGTGATCCGGCTCGATCTCCAGCACGCGCCGATACTTCTCGCTCGCTTCATCGAGCCGATTCATGTCAACCAGCAAGTCACCAAGGTCGAGCAAAGTTTCAATATCACCAGGATCCTGCCGCAGTTCGCGCTGATACAGCTGCCGCGCCCGTTCCTGCCGCCCCGTCTCGGCATATGCCTGAGCCAGTCGAGCGTTGATCCGGAGGAGTTCAGGGTCCAGCCTCGACGCCTCACGCAAGCACCAGATCGCACGATCAAAATCGCGACGTTCGAGCAACGACTCCGCCATTGCTGCATACAACTCCGCGTTGTTCTGGTCGATCTGCTGACCCATGAAGAACGCGACTTCTGCCTGCTCGTGCTCACCGAGTTCCGTCAGTGCGTCAATCTTGTGTACCAGAGGTGTTACAGAGTTCGGGTCGAGCTTTTCGGCGCGCTCGATCCAGAACAGCGCGTCAGCTGCACGCCCGTCACGCACCAGATTCATCCCGACTGCAAGCGCTGATTGCGCATCGTCGTCGCGCAATTCATGACACACCCGAAACGCATCCGCAGCGTCCTTGTGCCTGCCAGCAGCTTCGAGAGTCAGACCAAGATTGAAGTGCCATTCGGGTTGGTACGGATTCAGGGCCAATGCATGACGAAGTTCGGACTCGGCTTCATCCCACCGGCCCGCCTCGTAGTGCTCGTGGGCACGCTCGACATGATCTTCAGCGTCAACCCAGTCGTTCACGACGACTCCCTGCTACGGACTCACCGAGCCCGCTCGTCATCATCGTACACAATCCCCGCCATCGCATCAATCCTGACCCCGCAAGTCCGAAACCAGGATATCAAACCGACCCTCAGATCGTGGATATCGGAACTTTCAGCCGCCCGGAGTACGCGGATTGACCCGAACGGCCGTTCGCAACCTCTCGATCATGATGCGTGCCGGTCCTGCCCGCACCACACCCTCGGGCGTCTCGGGCTGCGAAGGCAACGCCTGAATCGCATCCAAAGCCGACGCAAAACCGATTGCGGGGTCCAGAGCCATCTCGAACCAGTCATCCCAGACCCGATCGAGTCGCCGCACCAGTCGAGTGGCCCTGATCCGAGGTTCCTCTGCCGGCAGGCCCGTCAAGGCCCAGTATCCAATCATGGCCGCCGATCGAACCTCGTCGCGGACGATCTCTTCGTCCATCTCGACAAGTCGGTCCATACGCCGCCGCAGGCCATACAAATCGATCGTGACGCTTCCATGACGATCGACCAGAATTTCTCGGATCGAGATCGGACCGTGACAGATTCCCCGTTCGTGAGCGTAGCGAATCGCATCGAGGATGTGCATGAGCGCACGCTCGACCTCATTCGGGCTCATGCGCCCACCCTTGAGTTCGACCAGTCGCTGCAACCCAAGCAATCCGTCCTCGCTGCCAAAGAAGGGTTCAACAGCCCAGACGGATGTCGAATAGGGATGCACTACTCGGCGAATGGCCGGCAGGTGCGAATGCTCAAAGGGCTCCACGCTCTCAAGCCACGACAGAACCATCACCCGCTCGGATTTCTCCAGAACCGGACCAAACTCGTGCAGCGTCCAATCCGTCTGCTGCTCGGCATGACGGGCCAGCCAACGAGCCCCAAATGGAGAATCATCCAGCGAACGGGCGATGTGAAACGGCCCCACTGCCCGCACGTGGTCAATATGCGTCATGGACTCAACCCTCTTCGCAACTGCGGGAGATCATCCTGATTCCCAAGCCAGCAGCGGAACCCAGCAATCCACGTCCAAACCGGTCCTCATATCGGTACTGCACCTCATCCATGACCGCAGTGCCGGAACCCAGCTGGACCAAGATAATGATAGCACACCACAGATAAGTCCGACGTGCAACCCCCTGTTTCGGAGTTTTCCACCGACGACTTCTTCCAGTCCCCCACCAACATTGGGCATCGAGGCCGCAATAATCGCCCGTGAAGCGAAGCCTCGCAAACCTGTCAGTTCTCTCGACTCTGATTGCCCTCGCGGGGTCTGCGCCATCCTGCGCCCAAAAGCACACACGAACAGGTGACTTCACAGCCACCGATCACAGTGATGAATCCAATCCCAAATATCCAGAAGCACTGGCCACGACAACCGATCCCGTCGATATTGAACTCGATGGAGCCGTCGCTCAGGATCATGAACAGGACATCCTGGCGAGGTTGATTGAAACCGTAGCCGATGAGACGCTCGAAGCCGCCCAGCGCGTTGACGCGGCGCGAGTCCTGCTCGATCTCGGTCCGTCCGGCGCGGCCTCCGCACTGCTGACAGAGGCCGCCACGCGCGTACTCGTGCTTCAGGCGGTCGATGGAATAGCCAGTCGTGCGTGTTCTGTGCTCGAAGCCTCGCGCGACGCCGGGCTGAGCAACGAAGAACTCACCCAACTCATCACGATTGCCGCGGGCGCTCGCGACCAACGAGCCGCCGAGTGCATGATCAACGCGATTGCGAGCTCTGGGCCTGTCGCCGATCACGCGATGCGTTCGCTCCATCGCATGACAGGACTTCCGCCCAGCAATGATCGGGATCGCTGGCACGCCTGGTGGACAAACGCTTCGCAACTCAGCACCGAGCAATGGAACCAAACGCTCATCGCGCAGTATGCCGATCGCATCGAACGCCTCGATAGTCGCCTGAGCGCACTAGACCGCATGGTTGTCGATCTGAATCGTCGCTTGTACTTCGTCGGCGACCAGACCGCCCGCGTCCAACTGCTCGCCGAGATGCTCGCGAGCGAACAACGCAGCGTCCAGTCGCTAGCCTTCGAGCTGGCCGACCGAGAACTTTCTGAAAATGTAACCCTTGGACCGGCCGTTGAAGACGCAGCGATTGCTCTGCTCACACACACCGAGCCTGAAGTCCGAGCCGCCGCTGCCCGACTCATCAATCGGCTTGCTCCGGCTCGCTCTGCAGCTCCGATGATCGCAGCGCTCATGGCCGAGACTTCACCCATCGCAGCCGAAGCCCTCTTGCTCGGAGTCGCGCGCTGGCCCGACGGGTCGCAGATTCCCGTCGTGCTGCGCTGGCTGCGCGAACCGCGAACCGTCGCACCCGCAGCCCAGGCAGGAGTCGCACTCTTCGATGCCGGACTGATCATCGGCGACGGCCATCGCCAGGCCATTCGCGAGGCTCTGATGCCTCTTCCCGCTGAACCGAGTGCCGCCCGTCTGCTCTTGCTCTCGCTTGTAGGCTCCGACGCCGAACGCTCGCTCATAGCCGATTTGCTCGACGCGACATCTGAACGAGTGCGTCAGGCAGCCATCGATGCTCTTGCTCGCACGCCCGAGTCCGCGACACTGCTGATCGAACGTCTCGATCGAAACCCAACCTACTTGCCCGCGGCACTCATCGCGCTGGCCCGCCACAACCAACTCGTCCTTGTCGGCGACAGGTTTGATGCAATCGATGCATGGACACAAGCATTTGGCATGGCCACATCCGCGACGATCAAGGGAGTGCTCGCGCAGCAGATTCTGCGGCGTTTCGAGGTGTTTCTGTCAGAAGAAGACGCTGCCTTGTATCGTGCTTCAGCCGAACCCGGTGGATGAGTGCTCTCGCACATTGCGTGTTACCACACGATCTCTCCTGCAACAATCACACTCTCAACCGGATTCATGCCAAACGAGTGTGCCAGTTCACGTTCATCCTGCAATGAGAGCAGGATCAAATCCGCCCTGCACCCGGCCGCGATTCGCCCGCGATCGGTCAGACCCAGCACGTTCGTTGCATTGACCGTCGCACACGCAATCGCCTCTGATGGTGTGAGCCCAAGATACCGCGTTGCCAGCGCAATGGTCATCGGCATCGATGAACATGGTGCCGATCCCGGATTGCAGTTGGTCGCGATGGCCAGCGCCCCGCCAAGATCGACAAATTGCCGGCCACTGGCGTAGCGCTGATCCAGATGAAACCCCGAGCAGGGCAACATGACGCCATGCGTGCCTGACTCAGCAAGCTCCTGCAACCCCTCGTTCGTCGAAGCCTCGAGATGATCAACGCTGGCAAATCCCCGCTCCACCGCGATCGCTGTCATACCCAAAGCATTGAACTGATCCGCATGCACTCGACACGGATGCCCAAGATCCGCTGCCCGCTCAAACAGCCGCTCGCAATCGCGCACACTCCAGGCACCCTTCTCGCAATAGGCATCAATCGCAAGACCTGGAAACTCGGCATGCACTGCGTCGAGCGTCTCGCAAACCGTTCGCTCGACTGCGTTCGGCTCATCGGGGTCAATCGCATGCCCAATGCATGCCGTCTTGACAACCGTCCCGGGCCACTGGCTTGCTGCAAGGTCGATCGCACGAAGCATCTTGAGTTCGGTGGCCGTGTCCAGACCGTACCCACTCTTGATTTCTATTGTCGTCGTTCCGGTCGCCAGTGCGCAGCGAAGCCTGCCGAGCAGGAGTTCTGCCAGTTCTGCCGTGCTGGCTGCACGCACGGCTCGCACGGTCGACATGATGCCGCCGCCTGCTGCGAGAATGTCGAGATACGTCGCGCCAGCCAGACGCTGCTCCCATTCGCCAACGCGAGAACCAGCCCAGCAAAGGTGCGTGTGACAATCGACAAAACCAGGCATGAGCACACATCCGTCCGCGTTGACTTCGTGATCGCCCGATTGCACACGCAGATTCTCGCCTATTGCTGCGACGCGGCCGCCTTCGCATCGCACATCACACACTACACGCACGCCCAGGTCGCGCAGTGCCCCTCCCCGCCTCGGACCTCCAGGACCATCGAGCGTCAGCACTCGTGCACGACGGATCATGAGCCCGCTCATGATTCCCGCTCCGCAAACGCCGCGAGAAACACAAGCAACAACCGTGCCGCGAGCCGCGCCGTCCGCCCGCCTTCATCGTGTTCCGGATTCAGTTCCATGATGTCGAAACATCGCACACGCTCGCACGCCGCTGCTGCTCGCACCCATCGCTCACACTGCGCCGGAGACCACCCGCACGGATTCATTGCACTCACGCCCGGAGCATGCGCCGCATCGATCACGTCCAGATCAAGACTCACGAAGAGGTCGCCACTCGGCCACGGATCATCGGAATTGCACGGGTCGATGCGACCTCCGTGTGCGGCAAAGTACGCCGCATGTTCGGTCGAGTTTGAAAACACGTCCAGCCCGTGAACGTGCAGCGCACGAACATTGCACTCTTCGATCAGCGCGCGAAATGGCATGCCCGAGCCCGGTTCGGCCCGCACATCAAGATGCGCATCAAAGTACACCCCCGTCATCGGTGGATGCCGCTGCGCAACCGCGCGCACGAACGCAAACGTCAGATCGTGCCCGCCGCCGATCGCTATGGGAAACAGCCCATGATCGAGCAGAGCGCTGGTCGCCAGCGTCACTCGCTCGTGCGTCTCATCGAGCGACCCTCCTGGCACAATATCACCAGCATCGCAGACTCGAGGCCATGAATTCATCGCAGGTTCACGCGCGCCGTACTTCGCAAGTGCCGCTCGCAGTGCCCCGGGGCCCTGCGCTGCACCGGGTCGCCCACCGTTCATCCGCACGCCCATGTCGTCAGGGATTCCGATCAGGGCGATGCGTGCAGAGTCGGTAGGCGTCTCGCGAAGCAGGCTCGCAAAACGCGAACTCGGCGTGTCGGGCCAAACTGCTGGAATCGTATGCGGAATCATATTGACAATCGTAGCGTGTCCGCTCAGGTGCTCATGTGCAAACCGATCATGATGTCATTGACGTTGGTCCCGGTCGGTCCGATGCAGATCAGATCGCCCGAAGCCCCGAGCGCGGTATGGCTATCGTGCTCTCGCAGTGCAATGTCGAACGAAACCCCCGCCAT
Source organism: Phycisphaeraceae bacterium (assembly GCA_019636795.1). Classification (NCBI taxonomy): domain Bacteria; kingdom Pseudomonadati; phylum Planctomycetota; class Phycisphaerae; order Phycisphaerales; family Phycisphaeraceae; species Phycisphaeraceae bacterium. The sequence continues at coordinate 368,207 of JAHBWW010000003.1, forward strand.
ACGCATGCGTTCGACTGTCTGGCCATCGACAATGGCGCCCGCTGCCGGAGTAGGACCATCGATCCCATCGGTTCCAAGCGAAAGAACCGCAAGACCGCGCTGACCCGCGATGACGCCCGCAGCAGCCAGCGCGAGCTCCTGATTGCGACCTCCGACGCCGATTGCCGAACCAACGCTCACAGTCGTCTCGCCCCCAAACACGATCGCCTCGCCCGAACCCAGTGATTTTGTTGCTTCTGCGAGTGTCCTGCCCACCACTGCCGCTTCGCCCTCGACTTTCATCCGTCGCTGCACCACACGCACGCCATGTGATTCAATCGCCCGGCATGCCGCATCAACCGCAACAGCGTTGCTGCCGATAATCTTGTGCGACACCGCACCGAAGATCGAATCGCCAGGCTTTGGCGTCTCCTCGATCTCACCCCGCTGACCCTTCTCAAGCAAGGCAAGCACATTGGGCATATTGATTCCGCGGCGATGCGCCACCTCCATCGCATTCTCAAATGTCGAAGGATCTGGCGCGAAAGGCCCTGACGAAATCACGTCCAGCCGATCGCCAAGCACATCCGAAAGCACAAGCACGTCAATTGCCGAGGCCCCGCGCTCGATCAGCGACCGAGCAAGTTGACCTCCCTTGATCTGTTCGCAATGTTTGCGCACAGCATTGACTTCGCCGATCGTCGCCCCGCTGCGCAGCAGACTCGAAGTCAGCATCGCAATATCCGCAAGCACCAGAGGCTCACGAGGACACGCGAGTTGCGCCGACCCCCCTCCCGACACAAGAGCAAGAACCCTCGCACCAGGCTCTATCGACGCGCAGAACACCATCATCGCGTTCGCCGCGTCGATGTTGCGTTGTGTCGGGATCGGATGATCGGCTGCGACAACAGTCAGCCTCGGATCCCGCACCGTATCGAGATCTTCAGGACGAGTGATGACAAACCCGCGTACCCGCGGCGAAGCTATTCGCAACATCGCTTCACGAACCATGGCGGCCGAAGCCTTGCCAAAGGCAATGACAATGTGGCTACCGTCGCAATTGTCATCCCACGCGTTTGCCACTGCTCGCGCCGGATCCGCCGCTGCCAACACCGCGGGCTGGACAACTTGACTGAGGATTGTGCGTGCCACGTCCATCACGGCTGAATATAGACAACCGGAACTGGAAGCGTTACTCGTTGCCCATCTCGTACGACATCAAGGCGAAGCACCCCCGACCTCGCAACGCGCGCCCTCAACGCCCCTGCCGTCAGAGCTCCGCCCGTCATTCCGTCGATCGCATAAACCCGTTCTCCTGACTCAAGACCCACCTGCCACGCGGGCAGCCCCGGCTCAACCGACCGCACCACCCACGACTCGGCCTGCGGATGCAGGATCGCGCCGATTCCGCGCATCGGATCCATCTTCACGCTTCGATAGGCCGCGTCATGAATCCACACACACCGGTCAGCAAAATCGAAGGTCAGCACCCCCAGCTCGCACAGCACGCGCTGCCCGACGCGCGCAGGACCACTGCTCGCGTGCACAATCGGCTCGTGAAACTCCACCCGGCCAATGCTGGCCGAACCATCGAGTCGCTCACTGCTGCGCACACGCATCCCATCTATCTGAATGACACCTCGCTGCACCCCGAGCCCTGGCAACAGCGAAATCCCTTCGAGTGGCAACGACCACGCACCGTTGCCAGCCGTATCGAGAATGACCTCAATCGCCCGACCTGCAACCACCGCCTCGATTCGTGCTACCGCGCCCGAGGCAAGCCCAATCCTGACCGCACCCACAGGCACATCGCCGCCAACGGTTACCTCAGAATGTTCGTAGTCGATCGTCACGCGTGATTCGAACGCACTCATCGCGATAATTCCATCAACATCGCGCCCGAGGTGCGAGATATCGAGCACCATCGCGCTGAAATCACGCACGACAAGCCCCCCGAACGCCAGCTCTCTCATCGCTACCGCCTGAGTTGCCCGAGTTGTACTGCCATCTGCAGCGACAATGAGCCGCTCGTCATGCCGCGTGCTCAGCCCAAGTCGATTCACCACATCGGGCGAGATCACACTCACCGAAGCCCCCGAATCGAGCAGCAAGATCAGTTCTTCACCACTCGCAGTCCGTGCTTCAAGCAAAATCCCATCTTCGAACTGCACTATGGGCAGACTCACTCGGCCCGCAACTTCGCGCCGCGTCTGCGACTGACACGCAATCATCAGAGAACACGCAAGAAGCACTCCAAGCGTCCGAACCCAACTCATCATGCGCAAAGAATAGGGCTGCGATCATCACGACCGCAGCCCCTTGCACTTCTCACCAGGCGCTCAGTTGTTGAACATTCCGAGTTGCCACATCATGAACAGACGTTGATCAACAACATCGCGCACACGCAAATGAAGCGGCTTGCCGGCACCATGCCCCGCTTCATAATCGACCCACAACAGCACGGGCGCCTCAGCCGGATCCGACACCGTCGCTGCCTGCATGGCTGCCGCCATCTTGCGAGCATGCATCGGATGCACTCGAGAATCATTCTCCCCCGCAGTAATCAGCATCGCGGGATATCTGGTGCCCGACTTGATGTTCTGATACGGCGAATACTTCAAGATGAACTTGAACTGATCCGCATCTTCAGCACTGCCATACTCCGGAATCCAGTAGCGCGCCATCAGGAAATCCTGATACCGCACCATGTCAAGCAGCGGCACCGCCGAAATCGCCGCCGCGAACAACTCCGGCCTCTGCATCACCACCGCACCAGTCAGAAGCCCCCCGTTCGAACCCCCAGCAATGCCCAGCCGCTCAGGTTTCGTATACCCATTCTGCACCAACCATTCCGCTGCTGCAATGAAGTCATCAAACACATTTTGCTTGTGCTCCAGCATGCCCGCACGATGCCACGACTGCCCATACTCGCCGCCGCCGCGAAGGTTCGCAACCGCAAAGACTCCCCCAGCTTCAAACCACGGAAAATACGTAGCACTGAACGAAGGCGTCATCGGAATATTGAACCCGCCATACCCGTACAGAATCGTCGGGTTGTTGCCATCAAGCGCGATACCAGTCTGATGAATGATGAACATCGACACCGGCGTGCCGTCCTTCGACGTATACCACACCTGCTTGACTTCAACCAGCGACGGATCAACCGGAACATCCGGCCTCTCCCACAGCGTTCGCGCGTTCGTCGCCAGATCAACGTGATAAATCGACTGCGGCTCGTTATAACTTGTAAAGGTCAAAAACGCCTCAGTCCGATCTTCGCTCGTCGACAAACTCGCCGTCCCCACGCCCGGCAACTCCACCACCCCGAGGTTCCGCCCATCGAACGCAAACCGCTCGATACTCGTCTGCGCATTGACCAGATACTGCACCGCCAGCATCCCCCGCGCCGCCGACACACTCTGAATCACCTTCTTGTCATCATGCGCGACCACCGTCTTCCACGCCGAAGGCCCCGGATTGTTCAGATCCACCGCAACAACCCGACCATTTGACGCGTCGAGTGTCGTCCGCAGAAACAACGTGTCACCAACAATCGGACCCCACCCGGCCGCCCCAGTGTTGATCGTGTCAACGAGAATCGGAATCAGATTCTTCTCGCCCGTGCGCTCCCAGTGCTTCAGATCCATCGCCCAAAGATCGTTCGAACGAGTCGCAGTGTAATACCCGACGATCAGCCAGCGCCCGTCCTCGCTCGGATACCCGAACGCACCCCACGTCTTGGCCACATCATCAATCTGCTTGGCCGTGTACCGACCCGCCGAGCGATACATCTCCACAAAGTCCCGCTGCGAAAACAATGTCGCGTCCTCGCGCCAATGCTTGCCAACTTCGTGAATCTTGATCTGTCCCGAATACGGATCCGCAGTGCTTTCGAGATTGCCATACACAAACCGCCGCCCGTCCGCGAGCCAGTCAGGCGCACGCACCTTGCCCGGAATCTCGTCGGCCAAAAGCGCACGCCGCTCAACATCCATCAAATACAGCGTCGAGTTCTCGTCACCCGCTCGATACATCCCAAACGCCAGCAGCCGCCCATCATCACTCGGGCTGAACCACGACAATGTCAGCAGTCCGCTTGCATCCATTGTGTTCGGGTTGATCAACTCCACCGGCTCGGCGTCGATCCCGTGCCGAACATACAGCACCGCCTGCGCCTGCGTCCCCTCGCGCTTGGTATAAAAATACCGCTCGCCAGCCATCGCAGGCGCGCCCACGCTCCCGACCTCCATCAGTTGCTGCATGCGCGCTTCCAGCTGCGCCCGTCCCGGAAGAGCATCGAGCACCGATCGCGTGTACGCGTTCTGCTCATGCGTCCACGCTGTCACAGCCTCGGTCGGCAGACCCATGCGCGCCGGATCCGCGTTGTCTCCTTCGAGCCATCTGTACTCGTCCACGATTTCCACGCCATGAAGCGTGTCACGCACGACCGTCTTGCTCGTCTGAGGCGGACCAGCCAGGACCGATGCCCCACCAAACGCCAACACGAAAACAAGCGACGACCTGAGCATGCCCATTCCTTTCTCGATCGAAACTTCAGCGCGACCCACTTTTCCCTTCCATCTCATCATTGCACCAGACCCTTGGTCAACCGCATAAATGCAGTCTCCAGGTTGACCGGCTCCTCCGTAAACTGCGTCAAACGATAGCCATGGTTGATCAGAATGTTCGGCAGATCCGTAAACGACCTCCCGCCCGTCTGGTTGTATTCCACATGCATCATGCGGCCGTTGCCCCCGCCAGCCGCTGTGCCGTCGCCCGCCACGATCCGTACCTTCTCAACCCCCGCAACCTTCGACACAAGTTCTGCCGCTTCATCGAGCCGATTCTCGACCGCAAGGTGTATCACATGCCCGACCTTGGCACGCCGCAGGATCTCCGCCACCGACCCGCTGAACAGCAGTTGCCCTCGTTCGATGATGCCGACGACGTTGCACAGTTCAGCCAGCTCATGCAGAATGTGGCTCGAAATCAGAATCGTCTTGCCCATCCGCTTGAGTTCCTTGAGCAACTCGCGAATCTCGATGCGCGCCCGAGGGTCAAGCCCCGACGCCGGCTCATCCATCAACAGCACCTTGGGGTCATGAAGCAGCACGCGAGCGATACTCAACCGCTGCTGCATACCCCGGCTCAACGAGTTTACTTCCGCCGTCGCCTTATAGCCCAGATCCGTCAGTTCCAGCACATCCTTGACAACCTTGCGCCGCTGTTCGCCATGAATGTTGTACGCCGCTGCGAAAAACTCAAGATACTCCGTCACCACCATGTCTTCATACGCGCCCATAAAGTCAGGCACGTATCCAATCAGAGGCCTGATCTGGCGATTCTGATAGCCAACCGTCAGACCCGCAATCTGCGCCTGCCCGCTCGAAGGCTTGAGCAGGGTCGCCAGGATCTTGATCGTCGTCGTCTTTCCCGCGCCATTAGGACCTATGAACCCATAGCAATCACCCTCTTCAATCGAGAGGTTCAGATTGTCCAGCGCAACAAGCTCCGCGTACCGCTTCGTCAGGTTGATCGTTTCAATCATTGGCACAACAACAAACTCCTCGAAGTATCAACCCGCTTCGCCAGATGCACGAATGCGCGGCGGATTCGGCTCCAGCGGATACACCCACATCAGCAGCGTCCGCCCCTCGCTCGGCACACGCTGCCCATCGAGCATCACCGGCACCAACGATGTCTCGCTCCGCCCCGATTCCTGAATCTGCCCGATCACCATCACGCTCGGCTGCGTAAACCACATGCCAAGGTCAAACCCGTGCGTCAGCGATCGCCGGGCGAGTCGATCGCCCACACCCGCCCCCGTCCCCTCAAAACGCGGCGGCTCGAGCTGCGAAAACAACGCCAGCGACTTAAGCCGCTCCGGGAACCGTCGCGAATCGGGGCGTGTTGTTCCCGTCGCCGCGATCCGCTCGCCTTCGAGCAACTGTTGAAGATAAACAAACGCCAACTGCCGCCTCTGCACCGCGTCCGACTCGCCACGCCGTGTCACATCGGGCATCAGCAACCTCGAGTTCGGTGCCCAAGGCCCTGCCAGTTCATACGCAAACACATTGCCCGTCAACTGCCTCCCCGGTCGTCCGCCATCGATGAGCGATACCTGACCGCGATTGACCAGAATCACCACATCTTCGAGTGCAGCCGGCAGTCCGTGGGCGATGGAGCCCTCAATCTCGTAATTCAGCCGCACACCCGAAGCATCAAACTCATCTTCGCCCACAAGTCGCAGCCGGGGCTCTGAGAGATCGCCAGGCTCGCCGATCGGTTCCGGAAGCCGCCAATCTGTCCGCCCCGCCCACTCGACCGCAATCTCCTTGACCGTCGAACGCGCCGGAAACATCAACTGACTTGGCGCACGCGCTTCCACGCGATACGGCCGATTGTCCGGGAACCTCGCCAGACCAACCGAACTCCCCGAAGCCTCGAACGGACTCATCAAGTTCGAGTCGCGTGCACCTTCGACCTGCGCGAGCCCGACCACACCGTCGCCGTAGTATGGCACGAGCATCGCCATCCACGACCGCGCACGCTGCACCTCCTGCCCATGCACCGCCATGGCGATTGTCACATGGCGCACCACCGCACGCTGCGGCCTTGCAAGCGACGCGCCCGCCCACGCCACACCTGTGAACAACACAATCGAACCAGCGAACGCAAGCCACGCGTGCTGCTTCAGACCGCGCTTGCTCAGCAGCATGTACCCGATCGGACCCGCCACCAGCCAGTACGCTACAAAGACCAGCACCCCAAGCCCCACCCCAAACGCCGCTGTCCCCGTCTTGGCGATCTGCTCAGGCACATCAATGTCGAGCGGCACAAACGATCGCGTCTCCATCCGCACACCCGGTGCCAGCGTGCCTGACGCCGCGATCTGATCCGACGTATTAAGTTCTCCGCGCCGACCCAGCACGCGATGCCAGAAGATCTCAGCGCGTGGCAATCCCAAGTTCCGCAACCCCGCAGAACCAAGATCAATCCCGATCACTGTCACCGCACCACAGCCGATCAACCTCCGAATCACCACACACTCGTTGTCCGGCCCAACAAGAATCGGCATCGCCTCATGCGCAAGTGCATCTGCAGAAGCCCGAAATGTGCGCACCAACGCAGAACTCGGCAGCACCGCTTCCTTGTCATACGTCAGCAGTGCCCGATACTGATTCAGGTCCACACCCTCACGTGTGATCGGAGGATCGATCCGAGGCATCAGGCTCGCCAGCGGATTGCCCGCAGCGCTGAACCACTCCTGCCCGATCGAAGGCAGCACCACAACCAGGTGCCCCCCACGCTCGACCCATTCGCGCACCGCCTGCGCCTTATCCGGACTCAGATTTCCCGGATTCGTCTGCTCGCGTGTCGTCCCCCAGACAAGCACGCTGAGCGAACTAAGCCCCTGCCAACGGTCCGGGATGTCCATGATGTCCATGCCCGCAACAATCGCTGTCATTTCGTGCCCTTGAGGCAGAAACGACGTGAAGTTCCCTGTCGGGCCATAGTCATCAAGCCCGAATCGGAAAGGTCCGACCACGCCGACCATCCCCCTGTGTCCGGGGAGCACCCGTTGCAGGGGGGCTTCCGCCCGACCCAACAATCGCCCCGTCCGAAACCCAATGCGGTCCCCCCCCGACGAGTTTTCCACAGCCTCGTACGCCAGAACGTCCAGAAAATCACGCCGCGTCGAGGCCGGCAATACCGCATACAACCAGAACGATTGAGGCAGATTGGCATTCGACGTCACAACCCGGTCGTAGTGCACCTCGTCTCCATCCGGATCAACCGAACGAACGCGCAAAACCAGGTCTCGCTGCGGGGCAAGTCCCCGATCGGTCAGTTCGACGCGAATCCCGCTCCAATCTCCCTCACGAGCCGCATTTGCGGGTCCGACCCGCGTCACCCGCAACTGCACTTCCAGATCCGACTCCTGCTGCGCCACCACCGGCAACGCCGCCCAAAGCGACAGCACCACCGCAATCACCCGACCCAGACGTGCTCGAACAACCTGCTTACACATGCTCATCCGATTCTACCGGTCAATCCGGTCAGGGATTCGACCGATGAGCCTGATATGCTGGATCTCTCTCCAGAGTTCGGCCTGATCTCCATTGGCATCGCCGCCCTGGCCATCCTCGGATTTCTGTTCGCCCTGGCAACCAGGGTCCGCGAAGAGACCACGATCCATGACCTGCGCGTCCGTGTCTATGACATGAGAATCCACTACCTGCGCAAACTCATCGAAACCTACAAAAACGACCCCGGGGAGTCCGATGTCGAGATCGTCATGGATGATGAATCGGACAATTCCACCTCCGTGGTTGTCGAGCCCGAGCAACGTCAGGCTGCGTGAGCGATTTCGATCTCGCTTCGTTTAATTGCTCTGGAAAACAAAAAAGAAGCCGCGCTCGACGACGATCCGTGTGCGATTCGTCCCTCGAGCGCGGCCTTCATTCATCGGCGGATCATCCCGCGTACGTCAGTTCCCGCCACCGCCCGGCCGCCCCGCACCCTGCCGACCACCGCCAGCCGGTGCGCCCTCTCTCGGCTCCTCGAAAAGGTCGTGCCCCTGGCTCTGAACCTCGACCAAACGCATGCGAGCTGCGGTCGCGGCTGCCGCATTGCCCTGCACAAGCGCCATCTCAAGGTCGAGTGCTTCCTTGATTGCCTTGATCAGGTTCGTGCGAAACTCAGCCTGATACTTCGTTTGATCGGTCCCGAATTTCGCCTGTGCATTCTTCGACATCGGCACGCCGAGAATCTGCGCTTTGGCTGCCACGAGCGACACCTGAATCTGCTGCACCGCCCCCAGGTCGCCCTCACGCGTGTCCGCGGTGAACTCAGACCGTTGAATGCGCCTCAGAGCCCGACCCGCGTTGGACATGTTGGCCTCGAAGGGGACATCCGCAGCCGGTGCGCCTCCAGCACCAGGTGCGCCTCCCCCTGCGCCCGGTCTGCCGCCACGATTGGCAGCGAGTGCTTCGAGTTCGGCCTTGTCAATAAAGCCATCGCCATTGGTATCGAACCGATCAAACCCGCGCCCCATGGGCGAATCGGCAAGTTCTTCCCGCGACAGTTTCCCGTCGCCGTTGGAATCGAACTCCATCAGCCGGGCCATAAACTGCGCCGGATCGGTGGGCTGCCCCTGCCCCGGTCTCACCGGGCGATCCGCTTCGGGTTGGAACACACTCGTCGAAGCCACCAGACCGCACAACGCAGCAACTCCAAAGCCCGCAACCAATGTCTTTCGCATTTTGTTATCCTTTTTCTAAGATCGCTCGCGCGAACCGCACTCCAACCATGCGCCCACAGCGCTCTGACGCGCAGCAAACGCCCGCCAGACCAGCATATTGCAGACGCGCTGATCGTGCGCCAGCGGTGCACACTGTGATGTTCGGTTCAGCATGGCTCCTGGGACGGACCCCCAACGCTATTGTCTGAAGAACCCAACCGGAGACCCGACATGCGCTTCATTCCTGCATTCGTTGCAGTGCCGATCGTCTGCCTGACGATCGGGTGTGAACGATCTGTGCCTTATTCAGACTCTGTTCCAACGCCGCCTTCCTCGACGGAGCCCTCAGCGTCATCGCCCAAACGGGGTATTGGCACTCAAGTCTCTGCGCCCGACGTTCGGCTCTCGACGCCTGAAGGTGTGTTCGTCAATCTCGCCGACGCTTTGGGTTCGGGTCCGGTCGTGGTCATCTTCTATCGCGGGGGATGGTGCCCGTTTTGTACCGGCCATTTGTCCGCCTGGCAGGACCGCCTGGCCGAACTTGATTCGCTGGGCGCTTCGCTCATCGCGATCACGCCTGAACGTCCGGATCGCGTCGGGGCTGGGCAGGCCGAACACAATTATGGTTTTGCGGTGCTCTCTGACGCCCAAGGCGAAGCTGCACGCGCATTCGATCTTCAGTTCACGATCGACGCCAAGACCCGGGAGTTATACCAAACCTACGACATCGACCTCTCGCAGTTCAACGCCTCGGGAACGTGGGACATGGTCATTCCTGCCACATATGTGATCGACTCGGGAGGCGTCATTCGATACGCGTATGTCAATGAAGACTACCGCACGCGTGCGGAAGTAGATGACGTTCTTGAAGCGGTACGAAGTTTGCCGTGATTCCGCGCGTTACGCAAGCCGCCAACAGAGCCAAGCCTTTGTGTGACTCGTGCGATACGATCTGGTAACCCCTGGCCCTGTAGCTCAGCGGTTAGAGCAGGCGACTCATAATCGCTCGGTCTCCGGTTCGAATCCGGGCGGGGCCATTCTGGGATCGGGCACGAAAGGCACTTAGGCCAGACCGTGTTCGTTGAGCCAGTGTTCGGCGTCCAACGCGGCTTGGCAGCCCATGCCCGCTGCGGTCACCGCCTGCCGATAGCGCGGGTCGGCCACGTCGCCGGCTGCAAATACGCCCGGAATGGTCGTGTGACTGCTTCGGCTGCGCAAGACCACATACCCCTTGTCATCCAGCTCCACCCCGGTTCCACGCAGAAACTTCGTTGTGGGGGTGTGCCCGATCGCTACGAAAAGTCCCTTGACATCGAGCGTCGAACGCTCCTGCGTAATGGTGTCCTCGAGCAATACGCCGGTAATCGTGTCGCCACCCAGAACATCGACCACGACCTTGTTCCACACGGCTTTGGCGTTGGGTTTGGAGAGGAAACGTTCCTGCATGATCTTGCTGGCACGAAAGGAGTCGCGACGGTGAATGACATACACCATGCTCCCGAACTTCGTGAGGTACGTTGCCTCTTCCATAGCCGAGTCGCCTCCGCCAACGACGGCAAGCGGCTGACCACGAAAGGCAGGGAGCGCACCATCGCACACCGCGCACGCCGAAACGCCCCCGCCGCTCCGGGCCAGTCGCATCTCGTTGTCGAGCCCCATCCAGTTCGCGGTCGCGCCCGTCGCGATGATCACTGCGTGGGCACGTATCGACTCCCCGGCAGAAGTGTGAAGCGTGTGCGGACCGGATTTGGAAAACTCGACCTGCGTGATGTCTTCCCCGACAGCGACTGTTCCGAAGCGCTCGGCCTGCGCGGCAAAGGCGTCCATCATCTCCGGGCCTTCGATACCCTTGGGGAATCCGGGGTAGTTCTCGACCTCTGTCGTGAGCATCAACTGTCCGCCGGGAAGAATCGGCCCTGGATCCTGCTTGGGCACACCGACGTAACACACCGGTCGCAATTGTGCACGCGCCGCGTAGATCGCGGCTGTCCACCCTGCCGGACCTGACCCGATGATGACGACCTTGTGCACTGCATCGGTGCTCAATTCAGCCTCCCTTCAACACTGACCCGAGATCGGGCAACACCACGAAACCCCATGTCAGGGCAAGCGACCCGTATCGCGCAAGTGCTCGCGATGGATCGAAAGCATCGGAGGCCAGATCAGGTAGTCGCCCGTGATGGCGTCGAGATCGTTGCTCACATCTTCGGCGAAGTTCTTGACGCCGTCCTGCCCCACGGAATACATCACGAACTGGTCTTCACGCAACATCATCGCAAAGTTCTCGCCTCCGGGTGCGAACACGTTCATGCGGTGAGGCTGCGCGATCGCACGTTCATCGGGCAGATATGAATCACGCACAGGAACAAAGTATTCGAGCGAAGGCAGGCGACCGGCTGCACGATTCGGATTGAATGGATCCGCTTCGATCTGCGTCAGCCAGCGCGGACGAACCGAACTGGCATCCGGCGGGAACACCCCCAGTTCGTAGAAATAACCGAGCACCGCCAGGGCATGTCTCGTCCCAACGACTTCTGCTTCGAACACCCGACGCATCCGGAACAACTCGCTCAGATCCGTCGTCGAAGCCGTCACAACCGCAAATCGGCTGCGATCGAACTGGTCCCAATAGTGCGGCAGCGCAGACTGGCGATCAAAAGCCGACAGACGCCAACGCGATGACCAACCATCGAACACGCGATTAATCGCATCGCGCACTTCGAACCAATCGGCCTGGTTTGCACCAGCCGACTCGAATCGCGATGCCTCAGCGAACAGCCTCAGCGGGCGGTCAGACGTGCGCAGTCGAGCCATCACGCTCGCAAAGAGATCTTCCCGCACTCCGCCACGCGGGACGTACAGCGTTTCGAGCAGCTGTTCGGCCGCCACCTTGTTACCCGTTGGGAACACGAGACGTTCTGGATTGAGATAGCCTCGGTTATAGAGTTCAAGTTTTGCGATGATGCCCTGAATCTGTGGCGGCGAGAGCGACCGACTCCCGCGAAAATCCTCGTACGCAATATCGCGAATGCGCGTTGCCGCATCCATCATCATGCTCAAGCCGTAGCGCATCTCCTTGGCAAACACGCGATCGCTGAGCTGTCGCCCGACGTAGATGAGACGGACAAGAACATCGCACGCCTCGGCGGTCTTGCCCTCGGTGTTCAGCCGCATCGCTTCAATGTGCGCCAGGATCCACAGGTTTTCGAACTGTTCGAGATAGTGCATCCTCGCGCCTGCGAGCAGTGGCGGGTCGCCCAGTTCTGTGTAGGCTCGGGCACGAATGAACTCCGGACTGACTCGCGAGCCATAGACCTGCGCAAAGACCATGCCGTGCCGTTCGTCGGGGTTTTCGGTGACTTGCCGCAAAGCCGTCAGAGCGGCACGCTGGGCTGGAGCAAGTGCCCAATCTTCGGCCAGACTCCAAGTGATGCTGCCGGCGTATGTCAGTGCTGCCATCTCGGGCGAGTCAATGCCGATGGGCGGCTCGTCCATCGCGATCAGCGCGCGAAGCAAGATTCCGTCGCTGCGGCGGGACTCGGGCACCTGTACGTATGTGCTGTTCACCCGCGCGAGATGATCGACCTGCCCACTCGATGGAGAGGCTGCAAGCCCGAGGACACCAAGGATTACACCGGCCAGTCGCGTCGCCCAAGGGCGAGAACATTCAATCGTGCTCATCATGCGCGGATGGTAGCACAACCGTCAGCAGCCGGTCAGCACCCCGGGGAATCGTGGAACTCGATTCATGTGGGCAGGCTACAAGATCAGGCCGATTCGTTTGCCTCACGCAGCCGAAGCCGCGGTGATTCTTCCCCGAGTGCCTCATTCGGGCGTCTGAAGAACTGGCTCGGCTTGTCGGCCGACAGACGCGAGTTCAGTTTCGTCAGGGCTTCGTCGACGATCTGCCTGACACGTTCGCGGCTGATGCCTACTTCCTCGGAAATCTGCTTCAAAGTCAGAGGTTCCTGCCCGTCCAGACCGAACCGCATCCGCAGAATCTGGGCTTCGCGCACGTCGATGGTGTCGAGCAGTCGCTTGAGCGTTCCAAGTTCCTCGCGCAGCAGTGTCTTTTCTTCAGCCGTTCCGTCGCGGCTATCCACGACCAACTCGCTCAGGCCGAGCAGATCGCTGTCCCGCCCGCCCGGCTCCTGGGCCGGAGTGCGGAACGCCTTGACGGCGCGACGGATGATCTTGACCTTCTTGAGGGGGAGATCCATCGCCTCGGCCAGTTGCTCCATTGATGGCGGATGCCCCAGACGCCCTTCGAGCGACCGCGCGGCTTCCTTCCACTTGGCAATCAACTCCACCATGTATGCCGGAATGTGAATCGGCTGGCTGGCGTTGATCAGAGCTCGCTTGATGCTCTGCTTGATCCACCACGACGCATAGGTGCTGAACCTCGCGCCCTGGGCCGGATCAAACCCCTCAACCGCACGCAGCAGACCGATGTTGCCCTCTTCGATGAGGTCGGTCAGCAGCAACCCGCGATTGGTGTAGTTTTTCGCGATCGCAACGACCAGTCGCAGATTCGCGCGGATCATTCTCTCACGCGAAACCTGGCAATTGTCGTTGATAATCGCCCACGCCAGTTCCCGTTCCTCTTCAGGACTCAGGAGCGGAACCTGGTTGATTTCACGCATGTACAGCTGCAACTCTGATTGCAGCGCGTCCTTGGTCGATACAGATTGACCGATCATGCCACTCATTCTCCTACCCACCGCCCGCCAATTTCTCAGCGGGTTGTCGAGACTGCGGAAAACCTCGACGACTCTTCTCCTCGCCCACCCCTCCAGGAGTTCTCGGGACCACCATCCCTTGAACCCAATGAGCGGACGACCGCCTAACCGTTCGGCATCTTACACGCAACGGTTCATCAATTGCCACACAATTCCGACAAAGTCTCTGGACATTTCCAAAACTTCCTCGCTCTCCTCTCCAGATTCACTCAAACCCCATGCCCGCCCTGACTTTCTCGGGCGACGATACTACATTCCTCAAGGCCCGATACAACCAAAACGTATCTCAAAAATATGAACAATGACCTAACATCTATGCTCGACGAATGGCCCTTCGAACCCGGACAGATCAACGTCCGCATCATCGAAGGCGTCGACGGTCTCCCGCGGCTTCAGGTCCGGCTCGACCTGGGCATCATTCAGATGCACGTCAATGGCCGCCCCGATGGTCAACGCCCCTTCGGCTTCCCGAGCCTTCTCGATTATTTCGAAGCCCGTCTCGATGAAGGTTCCGTTCCTCCCGACGAATCCGATGAACCAGACCCTGAATCGGACGGCGAACCAATCTCTCCCGTTACGCTCACGCCCGAAGATTGCAAATCCCTTCGCGACGAAGCGCTTCAGTATTACCACCGATACATCGCGTTGCTTGTGCTCGAAGATTACGAGGGCGTCGTCCGCGACACAACCCGCAATCTGCGCGTGCTCGACCTGTGCGCCCAGTATGCTGCTGACGACACCGACCAGACTGCCCTCGAACAGTTTCGTGCCTACATCATCATGATGCGTGCTCGCGCGCTGGCGAGTCACGCGTTGCAATCCGAAGAACCCAAAGCCGCCCTCCTCGCCATCGACGACGGCATCGAAGCCCTCCGCAAGTGCTTCGAGCAACAAAACCGCGAGGGCGATTTTGAGAACTCGAGCGAAGTCCAACTGCTCCGCTCGATGCGCGGGGCGCTGATCCCCCAACTTCCCGTGAGCCAGAAGGCCGAACTCCGCCAGCGCCTTGCCGAAGCCATTGCTCAGGAGAACTACGAACTGGCTGCCATTCTCCGCGACGAACTCAAGATGCTCAAGGAATAAACACCCCATCCACAACCGGACCAGACCCTCACGAGCACCCACAATCCGTGGCATGATTCGCAAACGCGGGTGACCATACTCGTCACCCATCCGGAGGTCTGGACATGTCGAACCTGTACGCGCGCCTCGCTCGCCGTTTTGGCCAAACACCCACAAATCGCCAGCGGCGCGACTTCCTCAAGCACTCTGCCGTGCTCGGTGCCGCAGCTCTGCTCTCAACCGGATTCATTTCATGCGCCGGGTCGCGTCGGTCCATCCTGCTCTCGACGCGCCCGCGCACGACCGCAAATCCGATGCGGATTGCTATCGTCGGTGGTGGATTCGCGGGGCTGGCATGCGCACACGAACTGCACGCCATCGGCCACGACATCACCGTTTTCGAAGCCCGGAGGCGCGTCGGTGGCCGCGTGCTCTCGCTTGATGAAGTCGTCCCCGGAACACGAGTCGAAGGCGGCGCAGAACTCATCGGCACCAATCATCCGACCTGGGCTGCCTACGCCAACCGCTTCGGCCTCACATTCAGCGAAATCGACGAAGGAGACGACCTCGACACGCCGATCGTCATCGATGGCAGCGTCATGCTCGCCGATGAATCCGAAGCACTCTTCCACGAGATGGAACGTATCGCCGCGAAACTGTCCCGACTCGCCCGCGCGATCAATCCGCACGAGCCTTGGAAAAGCCGCAACGCCTCAGCCCTCGACGAGCAATCCCTCGCAGGCTGGCTCGACAGCATCGGGGGCGACGCCACGGCGTTGCGTGCATTCCGCGCCATGCTCGAAGGCGACAACGCCTGTCCTGCCGAACGGCAGTCGCTTCTGGGCGTGCTCGCTGCCATCGCAGGAGGGGGCTACGAGAAATACTGGACCGAGTCCGAGGTCTATCGCTGCGCCCAGGGCAACGACGCTCTCGCAGCCGCCCTTGCCGAACCGCTTGGGAGCCGCGTGCATCGCGAAACGCCTGTCACGGCCATCGAACGCCAGCCCGACGGCCGCATGCTCGTCTCGGCTGCCGGCGACCGAGGCTCAACATTCGATCATGTCGTGCTTGCGGTACCGCCGACGGTCTGGGAACGCATCACAATCAACCCCACACTCCCCGATTCGCTCCGCCCGCAGATCGGCGACGCAACCAAACATCTCTTCCGCGTGAGCGGCCAGTTCTGGCGCGACCAAGGCCTCGCCGCATGGTCACTGAGCAACGGGCTCTATTCGTGGTCATGGGAGGGCACCGATGGCAAGATCGCCCCCGATGCACCCGCCGACACCGCCCGCTGTTTCACACTCTTCGCCGGCGGGCCACCATCATCAGCCGTCCGCGCTCTCGCCCCAGCCGAACGCACCGACGCCGTCATCACCGATCTCGAGCGAGCGTACAGCGCCTTCCGACCATCGTGGCTTGGACAGCAGTGGTTCATGGATTGGCCGAGCGACCCCTGGACCCGCGGCGGTTACTCCAGTGCCGCGCCCGGCGAAATCACCGCTGTTGCGCCGCGCCTGCGCGAAGGCATGCCCGGGCTGTCTTTCGCTGGCGAACACTGCTCCACAGCCTTCCCTGGCTATATGGAAGGCGCGCTCGAATCGGGCGTACGCACAGCACGCGAGATCGAAGCACGATCCGCATCCGCGACCCGTTGACGAGCCGTGGAAGCAAGTCCACGACAAAGTCCACGACATGATGCGATATCGCACTGCACCACCCAATGACTCACTGCAACCCGCCCACACCCACCGGACGCCGGATCTTCGGACGCACCGTTGGACGTTTCGCACGCGCCCTGCTTACTTCCGCGACTGCTCGACCAGTACCCTCATCAGCGTCAAGTCCGCTGGCGTCACGCCTTCGAGCCGGCTTGCCTGCCCGAAGGTATCAGGCTGAAACCTGACCAGCGCCTGCCTGGCCTCATTGCGCAGCGTGTGACACGCGCTCCAGTCGATACTGCGCGGGATCAACTTGTGCTCGAGTTCACGCTGCCGCTTCATCTCGCGTCGCTCACGCTCGACATAAGGCTCATACCGCACATCCGCAAACACAGTCTCAATCACGCCCGGCTCGAAACCCGCGAGCACTCTTTGCGCGTCTGCCCGCTCGTACTCCGCGCGGCGCATGACCTCTGCGAGCGCGACACCATCGACGCGCGACTCTGCAACGATCCGCTGCGCGTTATCGAGCGCCTGCCTCCGCTCCTTGAATAACCTCATCCGCGCACGTCCAAGTTCAGTTGTCGCGAGCAACCCCAGCCTGTCGGCCACCGGAGTCAGACGATCAGCAGCATTGTCGGCCCGCAACTGCAACCGATACTCTGCCCGGCTTGTGAACATGCGATACGGCTCGCGCGGGGTCTTCGTCACCAGATCATCCATCAGCACGCCGATGTACCCCTCATCGCGCCCCATCACGAACGCATCCTCGCTGCGCCCCCACCGCACCGCATTGATGCCCGCAACGAGCCCCTGTGCCGCAGCCTCCTCATACCCGCTCGTGCCATTGATCTGCCCGGCCAGAAACAATCCATCGACGCTCTTGGTCATGCACGTCGCGCTGATCTGGTGCGGCCGAACCATGTCGTATTCCACCGCATACCCATACCGCAGAATCTCCGCCCGCTCGCACCCGGGCATCGTGCGCACAATCACATCCTGAACATCTTTCGGCAGACTCGTCGCGATGCCATTGCAATACACCCAGTCCGTCTCCAGACTTTCGGGCTCAAGAAACACGCCATGCGTCGGGCGGTCGGCGAATCGCACGACCTTGTCTTCGATGCTCGGGCAATACCGCGGCCCGGCGGAAAGAATCTGGCCACTGAACATCGGTGCCCGATGCAGATTCGCACGAATCACCTCATGCGCCTCAGTCGACGTCCGCGTCTGCCGACACGCGACCTGCTCGATCAGCGGAAACCGATCAACCACTCCGAGCGGCAACGCATCAACCTTCGCAAGCGCGCCAGTGCCACTCAAATCACTGAACGCGCGAGGCTGGGCATCGCCTTCCTGCAATGGCAAGTCATCCCACGCGATCGACGCCCGGCTCAACCTCGGCGGCGTACCTGTCTTGAGCCGACCCAGCTCGAACCCGAGTGCTTCAAGCGAGCCCGAGATGCCGACTGCTGCTTTCTCGCCGAAACGCCCGCCCGAGGTCTGTTCGGTGCCGGTGTGCATGAGCCCGCGCATGAATGTACCCGTCGTCACAACCACCGCTGGCGCGCGCACTTCAATCAATGCTCCGTCCCTGCTGCAAACCCGTACACCGGAAACGTGCCGATCCGCCTGCCGCCCGCCGCGTTCGATCAGCAGTTCCTCGACTGAGCCTTCAACGACGACGATTTCGGGACGACTGGCCACCAGCGCGCGCACGGCCCTGGCGTACGCCTGCTTGTCGCTCTGGCATCGAGGGCCATGGACTGCCGACCCACGCGAAGTATTGAGCACCTTGAACATGATGCCCGTGGCGTCGGCCACCAGCCCCATGAGCCCGCCCATGGCGTCGATCTCGCGGACCAACTGCCCCTTGGCGAGACCCCCGATTGCGGGGTTGCAGCTCATCTCCCCGATGCGCGAGGCATCGAGTGTCACGAGTGCAATCGTGCCAGACTCGCCAAGAGCATTGGCAGCCGCCCACGCAGCCTCGACGCCCGCGTGCCCGCCCCCGACCACGATCACCTTGTGCTGCTCATGATGCATCGGACGAAGTGTAGAGGTCCGCCCGGTGCCTCACGCTCAGGGATTGTGCCTATCCCGCCACGCGTTGCCTCGAATCGAGCTGCTCGCGCAGTTCGTGCCCGCGTTCGGTCAGGGCGAGTTCGTCGCGCAGTCCGCCGACATTGCGGATGTACCCGCCTCGGATCAGTCGCTCGCGAAGCCCCCACCACTCATCCCCGAACCCGAGCCACAGTTCATCCTCGAACCGGCTGCTGTGACCGCGTTCGAGCAGTTCCATCGCCCGAATCAGGATCTCCCCCTGCGATTTCGACAACTGCAAGACGAACATCTCCTCCTGCACCGAATGCCTCCTCAACTCAATTCAACGCTGAGGAGGCGTGCACGGTTGCATCGGAAGCGTCGGCAGTCGCACTTAAAGTCATTCGTTGCAGTAACTTGCGTAGGACATCGCCCCATGCAGTTTCCTCCGCATGACCCACGCCACCCGAACATCGGAACTCGAAATCTCGCACAATGGCTTGACACCCGAGCGAGTGCCACACGCCCGATCATGCACATTTGGGTCGATCACGGCATCGGGGGCTGGCCAGTATTCACTTCCTTGGCCCCATAATCCACGCCGGTCAAACCGCCACGCGTCCAGCGGTAGTACCCGTCCACGCGGTCACCGTTGACCTTGTCGATCAGCGGTGGTGGCTCGAACGTCAGATCGCGGGGCATGTAGTTCATCCACGATGGCTGAGGCAGGTTTGCCTGGTTGGGCCTGAACCCGGGGTTGGCGTCCTCGGTCTTGAACGCCCCCACCGAGCCGTCGAACAGCAACTGCGATGTCACCGCAGTCGGATAAGCGTAGAAAATGCCCGGCTTGTGAGTGTGCCGATCGTGGAACTCGAACATGAAGACCTTGTTCCCAGCGAACGCCACCTGCGAAAGACGCCGCCTTCCCAGAGGCTTCGAGCCCACACTCATCAGGTTGTAGTCCTGCGAATACTGCTGCACGGTCGTGTTCGGCCAGAATCCGGAGTCTTCTGACCACGACGCCGGGACGGCCTGATACGTCGAACTGTACGGGAACATCATCCGGATCGTTTCTTCACGCCAAAATGGAATGTCCGAAGTGTCTGTCGGGTTCGACTGCCATCCGATCAGCGTCTTGTCCTCCGGACAGGCCACCAGTTCCGAAGGCAACGTCGCACCGAGGTAGTCGAGCATCACAAGGTGGGTGAAGCGCCGATGCGGATAGATCTGC
Organism: Phycisphaeraceae bacterium; assembly: GCA_019636795.1. NCBI lineage: Bacteria > Pseudomonadati > Planctomycetota > Phycisphaerae > Phycisphaerales > Phycisphaeraceae > Phycisphaeraceae bacterium. The sequence continues at coordinate 388,166 of JAHBWW010000003.1, forward strand.
GTCAGCCGCGGAAAAGTCGTCCGCCCCGTACGACGACGAATGATGTCCACAGCCTGATTCATCGTCGCCTCGATCGAATCCGGCGGCGTGCGCAGATCTGCAAACTCCGTGTTGAAGTTCACACGACCCGGCGAGAGCAACTCCCACGAATACGACGGAACCTTGTCCTGATTGTCGGTTGCATAACTCGCCGCGCCGACTCCATACTGCTTCAGATTCGACAAGCACACAGCCCGGCGTGCGGTGTTGCGGGCCTTGCTCAAGGCTGGCAGCAGAATCGCGATCAACAGCGCAATGATCGCGATCACGACCAGCAACTCGATCAATGTAAAACCACGACGCTCGGATCGCGACATGCCTTGACCCCTTCGCACCGACAGAAACCGTGCGCCTCCGACGGGAGGCCCGCACGCCCGGAATCGGGCCTGAACACTATTGAACCCGATTTTGTCGGCTGCGTCAAGTCGAATGCACCTCGATGGCCTCAAATGCGTTGACACACGGGCGCAAGCTGTCTGCGGCTCCTTTTGAGTATAAAAAAACGGCTCCGAAAGGAGCCGATGGAGAGTTCAAGCTGTGTAGACGAGAAGATTATCTTCGTCCGTGGTTCAGGGCAACGGCTGGCCGGTGTTGATTTCCTTGGCGCCGAAGTCGATGCCTGCCAGACCGCCGCGGGTGAAGCGGAAGAGAACCGGCAGCAAGGCTTCGGGGTCGCCGATCGGTGCGGGCTCGGTCGAAAGCGGCGTGTATTTCGAGTAACCGGTGTCCGCGCTGGTCGGGCTGGCAGGATCCCAGCCACGGTTGGAATCCACACTCTTCTCGGAGCGTACCGAGGCATCGAAGAACAGAATCTTCGGTGCTGCTTCGTCGTAGGCGAAGAATGGATTGTTCTTTCCGCCGTGGTAATCGTTGAACTCGAACATGAAGACCTTGGAGCCGGCGAACACGACCTCATTGAGGCGGCGTTTGCCGTAGATGCCGTTGGCACCTGGTCCGCCGACTGTGCCGAACAGGTGTGTCGTTTGTGGGATCGGTCGAACGGTGTTCGTGCGATCAGCGGCCCATGCGTAGGGCACAACCTGATAGGTGGAATAGAACGGGAATCGAGGCCGGACGGAGGATGCGTTGTACTGATCGGCCCCGACAGTGCCAGCGGGCATCGTCGCCCATAGGCTGGCGTCAAGTGGATTGCCCTGTGCGAGCAGCAGGCCGCGATCTTCGGGGCAGGCGGCGATGCCTTCGGGCAACTGGCTGCTGAGGTAGTCGAAGAGCACAAGGTGGTTGAACGAACGGTGCGGCATCGTCAGTGAGTTGTGAGGGATTGCGGTCGGCCCCGTCATGCCACGACCAGTTCGGCGGCGAAGAATATCGGTTGCCTGCGCCATCTGGGCTGCCATGTCGTCGTTAAAGGGGCGATTTGTGTCGATGTGGTCTGTGGGATAGGTCACACCGGCCTGCCACGAATACGACACAATCTTGTCCTGGAAGTCCGTGGCGTATGACGCCATGGCGATGCCCTGCTGCTTGAGGTTTGAAGCGCAGACGGCGCCACGGGCTGCGCGACGGGCCTTGGCTAGCGCGGGAAGCAGGATGCCGATGAGCAGCGCGATGATCGCGATGACCACCAGCAGTTCAATCAGTGTGAACCCGAATCGACGCTTGTTTGATTTGAACATGTCAAGCAATCCTCTTCAAGATCTATCCATCAACTTTGTACACCCTTTGCCTGGGGTGCTGTGCGAGCATTGTAGCCAGAATGGCTGGGCTCAACATCTTAAGCGCAACCAGTGCGGCGACCAATGAGTCCTCTGCTTTCTTGCCCTTGAACAAAAACAATGCTGGAACCTTGACGGTTCCAGCACGTTGAGCGTGATTCACGGAATCGGCTGGCCGGTGTTGATTTCCGATGTACCAAAGTCCACGCCTGCCAGGCCGCCACGGGTGAAGCGGTACCACACCGGGAGCAGCTCGCCCGGGTCGCCGATGGCCGGCGGCTCGGTCGTGAGCGGTGTGTAGACGTAGTACGCGGTATCAGCACTCGTGGGGTTCATGGGATCCCAGCCGCGATTGGCGTCCGCAGTCTTCTCGGTGCGGACCGATGTATCAAAGAACATGATTTTGGGTGCAGCATTCTCGTAGGCGTAGAACGGATTGTTCTTGGCTCCGTGCCAGTCATTGAACTCGAACATGAAGACCTTCATGGATGCAAAGGTGACCTGACCGAGTTTGCGATTGCCATAGATGTTGTCGGCACGAACAGTGGTGAAAAGATGCGTGGTGGAAGGAACGGGGCGAATATGCGCCGTGCGGTCCTCGGTCCATGCGTAGGGCACGACCTGATAGGTCGATGAATATGGATAGCGGGAGCGCACGGTGACGTTGTTGAACTGATCAGAATACGCGCCACCGGGGGGCATGGTGCCATCGAGCGTGCGGTCCATCGGATTGCCCTGGGACAAGAGCAGGCTCCGGTCTTCGGGACATGCTGCGATCTGCTCGGGCAACTGGCTGCTGAGGTAGTCGAACAGCACCAAGTGGTTGAACGACCTGTGGGGCATAGTCAACGAGTTGTGATTGAGAGCGGTGGGTCCGGTCATTCCTCTGCCTGTGCGGCGACGAATGATGTCGGTAGCCTGCGCCATCTGTGCAGCCATGTCATCGGCGAAGGCGCGATTCGTGTCGGCGTGATCTGTGGGATAAATCACGTTCGCTTTCCAGGAATAGGACACGATTTTGTCCTGGAAGTCGGTGGCGTATGAGGCCATGCCGATGCCCTGCTGGCGCAGGTTCGAGGCACACACGGCTCCGCGGCCTGCCCTGCGAGCCTTGGCGAGGGCCGGCAGGAGGATGCCGATCAAAAGCGCGATGATTGCGATGACGACGAGGAGTTCAATGAGAGTGAACCCCAGAACCCGGCGTTTGTGATTGAGCATTCGATTCATTGCCATAGTTCTCACCCCTTCGTGGAGGACCTGTTCGATCGACCATGCCAGCGTTGACCAAAACGGGGGAAGAATACCCCCGTTGCGACATCCATTCGATACGGCTGGAACGGGAAAGTGTTTCAGCCGAACCGACCCAGCCCCTAGAAAAGGGACAAGGCCGAAGATTATTCTACAGCAATTGGCCTGCGTTGCAAGTCCGATGCCGCCCGAATACGGGAGTGGTGGACAAAATCATCAAAAAAGTGTCGGCTGAGTCCTGCATGGGGGATGAGTTTGTGGGGTTGTGCGCTGGAGCGAGGGGTTCAGATGGCGTTGCGGTGGATAAATCCACGGTAGATGGTCATGAGCAGAATCCGAACATCGAACCAGAGCGACCAGTGGCGGATGTAGAAGAGGTCGTACTGGAGGCGTTTGCGGAGGCTGGTCTGGCCACGGAGGCCGTTGACCTGTGCCCAGCCGGTCATGCCGGCCTTTACGTGCTGGCGGAGCATGTAGCCTCGCCAGTCGTCGCGGAAGCGTGCGATGAGTTCGGGGCGTTCGGGGCGTGGTCCTACGAGGGACATGTCGCCGCGAAGGACGTTGAAGAGTTGCGGGAGTTCGTCGATGCTCGTTTTGCGAAGCCAGCGGCCGAGGGGGGTGACGCGTGGGTCGTCTGCCAAGGTCCAGCCGGCGATTTGATCGGAGTTGGAGGAAACTGGGGCGGAGCGTTCGTCGTCGGCGTGTGCCATGGTGCGGAACTTGTAGATGTTGAAGACCTCGCCTCCGAGGCTGACGCGGCGCTGGCGGAAAATTACAGGTCCCGGGCCGCTGAGGCGGATGAGGGCGGCGACGGCGAGCATGAGCGGGGAGAAGAGGAGGATGGCGATGGATGCTCCTGCGAGATCGAGGGCGCGTTTGGTGAAGCCTCCGAGTCCATAGAGGGGGCACTCGCGGTAACTGAGGATGGGCATGCCTTCGAGTTCGCTGACGGTCATGCTGTGAGGCATGTAGCGTGGGTTGACATCGGGCACGATGCGGACATCGACCGCGAAGCGTTCGAGGCGGCGGAGGACGGCTGGAATTTCGCCGGCCTGCTGGCTTGGGAGAGAGAGATAGACGGCGTCGGGGCAGCGGCGTTCAAGGATGTCTTCGAGATCGTCGAGCCCGCCGAGGACGCTGCGATTGAGGCAGGATTTACGGCCGGTGCGTGGGTGATGGCTGATGAAGTAGGCGACGTTGATGCCGGTCCATGAGTTTCGGCTGAGGGTTCGGCATGTGATCTGGCCGAGGCGTCCGGTGCCGATGATGGCGACGTGACGGAGGTTCCACCCTCGGCGGCGGATGTAGCGGAGGGCGAGGCGGAAGGCAGCGCGCATCGAACCAAGAAAGAGGACGAGGAAGATGGCGAGCCAACCGATCTGAACTTTGGCGGGCGTGTCGGCCCAGCCCCAGGGGCCTAGGGCGGGGGCGTCGATGACACTCGGTGCGGTGAGCAGACTGCTGCCGATGAACCAGAGGGTCATGACGAGACCGGCAATAGTCATGGCCACGGCTTTGAGGATCTGCCCTTGCTCACCCCAGATGCTGCGATCGCGGCGCGGGCGATAGAGGCGCATCGCGGACATGGCAAAAATAGCCATTGGTACGGCGAAGAGGACCAGAGGCTGCTTGATGAAATCTTCCCATTGATTGGGCCAGCGGTCGGCACGGCGGACAACCCGTACAGCCCAACTCGCGTAGCACGCGCCCGCGACCGCGATGGCGTCGGCGGCAACGAAAAGGGTCACAAAGATCTGTTGGCGTTGTTTGAGCAAGTTCGGTCGATCCCGATTCTGTGCTGCGGCCTACGAGGCGGTTCGTGCGAAATAGGATATCACAAGAGATCGGCTGAAGCGCGATGCGGACGAGAGTGAGCTCTCAATCACTTCCATCCTGGGCCTGTGCGTGGAGATGATTGCCGAGCGACGAGTGAGTCGAGAGCGGCGCGATCATCGGCGTCCATGTCGGCAGCCTTGGGTACGACGATCTGTACGATGGCGTACAGGTCGCCGTGTTTGCCGGTGCGATCTTCTAGCCCGCGACCTCTGAGTCGAAGGGTTTTGCCGCTGGAGGTTCCTGGTGGGACGGTCAGCCCGACCGGACCAGCGATGGTGGGAATGTCGATGCGTCCGCCATTGACGGCTTCGACGATGGTGAGTGGCAGATCGAAGAAGAGGTCGAGGCTCGACTCGTCGGGCGCGCCGGGTGTGCCTCGCTTGAAAAGCGGATGAGGCGTGACATGAACAGTGACGAGAAGGTCGCCGGGCTGGCCGCCGGGCGGAGCGGGATTACCTTCGCCGCGCAGGCGCAGTGTCGCGCCGCTTGCGATGCCTTTTGGGATGGTGACATCGATCGTGCGCTGGTCGCGATCATCGGCGGCAATGCGAACCGAGCGTTTGCCGCCTTGGGCTGCGGTGACGAAATCAATGGTCAGTTCGGCGCGCACGTCGGAGCCTCGGCGAGGTTGTGCGCGGTGAGCGCGGGTTGCACGCGGACCGCCGGGAGTACTGCGTCCCCCTTTGCCTCCGAAGAAAGCGTCAAAAACGGAGGAGAGGTCGTCCATGTCAAACTCGGCACCCGGTGCCCCTCCGCCTGCGCCGCCCGACGTCCAAGTGGCGCGGTATCCTCCGGGATTTACGGTGCTCGCACCGGCTGCGCCACCGATTCCGGCGCGGCCGAACATGTCGTACTGCTTGCGTTTCTCTTCGTCAGAAAGGACGTCGTAGGCCTCCTGAACTTCAGCAAAGCGCGAGGCAGCGTCGGGCGATTTATTCACGTCCGGGTGGAGTTGTCGAGCGAGCTTGCGATAAGCGCGTTTGATGACGTCGGCCGAATCGGTTCGTTTGATTTCGAGGATGTCGTAGTAGTCTCGTTCAGACATGAGTATCACTGGAATAGCAACGGCACCCGTGCATGGGTGCCGCTGATGAGGCGCGCTCAGATTGTACGTTTCATGCACAGGCTCGTTCGGCTGGGCGAACGAGAAAGCGAGAATCAGTCTTCTTGCGCGGGCTCGGCAGCCGGGGCGGCGAGCTTTTGAAGGTGCATGAGTTCTACTTCGAAGTAGAGAGTGGCGTTTGGCGGAATGTTGGCACGGGGCATGCCTTGCTCGCCGTAGGCCAGGTGACCGGGGATGATGAGGCGGCGCTTGGTGCCGACAGTCATATCGGTCAGGCCTGTGTTCCACCCGTCGATAAGGCGACCGGGCGAGGGAATCTCGACAGCGAACGTGCGATCCCGCGTGCGGCTGGAGTCGAACTGATTGCCGTCGCGCGTCCATCCGGAGTAGTGCATGTGCAGCGTGTCGCCGGGGGTGTTGCTCTGGCCTGCAGGCCTGTAATACTCGACAGCGATCAGTCCGCCGCCAAAGTCGATGATCTTCGCAGGATTCTCGATTTTGTCCCAGGTCCATTCGCTGCTCTTGTCCGCGCCCCAGACGACGTTGCCATCGGCATCCATGCCGCGATCGCCCGTCACCATGCGGGTGGGCGAGAGTTGAATGCTGCTGGTCATCTCGACCGCACCGTGTGCGCCTGTGGGGTACGGATAGGGCGTCTGTCCGGAATAGGCATTGCCTGAACCGGTCAGTTGCACATCGAGCGTGGCGATGAGGTCGGCACGGGACATGGAGGGGAACTCGCCGGGCGAAGCCCATGCACCGCCGAGAACCTTCTGCCTGGCCTCGTTCCATCGCAGTTCGTAGGTGCGAAGGCGGATTGCGTTCTTGTAGCGGTACATGGAGAAGACTGCGTAGCGATACGGAGCATCCATCTCGTCCTCGCGGGAGGTCTCGACGACCAGCGCGTTGGGCACGTCTTCAATCGGCACGGGCCAGATCTGCATGACGATTTTGGATGCCCCGCGCGATTCGGTGTCGTGCTCCGGGATGGCTTCGACAGTGCGCCAGGTTCCGCTCAGGAGCCCCGCGACGCGCTCGATTTCGGCATCGGTCCACTTGGCCACCCAAGGCTCGGCGTGATGATGATGTTCATGATCGTCATGGTCGTGCCCCTCGTGCTGGAACGCCAGAGAGGGGCTCACCGGAGCAATCAGAGCACCAGCAAGTACACCAACAGAGAGAAACTTCGGCAGATTCATGCAATACTCCTCGTGAAAGGCATTTGAACGGTACAGGGCCGCAGTATAGGTCAAACTCCACGAATCCGCCCTTCCGGGGCGATCCGTTACTCAATCGTTGCGAACCGACCATCGGCAAACCGATGATGATTGTGATAGGTTTCCAGTCCTCGGAGCACCAATGGCGGATCGCAAGCAAGAAAACTCGATCGACGAAGCAGCGCTAGATGAGACTGTTGTCGATGTGACTCTCGAAGAATCCCTCGATCAGGTGGATACTGCGCCTAAGCAATCGACAGCCGTCTCGCCAGATGAGGTCGAATTTGATCCCGAAGCCCATACCTTCAATGTCCGCAACAAGCAGAGCATCAAAAAGGTGGTGGCATCGGACGGGGGGCAGTTGGTCCTGGCGCTCGTTGCGGCGCTGGTCGGGATCGCCGTTGGGATATATGCAACATTTATTCGTACGACGCCCTGGCTGATCGCGGCTGGAGTCGTGACCCCGGCGACATTGATCTATGCGTTTGCACGATGGCGGTTGTGGCTGGGTCAGGCCCCCTACTTGTATCGCCTGTTGACGTCGCTCGGCGAGGACGCGGACGACCTGCTCGAAGGTCATCGGCAGAAACTGGTTCAAAAGGGGAAGCTGCCCTCGGATCCGACCGACGAGCATTGAGAGGGGGCGAGACGGGCACCTGGGCTGACACAATGTGGTTGATGCTCTTTGGGGCGTATGCGATCGGTTCAGTTGTCTCGTTGACGTTGTTCGGGCTGGACAAGCACCGGGCAAGGACCGGGCGGTGGCGCATTTCTGAGAGCGCGCTGCTGTCGTCGGCGTTGCTGTTTGGCGTGCCGGGGGCGATAGTCGCCCGGAGACTGTTTCGGCACAAGACGCGCAAGCAACCATTCGGGATGATCTTGCTGGGCATCGCGATTCTGCATGCCTTGCTGCTGCTGACGTTGGCATGGGTCGAGTTGGGTTGAGATCGGGTGGGCGCACTACGCTTAGCGCGATGACGATGTTGCCGGTACCCAATCTTGACGAGGATCAGATCGTGCGTGTGGTGACTGGCCTTCGGCCGTGTCGGCGCGGGGGGCTGCGCATCGAAATTGAGCGACTGGGCTCAACAACCGTGGTGCACAACTACGGACAGGGCGGGTGTGGGGTCACGATCGGGTTCGGGTGCGCGTCGCTGGCAGCGGATCTGGTCGAGAGCATTTCGAGCCCGCCCGAGACTGTTGTCGTGCTCGGCGGCGGAGTTGTCGGATTGACGGCTGCGGATGAGTTGTTGCGGCACGGGTTTGGAGTGCGGATCGTTGCGGACAAGTGGTTGAGCCAGACGACTTCGAACATTGCCGGGGCGATCTGGTTGCCGACGGGGCTGGATGTGCCATCGACCCCGGAAGCGCGTGAGCGGTTTGATCGTGTGCAGGCAATTTCGAGAGCGAGGCTTGCGGAGATCGATCGCGCTCGCTTCGGCGTCGAGACCTTGCCGGTCTATGAGCCTGAGTACGCAGAACATCACGCGGAGTATTACAGGCCTGGAGTGCTTGAGCCTCCAGTGGCGTGCGGTCTGCTGCCTCTTGCTGGAGCGCCTCGGCAAGGTCGGGTATTCTCGACGGATTTCATCCATACGCCTCGGTTTTTGCGTGAACTTCGAGCGGACATTGTCGCACGCGGAGCGTTGCTTGAGACAGCAAGAATTGCGTCCATCAAAGATGTGCACGATTTGAACGCCCGGGTGGTGGTGAACTGCCTCGGCCTGGGGTCGGGCGAGGTGTTTGGCGATACTGCGATGTTTCCGGCGTATGGGCTATTGGTGCACCTGAAGCCTCAGGCATTGGGATACATCGTGCACGACGGGTACAAGTACATGTTCCCGCGCGAGGATGCCTTACTGCTGGGCGGGTGCTTCAGGCCTGATGTGTGGTCGCTGGAGCCGGATGCTGATCTGGCCCGCGAGATCGTGACGCACCATCGGCGGTTCTTCGGGCTTGAAGAATCATGAGTCGGGGTGTGGCGCAGCGACGACGCGATGTGTGATGATGGCAGTGAGTTGGTGGTCGAATCGCAAGATGAAGACAGTCAGAGCGAGGTTGCCGTTGCCTCGGAGTTTGTGCTGGATGGTGTCGGGATCGACGACGTGTCCTCGGGTCTTGATTTCGACGATGCCGGCGCCGCGCGATGCGAGTGCTGCGCGCACGCGGGCGAGCGACCAGGGCATAAATTCGATGACTTCGAAGGCTGTGAGAAAGGGGGAGGCGATCAGCGCTGACCCGGTCAGCAACCCACTGGCCGGATGCGGGGTGTGAAGGCCGAGTGTGCCTGCGAGGTGCCCGATGAGTTCGGCGCGTTCGACTGCGGGGTCGATGCTGTAAATGAACTGGTTGATTGGACCGAGGGGCGCGGATCCAGGCTGGCCTGCAATCGTGTCGGCTGTGGGAAAAGTCGTCGCGGAGCGAGTGTGCTGGGCGAGGGAACCGGTCCAGAGGAGGGCCTGTCGGAGGCGACGGCGCTCGCTGATGAGTTCAATCTCGCCGGGTGGAAGGTGCTCGAAAGGAACGCCAGGAAAGAGTTTGACGCAGCATGCGGGGTGTTCATGTACGAGACGCCAGAGGACGCCCGGCTCGGGGGTGAGGTCGGCCAAGGTCGGGATCCGCGAGCGAGACGCTGAAGTACGTCTTTGGGGATCAATATGCAGAGGTATGCAAGGAAGGGCAAGGGAGGCAACGTCGCCGATGAGCGTGCGGCAGGCAGTGTTCTGCTGTGTCATCCAGGCCCGAACGGGATCGAGATCGACGGCGAGTGGATCGAGGCCGGCGGCGGTCAAGGCCATGGAATCGGCACCGATGCCGGAACAGAGGTCGAGAATGTCAGTATTATTTAGCAAGTGCTTGAAACGCTGAGCTTTGTGATCCGCTATGGCGGGAGAGGATGCCATTTGAACCCCCTCGCGGTCGCAGACCATCGTGTGGATGGCAGGCCCGAACTTGGCCAGGCCTTCGGAGCGAGCGCGGGTAAGTTCGATGGCTGCTGCAACCTGTTCCGGGGAGGCATGTTGTCGGAGGCGTTCGATGGATGCCGGCGTCCCAAGATCAAGCCCGTGACAAAGGGTGAGGAGGTGCAGCCCGGGCGGGGTGAGCAAGTGCTGCCAATCGCCGAGTGTGGGCATGGTGGAAGACTATTGTGAGTCCTGGGGGAGTCAGAGTGGCTGGGGGGCAATATTTTTGTATGCATCTCTTGAATAAAGATACACATAGACGATAGTATTGTGGTATGGGCAAAGGAGTTCGCAGACGACAATTGATCGCTTCGGTGCTGCAACAGGGCAACTTTGCCAGTCAGGCGGAGTTATGCGACATGCTCAAGTCGCACGGGATATCGGCCACACAGGCGACGGTCTCGCGCGATCTGCGTGAACTTGGCGCGGTGAAGGGGCCGACGGGCTACAGGTTGTTTGCAAGTGACAAGAACGCAATCCCGGGAACGACGCTTGAGGGTCGTACGTTTCGCCTCGCGCTCGAGACGTATGTGATCTCGGCCAAACCTGCGGGCAACCTGGTAGTGCTCCGGACCGGAGTCGGGCAGGCGCAGGTGGTCGCGGTTGAACTGGACCGTCACCCGCAGGAAGGCGTGATCGGCGTGATCGCGGGCGATGACACGATTTTCATTGCGTTGACTTCGCCTCGTCAGGCTGCGCGGCTTGCCAAGAGCGTGTGCGATGTTGCGGACATCGGCAGGCCGGGGAGCAAAGCGTGACGCGGGTGGCGATCATCGGCGTTGGTGGATACACGGGCATTGAACTGGCCCGTTTGCTGGCTGCGCACCCGCGCGTCGAGTTGGTGTCGGTGCATGCGACGGACGCCTGGGCGGGCAAGGCTCTGGTGGAGCGGGCACCTGAACTTCGGGGGCTGGTGGATTTGACGGTGCAATCGAGCCGAGAACTCCCGGACGCGGAGCTTGTCTTTCTGGCTACGCCTCACGAAGTGAGCGCGGATCTGGCGCCTGTGCTGGTCGAGGCTGGGTCGCGTGTGGTTGATCTTTCGGGTGCGTGGCGGCTGAGCGATGCGGCGGCAACAGAGCGCGTGTATGCGCTCAAGATTCCGAATCGCGAACTGCTGGCGGATCGCGTGTTTGGCATGCCTGAAGTGGTACGCGCGGACTGGGCGCGGGCGAGGCTGGTGGCGTGCGCCGGGTGCTATCCGACCGCGGCGTGTGTGCCTCTTGCGCCGCTGGTGCGCGACGAACTCATCGATATCAGCGAGCCCGCTCTGGTCAATGGCATCAGCGGGGTGAGCGGCGCGGGGCGGACGCCGACGCTCGGAAGTCAGTTTTGTGAAGTGAGCGCGAAGCCTTACAAGGTTCTGTCGCATCGGCATGAGCCTGAGATGGAAATGGCATGCGGTGCATCGGTGGTGTTCACGCCGCATCTTGGTCCCTGGTCACGCGGGATTCTGTGCACGACGCATGCGAAACTGCATCGGGGTGTGACGGTGGATGTCATGCGGGCGTCGCTGAGCAATGCGTATGGTGAGTCGCCGTTCGTGCGGTTGCTGCCTGACGGAGAGTGGCCGAGCGTGGGCGCGGTGGAACGGACCAACTTCATCGACATTGCGTGCGCAGCGGACACGAAGAGGCAACGCGGGATTGTGTTCAGCGCAATCGACAACTTGCTCAAGGGCGCTTCGGGGCAGGCTGTGCAGTGCATGAACCTGATGCTGGGGTTTGAGGAAACGGCTGGATTGATCGGCACTTTCCGCGGGCGGGAGGTGGTTTCGTGAGCGGCCCGATCGTGGTGAAGGTGGGCGGGTCGGTGCTCGACGAGATTGCGTCGATGCCGGGGCTGTGGAGCGCGATTGCCTCGGCCCATGCGGCAAGGCCGACCGGCAAGGGCGTCATAGTTGTGCATGGTGGCGGGCGCGCGGTCGATGAGCAGATCGCGGCGATGGGCATGACGACGCGCAAGCATGAGGGGCTGCGCATCACGCCGGCGGAGCAGATTGACGTTGTGGTCGGCGTGCTGGCGGGCGTGGTGAACACGCGGATGGTGTCGCAACTGCGCACGCACGGCGCGCCGGCGGTTGGTGTGACGCTGGCTGACGATGGCGTGGTCGAGACGGTGCGCGAGAACCGGTACTCGGCGGATCTCGGGCTTGTCGGGCGTGTGACGGGCGGCTCGGGCTCGTTGCTGCGGTCACTGCTTGCGGATGGGCGGCTGCCGGTGGTGGCGTCGATCGGGTGCGAGGCTGGCGGCGCACTGCTCAATGTCAATGCCGATGAGGCGGCGATGGGAGCAGCGGAGGCGGCTGGGGCCGAATCGCTGGTCATGCTGACGGATGTGCCGGGCGTGCTCGATGAACACGGCGTGCTGATCGCATCGCTGGATGTTGATGAGGCGTTGTCGCTGATCGAGCGTGGCACGGCGCGCGGCGGCATGATTGCCAAGATTCGCTCGGCAGCCGACGCGGCCAGACATCTTGGTCGGCCGGTGTTGATCGGAAGTGTCGATGCGGTCGGGGCGCTGATCGCGGGAGAGGCGAACGTCGGCACGCGCATTGAGCCTTCGCGAGTGCGAGTTTAGCCGACCGGGCCCGTAACCCGGTTGGCCCCACCACTGACGCGCGAGTGATGTGAAACTCACCATCCACTTTTTCGAACTGATCTTATTCTGTCCCATTTTGCCGCTCGCAGCATGAAGCACGAGCGGACTGGAGCGATACTGACCATGACGACTGCATCCATCAAGACTGAACTCAAGCCTGCTGCTGCCCCGCTCGGCGGCTCGCTGAACTGGACAATCCGGACTGGCGTGACGGATCTGCTCTCGATCGGGCAGTTAACGACAGGACTGGTGCACACGCTGTTCGAGACGACTTCGGCCTGGAAGGCAGAGCCTGCGGCGTACAAGGGTGTGCTGGCGGGCAAGAGCATCGTGATGCTCTTCGAAAAGCCCTCGCTGCGGACGCATGTGACCTTCGAGATCGGGCTGACCAGGCTCGGAGCGCATGTGATGTACCTCGATCACTCGAAGCAGAAGCTCGGAGAGCGCGAGTCGGTCAAGGACTACGCCAAGAATCTGGAGCGCTGGGCCGACGCGATCGTGGCGCGGGTGTTCTCGCACAAGGTGCTCGAAGAAATGGCTGAGCACGCTCGGATTCCGGTGGTCAATGCGCTGAGCGATCTTGAGCATCCGTGTCAGGCACTGGCCGACCTGTTTACGATTCAGGAGCGGCTGGGCACGCTCGAGGGTAAGCGTCTGGCGTATGTGGGTGATGGCAATAATGTGTGCCACTCGCTGCTGCTGTGTTCGGCCCTGCTGGGGGTGGATATGACGGTGGTTTCGCCCAAGGGTTTCGAGCCTCAGTTTGCGGTGGTTCGCCAGGCGCTCAAGATCGCAGAGAAGACGGGAGCACAGATCGCGATCACGAATAACCTCGACAATGTCAAGGGGCATCACGCGGTGTATACCGACGCGTGGGTGTCGATGGGGCAGTCGCATCAGACGCCGTTGCGGAAGGACAGTTTCGAGAACTTTCAGGTGGACGAGGACGTGATGGAGCGTGCGAGCGCAGGAATCGAGGGCGGGGCGTTGTTCATGCACTGCCTGCCGGCGCATCGCGGCGAGGAAGTGGTCGACGCGGTGATCGATGCGGACTATTCGGTGGTGTATGACCAGGCAGAGAATCGGATGCACGTGCAGAACGCGCTGATGATGATGCTGCTGGGCGATGTGAACGGCTGACGGCACGCGGGCAGCGTGCAGAGAGTGGAGAGCAAGATGGCAAGGCCGAAGAAAGTTGTGCTGGCGTATTCTGGCGGGCTTGACACCTCGGCGATCGTGCCGTGGCTGGTCGAGAACGTCGGTTGCGAGGTAATTGCGTTCGTGGCCGACGTCGGGCAGGGCGCCGATGAACTTGAGGGCGTCGAGGCCAAGGCCAAGGCGAGCGGCGCGAGCGCGTGTTACGTTGCGGACCTGCGCAAGGAGTTCATCGAGGACTATGTGTTTCCGACGCTGATTTCGGGTGCGGTGTATGAGCGGCGGTATCTGCTGGGCACGTCGATGGCCCGGCCGGTGATCGCCAAGGCGCAGGTTGAATGTGCCCGCGCGGTGGGTGCCGATGCGGTGTCGCACGGGTGCACGGGCAAGGGCAACGATCAGGTGCGCTTCGAGGCGACGTTTGCGGCGTTGGCGCCCGATCTGGGCGTCGTCGCACCGTGGCGAGAGTGGACCTTGCGCAGCCGCGAGCAGTTGCTGGCGTATCTGGCCGAGCGGAACATTGCGTGTTCGTCGAGCTTGACCAAGATTTACAGCCGCGACCGGAACCTGTGGCACATCAGTCACGAGGGCGGGGCGATCGAGGACCCGTGGAATGCGCCTCCCGAGGATGCCTGGATGCTCACCGCGTCGCCCGCCGATGCGCCACATGCTCATGAAGACGTGCTGCTTGGATTCGAGAAGGGTCGGCCGGTGTCGCTCAACGGGAAGAGGCTCGCGGGTCATGATCTGGTGGCGGCGCTCAACACCATTGCTGCGAAGCACGGTGTGGGGCGTGTGGATCTGGTCGAGAACCGTTGCGTGGGCATGAAGTCGCGCGGGCTGTACGAAACACCCGGCGGCACCGTGATCTTCGAGGCGCTGCGCGGGCTTGAAGAGTTGACGCTCGACCGCGAGGCGTTGCATTTCCGCCAGGAACTCGGGCTCAAGTTCGCCAAGCTTGTGTACGACGGGCGGTGGTTCACGACGGTCCGCGAGGCCATCTCGACCTGCTGCGAGAAGATCGCCCAGCGCACGACCGGCGAGGTTGTGGTGCGGCTCTTCAAGGGATCGGCCACGACGGTGCAGCGGCGAAGCCCGTTCAGTCTGTACGCCGAGGACTTTGCGACCTTCGGTGAAGACGAGGTGTACGACCAGAAGCACGCCGAGGGATTTATCCGCCTGCTCACGCTGCCCGAGCGCATCGCGGCGCTCAAGGGGTTCAACAAGGGCAAGACGTGCGGGTGCGGCGCCGGATCATGCGGCGGGCAGAAGCAGCCGCACGCTCCGGCACACGCCTGAGCTGCGATCACAACGAACCGGGGATCAATCGCGTTGAATCAGACGAATCAGAATGCGGGCATGTGGGGCGGGCGTTTCGAAGGAGCGGCCGATGCGCTGTTCCGCGCGATCAACGACTCGCTGCCCGTCGATTGGCGGCTGGTGCAGCAGGACATCCGCGGTTCGATCGCGTGGGCGCGGGCGCTGGCGCGGGCTGGCGTGCTGACTGAGGATGAGGCGACGACGCTGGTGAGCGAGCTTGAGCGGCTCTCGGCCGAGGCCGCCGAGATGCCTGCGCCGCCGATCGAGTCGGGCGCGGAGGATGTGCATTCGTGGGTCGAGCAGCAACTGACGGCTCGCATCGGCGACATCGGGCGCAAACTTCACACCGGCCGCAGCCGCAACGATCAGGTCGCGACGGATCTTCGGCTGTGGGCGCTTGAAGCGCTGGCCGAGCGCGAGGCGGAAGTGCGCTGCGTGCAGGAAGCGCTTGTGAGCCTTGGCGAGCGCACGGTGGATGTCATCCTGCCCGGCTACACGCATCTTCAGCGGGCTCAGCCGGTGTCGTTTGCGCACTGGTGCCTGGCGTATTTCGAGATGTTCGAGCGCGACATCGCGCGGCTGGGCGAGGCGGCGTCGCGGGCGTCGGTCTCGCCGCTCGGGTGCGGGGCGCTGGCGGGTACGACGTACCCCATCGATCGCGCACAGATCGCGGCGGAACTGGGCTTTGCGGGCATCAGCCGCAACAGTCTCGACGCGGTGAGCGATCGCGACTTCGTGCTCGATGCGCTGGCGGCGGCGGCGACGACGAGCGTGCATCTCTCGCGGCTGGCTGAAGATCTGATCGTGTATGCCAGCCAGGAGTTCGCGTTGGTCGAGCCTGATGACGGGGTAACGAGCGGTTCGTCGCTCATGCCTCAGAAGAAGAACCCCGACGCACTCGAACTGCTGCGCGGCAAGTGCGGGCCGATCGCGGCGCGGCACGCGGCGCTGCTGATGACGCTCAAGGGGCTGCCGCTGGCGTACAACAAGGATCTGCAGGAAGACAAGCCGCTGCTGTTTGGCGCGATGGATGAGTTGTCGTTGTGCCTGAAGATTGCGGCGCGTGTGCTCGCGGGGTTGAAGGTGGACAGCGAGCGCTGCCGCACTGCGGCGCGCAAGGGCGGAACGCTGGCGACGGAGCTGGCCGACTACCTCGTGAGCAAGGGCGTGCCGTTTCGCACTGCGCATGATCTGGTGGGGCGGATTGTGCGGCTGAGCCTTGAGCGCGGGCTGGAGCTTGATGAGTTGCCGCTGGCCGACATGCAGGCGGTGAGTTTGCAGATCGGGCCTGATGCGGCGTCGTGGCTTTCGCTCGAAGGAAGTCTGGGGCGGCGGGCGGCGGCAGGTGGGACGAATCTGGATCGGGTCCGGGAGGCCCTTGCTGCGGCGAGGGAGTTGGTAAAGCCTAACATCAACGGCCAGAGTCCAGGGACGCTCGGCCATCGGAGCAAGTGAATGATCATGGCGAATGATGCAGGGACGCAGGCGCACGCGGCCGAACTGGCCTTTGCTGTCCACGCGGCACCGATTCATGCGGCGAGTGTTTCGCGGCTGATCGGCTACTGGGCCGACCACGGGCTGACGATCCGGCGTGACTTGCGACAAATTGTCACAGCGATCGACGATTTCGTCGTGGCGATTCACGACGAACGCGTGGTTGGTTGCGGCGCGCTCGAGACGGTCGGCGGCGGCATCGGCGAGATCCGCTCGATCGCGGTCGATGCAGCGGTGGGCAAGGTGGGCGCGGGGCGGGCGGTCATGGAAGCGCTGTTTGCCAAGGCGCACCTGCGCGGTATCGACACGCTGGTGCTGCTGACCAAGATCCCGGATTTCTTTACGCGCTTCGGCTTCGAGGCGATCGAGCACGACGCGGTGCCCGGTGAGTACGCGGCTCTCATTGCGGCGCAGAGCGGCCGCACGTTCGAGGGCAAGTCGATCATGCGGCGTGTGCTGGTGCCGACAGTCGAGGTGCGAGCGGCCGCTCCTTCGGGCGCTGCCTGCTGCGAGCCGTGAGCGCGAGGCAGGTCTGTCGCAGAGTGTGCGATTGAAGGTCCGCGGGCATGGCTGAGGTATCGGACGCGATGTTCGAGCGCCAGGGACAACACCGCCCGGTGCCGTGGTCATGGCTTTGCATGGCCACGATCGAAGGCGCTGGCCACCCACGGCACACTCCGCAACGCTGCCCAAAGCCGAGGCTCGGACCCCCGGCCTTGACATGGCCGTGACCCCGCCGCGGCCGCAGCGATGTCCGTCATGGCCATGCAAAGCCATGGCCATGGCACCGAGCCGTGACACCCGGCGTCTGGTTTGCATCCGCTCACGCCTGGTCTAAACCTGGTCTCTACCCGGCCTACACCTGGATCCGCGTCCAGCCGCCTTGCAGAAAGCGCCAGGTGAACGCGATCGAGCGGATCACCAGTTCGCCGCACAAGCCCAGCCACACCCCAGGCAGGCCCAGTTCGAGCGGGCTGGGGTTGGGCACCAGCACCACCGCTTCGCCCGAAGGCAGCGTGAACATCAGATCGGCCCCGCAGAGGATGAACGCCGCGGGCAGACGCACGAAGTATGTCATCAGCCAGGTGATCCACATCGTGACGTTGACATCGCCCGCCCCGCGCATGGCCGAGCGCAGCACGATCGCCAGCGCGAACGGGATCTGCACCGCACCGCAGATCTGCAGCAGGATCGGAACTTCGGCCAGATGCAGCGGCTGGGTCGAGATGAGCGCGACGATCGGACCGGGAATCAGCACGAACGCAAAGCCGAACGCCGTCATGATCGCCAGCGCGATCAGCGTGCAGCGCCAGACCGCCGCCCGCGCCATCGCCGCGCTGCCCGCGCCGAGATACTGCCCGGCGAGCGTCGCGGCCGCGGCCCCCATCGCAAAGCCAGGCAGAAAACTGAACGCCTCGATGCGGATCGCGACGATGTGGATGCCCAGCAACTCGGCCCCGCCGCCCTGCGCGATCGCCAGCGAGCCGACGAGAATGATGACCAGGAAGTTGCCGATCCACATGCCGCAGGTTTCGAGAAAGTTGGGCAGGCCCAGGCGCACCAGCCGTCGCATCGTGTGCCAGTGCGGCCGCAGCCAGCGCCGGCGGAGCCTGATCCCCCACTGCCCGCGCAGCGCCATGCCCAGCACCATGACCGAGCCGGCGATGTCGCCGGCCACTGTGCCCAGCGCGATACCCACCACGCCCATGTCCAGACCCAGCGGACTCTTGAGGCCATAGATGCTCACGCCGCTGAGCAGCCAGCTGACAGCAATGTTGACCACGTTGCGAAAGATCATCGCATGCAGCGGCCCGACCGAATCGCCCGCACCGCGCGCACAGGCGATGAGCGTAAAGAGCATGCTCGCAGCCGGCACGCCACAGGCAATGATGAGAATGTACTGGTCAAAGGCCGTCTGGGCCTCGGGCGTCAGACTCAAGAGCCCCGCCACCGGCCGGGCGGCGATCGCGATGAACACGCCCGTGAGGATGCCCGAGATCCACGAGAGCAGAATCGTCTGACCCAGCACGGCGTTGGCCACGCCGCTGCGCCCGCGCCCGATCGCGCGGCTGACCAGCGCGGTCGCGCCCACGCCGATCGCCATGATGATCAGCCCGATGAACCACATGATGTAGCTCGCCGCGCCGATGGCGGTGGTCTCGGCCTCGCCCAGATTGGCAGCCAGCATCGTGTCGGTCAGGCCCACGAGCGAGTTGAGAAACGACTCGACCATGATCGGCCACGACAGCGCCCAGATCGCGCCGCCCATCGTCAACCCGGCCAGACGGCCCGATGTCAGACGGCCATCGGGCGAGAGTGTGGATCGACGCTCGCGCACCCGCAGCGCCCCGACGCCGCCCTCTTCGGACGGGTCAACGCCGGCGGGGTCTATCGGAGGGCGGATGGGGGCTTTGCGTTTTTCGTGGTCGTCTGGGGGCATCGGGGTCTCGGTACAAAACTAGGGAATTGTCTGCCCCAGGACCCTTGCGATTCTGTACACTGTGCCCCAAAGGGTCAGCGAAGATCAGGAGTCAACGATGGCTGAAGGCAAGGTCTGCATTTTCTGCGGCGTCGATTGCTCGAATCGCCCACGGGTGAAGGATCCGCAGGGACGATATGCCTGCAGGGAGTGCGCCGAATCCAACGCAGGGGGCGGGGCTGGGGCCGCTGCGCCGCAGGCGGCCCAAGACGCCGAGGCCAACGACGGATTCGATATGTTTGAGGGGATGGATGACAACATCTCCTTCCCCGCCGAGGAGATGGGTCAGCCTGGTGCCGTGAGCGGATGCCCAAACTGCGGGACAATGCTCCCGACCGGGGCGGCGGTGTGCATGCGGTGTGGATTCAATTCGGCCACGGGCAAGGTCATCAAGACGAAGGCCAGATCGGATTCGTCGAAAGTCGCGGCCATCGGCGCGGCAGGATCGGCCGCGGCCGCAGCAGGAATGGTGGTGGCAGCACCGATCTTCTGGATCCTCGGGGGCTCGATCGGCGGCATCGTGGGCGCGGCGATCTGGGCCATCATCGCAGCCACCACCGGCCTCGAAATCGGGTGGATCGCATGGGGCGTCGGCGGACTCGTCGGACTGGGGGTCGCGCTGGGGGCACGCGGCAACGGCAATGTCATGTCCGGGCTAGTTGCGGTGGTCATCGCGTTTCTTGCAATCTGCAGCGGCAAATACATGACCTGGTACATCGTCCTCGATTCGGGTCTGGAACAGCAGGCGGAAATAGAGTGGACTGACTCGGACATCCGCGAGATGTTGGCTGACGAGATCATTTATGAGATGAAAAACCAGGGACATCCAGTCACCTGGGAACGGCCGGGCATTGAACACTATGAAGCGGTCTGGCCGCGTGATTATCCTCGCTATGTTATTGACCGCGCCAACACCCGTTTCGACGCCATGACGGCGTCGGATCGCGAAACGTACGTTCAGAACCGCCACAGCGAGATGAGGACCTGGATCGAGGAGAACAGGGACACACTCGCAGAAATCGGATTCATGTCGTCGTGGGGGATGTTCGACATCATTTTCGTGCTGCTGGCGATTGCGACGGCATACAAGGTGGGCGCGACAGAATCGGACTAGTTCCTTGCGCAGCAGCCGTACTCAGTCTGCCAGCAGTTGATCGAGCAGCTCGGGCACACCTTTGCCATGCGTAGCAATCGTCTCGCAGATCGGTCGCGCGCCCGCGATGTCGCGCAGATCGCGTATCAGTTCGTTCTCGCCCGGATGGTCGGCCTTGTTGCAGACGAAGATGTCGGCGATTTCAAGAATGCCGGCCTTGTCCATCTGCACCGCGTCGCCCATGCCGGGCGTCAGGACGACGGCTGTGCGATCAACATGCTCGCGGACGCGGACCTCGTTCTGACCTGCGCCGACAGTCTCGACAAAGAGCGTCTGGTAGGCGTCGGTGCCGCTGCCCTGAGCGCCGATGAGATCGATGATGTCGTTGAGCGCGCGATAATCTTCGCCGCTGATCGCAAGGCTGCGATAGAACACGCGCTCGCCGAGGTTGTTGAAGTCAACACGGAGACGATCGCCGAGGAGCGCGCCGTGCGTGATCGGGCTCTTTGGGTCGAAGGCGACAACGGCACAGCGGCCGAGCGAGGGGTCGGACTCGGCGCGGCGGGTGTACTCGCCGACGAGTTGGGCCACGAGCGTGGACTTGCCCGCGCCGGGCGAACCCGTCACGCCGATGACGCGCTGCGGGCGCTTGCGCGGGGCGTCGCCGCTGGGTTTGCTGTCATGCGCGAGGCTGATGCGGCGGGCGAGTTGGGCCGTCGGGTGCGCGGACTTGCCTTCGCCGGAAAGTTCGGCCACGCGCGGGCGAACGGCTGAGCGCACCGCTTCGACGATGTCGAGCAGGCCCGTGCCGGTGGTGAAACACTTGGCGACGCCAGCCGCGTGGAGCGTCGGGATGTCTTCCTGCGGGAGGATGCCGCCCATATAAACGGGGATGTCGGGTCTGCCGACGGCGCGGAGCGATTCGACCAGACGCGGGCCGAGCGAGAGATGCGAGTTGGACATCATGCTCGCAGCGATCACATCGCAATCTTCATCGCGGGCGCTGATGGCCAGCGATTGCGGGGTTTGCCACAGCCCCGAGTAGATGACGTGAACACCAGAATCGCGCAGCGCACGAGCGATGACCTTCACGCCGCGATCGTGACCGTCCAGACCCATCTTGCCCAGCAGCACGCGCGGGCGGTGCGGGAGATCGGCGCAGCGGTCGAGCTTCTCGAACTGGCTGGTGGCGACGGTGCGTGAATGCGGCATCATGATCCTCGGAGAATAGTCTTGCGCAAGAACTGGATGGTAGAGCACCACCCGCTCAGACGCCGGTCTCCGGCCCGCAGGTTCCGCATGAACTCAGGACTCAGACGAAGCCGGGACGGGGCTCGTGGCGAGCGGCGCGGACGGAGATACACCGAGTTCGGTCGCGATCTTGCCGATCATCTCGAGCGCCGAAGCATGGATCGATGCACGGCTCTTGCGCATCAGCGATCGCCAGACCCACGGCAGAGGCACAGCCGTGAGCGGCAGGTACCAGAGATACGTGAAGGCATCGAACCCGCCGATCTGAAAGATTTCCCTCTGCGAGAAGGCAAAGTACCAGTCGAACCAGAGTTTGAGCAGGGAGTCGGTGAGTTCGACTCCCGGCCAGACCGTCAGAATGAGCGTCACCGCGAAAATCGCGGGCATCTTTCGGCGCCAGCGTGTGCGAAAACTGAGCGTGGTGCGGCCGCCCGCTTCGGTCGCGGCAGCGAGCAGATCGGCATCGAAAGGCGTGCCCCAGGCGTCGACGGCAAAGAGGCTGTCCGAACGCTCTGCGGTGAACCCGGCCAGCCGTCCCTTTCGCGCGGCGCGATCGAGCGCAGTGACGATTTCGTCAGGCGAGAGAGGGACTTCGAGCAGAGGCAGGTCCGTCATGTTCGAAGGCGAGCGGGTGCTCATGCAGAGATTCCTGTTCGAGTTATCGCCATTGTTCATCGGCACGATGTGTGCATCATCATTGTTCATGGCTTGTGGACACGTTTCCGGGCAGGTGACGTTGCGAATTGTCGGCGAGGAGCGTTGCGAAACCGCAACAGTGTTGCCTCCAGACAACGCCGGGGTTTCCCTCGCCCCGACCGATCCGCGATGGGTCTTTGCGGTGCGGGTTGCGGCAAGTCTGGAAGGCGGACGCGCGGGGGTCTTGACGCCGGCCAAACGCGATCACCTGCTGCGTCTTGCGGATCTGTTCGGGCTTCGGCCGTTCGACGCGAGCCTGATTATCGCCATCGTGCAGGACAGCGTGCGGTGTGGTCGCAAGGCGCTGGGAGTCACGACGGCTGAGCGTCTGTCGCTGGTGCGTCCGGTGCATGCCGGTCGTGCGGATTCTCGAAGCGTGTGGATGACGCGCATCGGGCTGTGCCTGATGCTTGGCGCAGTCGGCGCGTTCATGCTTGCGCGACTGGTGCAATAAGGGTGCTCGACTCAGAGTCGATCCTTCACATTGCGCAGGACCGTTCGCTGCGTGAGGCCATCAACATCCACAACTTCGTCGGCCAGTTCGCGATACTTCGAATCGCGAGCCGCAAGCACGCGATCGACCTCTGCAATCACGTCGTCACCGGTGAGACTCGGTCGGTTGGTATTGTCGGCTTGAGCGAGTCGCTCTCGAAGCGTTTTGGCCGACGCACGGAGATAGATGACGAGGATCTTGTCATGTTTCTGGGCAGTCTCGATAAGATGGAACGCCCCGGGCGCTGTCGGTGTACCGCCGCCAAGCGCGATGACCTGTCCTGGTATCGCAAGCACACGCCGAAGAACCTGAGCCTCGGCATTGCGAAATCCGGATTCGCCGTGCTCCTTCCACGCCTCGGCGACACTCGGCGCGCCGAGGTGCCGAGCGGTGTGTTCGTCGAGATCGATGAAGGGCTTGCGAAGCAACGCAGCGAGTTCGCGGCCGATGGTGGTCTTGCCCGAGCCACGGAGTCCGATGAGCAGGATGTTGTTCATGGCGGTGCACCTGTGAGCGAAACGCGCGCGACCCCTAGCCTCCGATCCCAAGCGGAGCAACGCTGACGGTCGGCGCATCGACTGTGCCGCGAAGGCGGTATGTGAGCAGGCGATCTGTAATCTGGCCGAAGATATTGCCGACGCGCCCCAGTGCGCTCTGAAGCCGAGCCAGCGGTCCGGCATTGACCGTCATGTCGAGAGATCCATCGAAGGCAATGAGGCCTTGTGCTCGCGCAGCGATCAACTCGGTGATAACTTCGGATTGAGTGATATTGATACCTTCCGGGCGTAGTGTGAACTCAGCATCGGCGCGGTGTGTGAGTTTCTGGTCATCGGAAAGTTTGAGATTGCCGATCTGCGAGATCAACTGGAGCAAGCCGGGGAGCACAAGCAATCGTCCATCACGTACATGCACGGAGCCTTCTCCTGCCAGAGAAGCAAGGGGATCATCGATCGCCGTCCGTACAACACCTGAACCGTGAAGCAAGCCTGCGAGTTTGGGGGGCTCGCCGCTGGGCGTTGCGATACGCAAAGCCTCTTGCAGTTGGAGATCGGTGAGGCTCCATGTCATGTGTGCCGTCCTCGGTTCGCCCACAAGCACGGTGTCCAACCGGATCTGCCCGGAGCCACGGAGCAGGGTCATGACGCCGTCGGGCAAGTTGAGTCGTCCGCTCTGCATGTTGAATGAACTCGTGAACGAGTCGATCGGGAGACGGTAGTCGCCGGAGGCTACGTTGAAGTCACGAAGGTTGAGCGTGCCGTCGAGCTGTGCGTTGAGCGGATCGAGCAGCGGAATCGAACCCTGGGTTGAAATATCAACGCGCCCTGTCGCGTCGAACTGAGTGATGACGCTCTGAATTTGCGGCGGGAGGGACTTTGCAGTCTGGGCATCGAGCTGGATCTGACCAGTACTCGATTGAAGTTCGACGACATAGTCGTTGATGTTGAACGCACCGTTGAGTTCGAGTTCGAGCCCGGGCAATCTGCCGACATTGAGCGCAAGGGTGTACCAGCCGGGCTGCTCACGCGCAGGAGTGATGTCGAGATCGGCTTCGAAGCCTTCGATGCGCATCGGAGAACCGGATCCGTCGTCATAAATCAGCGTGATCCCGCTCAATCGGATCATTTCGAGTACGAGCACTTCGCTCAGTTGCTGGCTCGGCTCGACCTGACGTGCCCCATCGCCCGCAGCGGGCCTGACCAGGGGCGAGAGGCCTTTGAAGCCGCCCGATTCAGAGTCGCGCATCAAGCGAACCGCTCCGCCTTTCACCTCGACTTCGGCGATGCGAATGGGCTTGCCGACACTCGGAACTTCGGCCAGCGTTATGACAAGGGAGTCAACCTCGAACACATCGATCGAGTCGGGACTGGTCAGTCGCACATTCGAGAGCGTCACGGTGCCTGGATAGCGATAGTCAACGGTCTGAAAACTGAGCGTCGGGACGAGATAGCCATTGATGATGCCGGTGATCTGTCGACCGAGGTAGTCGCGCAGTTCTGCCCCTCGACCGAGCCCGAGAGGACCGGTGCCACGCGGTGCAAACAGCACATACGCAATCACAGCAACCCCGAGCAATGCCAGCGCAACCGATGCGGCAATCATGGAGCGCGCTCGAAATGCCATGGATTCCTCCGCCAGTTTTAGTCGTCCGACTTCACACGCGAGATGTACGAGCCATCTTCGGTCGAAACCTTGATCCGTTCGCCTGGTTCAATGAATGGCGGAACGCGAGTCTTGAGACCCGTGTCGCAGGTTGCTTCCTTGAGTTGGTTCGTGACGGTCGCGCCCTTGATGCCGGGGGGCGTATCCACAACAGTGACTTCAACTGATGCGGGCAGTTCCATCGTGATCGGCACGCCATCACGACAGAGCACCATGGCAGTGGAGTTTGGCACCATGAACAGCAACGAGTCGCCGAGGATGCTCTCGGGAATCGTAAGCTGGTCGAAGGATTCGGTGTCCATGAATGTGGCACCATCGTTGTCGCTGAAGAGATACTCCATCTCCCGGCGGTCAAGGATGACGCCCTCGACGTTGTCGGCGGATCCGAATCGCTTTTCGATGATGCCCGCGCCTGCGACGTCGCGCATCTTGGCCTGAATATACGCCGGGCCCTTGCCGGGCTTGACGTGGTCGGTCTTCACGACGACCAACAGGCGTCCGTCGACGCTGACAGCCATTCCGGGGCGAAGATCATTTGCCTTCATTCCTGTTCAATCTCCAAAAGAGTGCGGTCCAGTAGACAGATCGTATGCCGACCACGTCGCCTGTTCGCAGCTTGTGAGCACGCTCGGTCAGTAGGATGCTGTTCAGTATGGATCGAGGACGCGGGAGGTTGACGGAGTATCCTCTATTCGACTGCTTGTGGCCTATTGAAGGAGGAATCGAACATGGATGGAACGATCGATCGCCGGACATTCCTTGGTGTACTCGGAGCAGCGGGGCTGGCTTTGCCTCTGGCATCGGCACGTGCATGGGGCAGTATTGCTGATTCGACGAACCACTTTGCATGGAACACGCTTGTCGAGGGGCGGGCCTGGTCGACTGGCGGCATGAGTTCAGGTGGGAACTGCCTGGTGCTTGCATCGGAGGGCGAGGCACTGCTGGTCGATTCCAAATTTGTGGGCACATCACCGGTCCTTCGGGCCGAAGCCGAGGCGCGAGCGGGGTGCATGATTTCGATGCTGGTCAACACGCACCATCACGGCGACCACACCGGCGGCAATGTGGGATTCTCCGAAGCGGTGATTGTGTCGCACGCAGCTGCCTCGCACAGAGTGGCCAAGCAGATGCAGGCGTATGTGCAGCAGGCTGAGAACGCGGAGCAGACTCTTCGAGCGCTTGGCACAGGCGATGCGATTGAAAAGGGGGCTGCCCAGATTGGCGAATTGCGTGCGCGGATGGCCGAGAGAAACGCAGCAGCATTTACCGCCACACGAACGCTCGATCGTTATCCATCGGTGATGAAGGTTGGATCGTTGCGCGTCGAACTGCGTCACTTCGGCCCGGGGCATACCGACAACGATGTGGTGGTCTCGGTTCCTGAGTTGAACATCGTGCACACAGGCGACCTTGTCTTCAATGGCCTTCATCCGTTTTGCGACCAATCGGGCGGCGTGAGCATTCGAGGATGGATCGCTGCGCTTTTGCAGGTTGCAGAGTTCTGCGACGCTCGCACTATGGTTGTGCCTGGGCACGGCGCGATGACCGACCTTGCTGGCGTGGTGCGTCAGCGGGAGTATCTGGAGCAGCTGATCGAGCATGTTTCAGAGGAGATCGATCGCGGCGCGAGCCGAGATGAAGTCATGGCCAAGAGTTGGCCGTTCATGAACGGGCTCGAGTTCGAGCAGATTCGCCCGCGAGCCATTGGAGCCGCGTTTGATGAACTGAGCTTGTGATTATGGTCAATTCGTCGTGCGCACCGAACGAGAGTCCATTGTCGTGAGTCGTCCAATTGTCGGGCACAACCGCTCATTACCCGCCCATCACTCGCCACGCGGCATGAAGATCGGCGAAGGCTGATTGATCTCGATGCGATCTGTTGCGAGATTCCATGACAGAGAGCGAGCATTGGTCACTGCGCCGGTTGTAAGATCGAGCATGCGGACTGGTTCACGCTCTGTGCCGGTGGCGAAGATCATCTGTCGAGCACGGTCGAAGTGAATCTGGTCCGCGATCACTTCGCGCCCTTCGAAGCGGGCATACGCGGTGCCCGACGCGAGCACAGCTGTGATGTCGAACTCTTCGCCTGCAGTCTGGGCAAAAGCGACCACGATGCTGCTCGCGGCCAGTTCGGATGATTGATCAGAATTCAGCGGCTTTTGAATCACCCTTGCGTCGCCGGTTAGGGTGGCCTGACCAATCGCACGATCGACGAGCAACTGATCCTGCCATGTCATGAGCGCGCGACCTCGCTCCCATCCTTCGAGCGCTCCGGTTCGCTGTTCACCATCCGGGCGATGGTCGAGCACCAGCAGCCGACCCTTGCGTGGCACAATCAGCTCGTTCCCGCCTCCCTTGACCAGCACTTCTGTACTGAGCAGATCGAGCAGTTCCACGAGCCTGCCTGCCTCGTCGTGTTTTCTGATCTCAGCGTGAGCGGCAAATCGTGTCGAGCCGAGCACGGTTGCGGTATCGAGCGATTCGCGACCATCGACCTTGCGCAGTTCGACGGTGATGTGCTCGCCTTCGGTGACGCGGCGCTCGCCGGTTGCAGCGATCGTCTGCTCGACGCGGCTGTCGCCGAAGGTTTCGATCCGGCCGGTGCCGCGGTCAAAGTGCAAAGCCTCGGTCCAGGCTGCTTCGGTGCGTTCACCGTCGGCATCGCGCTCGAAGCGCCCTGCGCCGATGACGCGGCCCTTCTCACTGTGTTGTTCGAGTTCGATGCGCGGGCCCGCGATGATCGCGGTTTCGTAGTCGATGGTCGCCATATTGCCGTTTTCGCCCAGCAGCACTGCAACCGCGTCAAGCCCGTTTGCTTCGAGCCGGTCGGCGTGAGCCTCGATGGTGTCGCCGTCGCGGTAGACCACGCCCCGCTCGCCCACCACGTCGCCAACGACAACATCACCCTTCTCATCGACACTCAGATCGGCGGAAAACACATCGGCAAACAGACTCCGCTGGCCCTGAGACAGAAGCACCGCGCCGCTGGCGAAGGCGCCGGTCGGCGACGTGATCCCATCGATCGTGGTCATGGGAACAACAAAGCGACGTGCGGCCAGCGAACTGTCAGTGCCATCCGACGCCGTGGCCTCGTACGCCTCAACCTGCGTCAAGACAGGATTGCCCGAGTCATCGACACCAAACTTTGCGATCAGCATCTCGCCTGTAACGAATTGCTTGCCGTCGATCGCACGAGCCTCGCCTGCAATGTCGGCCTGCTCGATGCGCCCGGTCATGCGCCCGTCTTCGACCGCGAATCGAAAGTCTGCCTGATCGATCCATCGGACCGCCTTTTCGTGACGATTGGGACCGGACGCCACATGGGCCGCGTCGAAAATCTGTCCCGGGCCTACGACCGTTACTTCGCCTGAGCTCAGACGCGCAACAACCTTCGAGCCTTCGATCCAGCCTGCATTTTCATCGGCCAGTCTGACCGCGCCACCCGGGCCGAGCATCGTGAGTTCTTCACGGGTCATTGCGTAATCGATCGACACCGCGCGCCCCGTCGTCGTGACATCGTGATAGTGCACCATGCCGGTCGAAACGGCTGTGAAACGCAGCACCACGTCGTCGCTGCGCAGCGGGGTCGGATTCGGCTCGACGAGCGGCACCACACGCAGCATGCCGGTCCAGCGCAGGACCACCGGCTCCTGCTCGATCGGTGCGTCGGACGACTGGGAATCCTCGCCGGCAGGCGGCGATTGCTCATCGGTATGTTCTGCGGATTGGTCATCGAGCGGCTGCGGGTCAGGATCGAGCCCGTCCTGAAGCGCAAACATGCTCGCGAGCAGATGTGATGCGACATCGGCCGGGGCATGAGCAGTCGCCGACGAGCGCGTGCGATCGGGGATCTTGTGATCGATGAGCCTGGCCCACGCTTCGAGCTTGTCGGCCGTGAGTCGCTTGGTGCCTTGCGAGAGTTCGACCGAATCGCTGAATGTTGCCAGATAGTGCGCGACATGCTGCTGCGGTTCGGAAGGTTCGCTTGCCTGATGTGCGACCGCAAGCAGACCGGGGCGCGACTGATGCGGCGCAGGTGCCTTGGAGGCAATCACGCTGGCGCGATCTTTGCTGCCCGAAGCGCGGCCGATCGTCGGCGGGGCGGGATTTTGCTCCAATGGCTCGGCCTGAGCGCGAGGAGGAGGCGTGAAAACGAGCGATTCTCCCTTGGCCACTTCCAGCACATCAATGCGCTGCCGCTGCTCGTTGATCCGCGCGGTCAGGTAACTCCCTGCAAACGCAATGTCGCGTCCGGTGACGACGACGCGGCCGGGGGATTCGATGTGCGAGTAAGCAAGATTGAACCGGAGGACATCATCGAAGTTCGCAACCAGCAGCGGCTCGGCGTCCAGGGGGCCTTGGGCAAACACCGTGATCTTCGGCGTGCCGATGAGACTGCCCGATTCGGGCCCGGCCTTGCGGTCAGGCATGTAGAACCGCCCCTGCTGCGACTCAATGAGGATCGTCTCGCCGCTGCGCAGGTACACCCATGCACGCACCTTTTCCAGATGGTACAGGTGCTGCTCCACGACGCCAGCGGTATCGACGGGCCTCAACTCTTCGGCTTCGAGTTTGGACGCGATGCGTGACAGATCTTCGCTGTCGGCGAACTGGAGCGACAGACCGCCGCCCGATTCGGTGCCTCGCAGGATATCAATGATCGGCGGCACATCCAGATCATCATCGTCCAAAGCCTGCTCGTTGATTCCGGTCCAGAGCATCCACCCGAGGACTCCAATCGCGACGCCCCCGAGGACCATCGCCACGATCAATCCGACCCTGCTGGCTCCATCGCGGGCGTGGGTGTGCATCTACAGATCATATCGCGCCCGAAGGCCTGCAAGTTCGCTGCGGGCCTCGATCAGGTGTTCGACCGCCTCGCGTGCCGCCCCACGCCCACCGGCCGCAGCGGTCACCAGATGGGCGATGGCACGAATCTCGGGCACCGCGTCGGCCGGCGCAATCGCCACCCCGACCATCCGCATCGCCGGCGCGTCGGGCCAGTCGTCGCCCATGAACGCGACTTCTTCGAGCGCGATGCCCGCCTGGGCCGCGAGTCGCTCGATATCAGCGCCCTTGTCTTTCGACCGCTCGATGACGTGCGTGATGCCCAGTTCCTGCATCCGCGCGCTGACCGCGGGCCCGCCGCGCCCGGTCAGAATGCCCACCGTCTGGCCCAGAGTCATCCACGCCTTGATGGCAAACCCGTCGCGCACGTTGTAGCACTTGATCTCGACGCCATCAGACGTCAGATTGATCGAGCCATCGGTCAGTACGCCGTCGATGTCGAAGACGATCATCTGCACGCGTGCTGCACGGGCGGCAAACTCTCGCGGGTCGGCAATCGGCATGTTCTAATCCTTGACCAGGCGCAGCGCGATGAGATCCTGCA
Organism: Phycisphaeraceae bacterium; assembly: GCA_019636795.1. NCBI lineage: Bacteria > Pseudomonadati > Planctomycetota > Phycisphaerae > Phycisphaerales > Phycisphaeraceae > Phycisphaeraceae bacterium. Next base: position 418,342 of record JAHBWW010000003.1, read on the forward strand.
CGTCGAGCAAGCCGATCGGCCTGCCCTGGGCGTCGATTACGGGTGTCTCATCCTGGCGATGTTCGCGCAGCAACCTCGCCGCGTCGGCAGCCGTCGCGCTGTCGGGCAGGCTGCGGGGGCTGCGGGTCATGACCTGGCTGATCGGGCGCGACAGTTCGTCGGGGCTGCGGAGCACGAGCCTGCGCAGATCGCCATCCGTAAAGATCCCCGCCAGCGTGCCGTTGTGTTCGACGACGAGCAGCGCGCCCGGCCTTCGACCGACTCTGGCCGCGGCTTCGAGCGCCGCAGACACACTCATGTCCGGCGTCACCACCGGCAGATTCAGCCCGACCTTGAAGCGCAGCAGCTCAGTCACAGGGCGCAGCATCCCGCCGAGCAATCCGCCCGGGTGCCGCTTGGCGAAGTCTTCGTGCGTGAAGTTGCGACGCCGCGCGACCGCCAGCGCCATCGCGTCGCCCGCCGCCATGGCTGCGGTGGTCGAAGCGGTGGGCGCGATGAACCCGCCGGCCTCGGCTTTGACTCCGACGGCGATGACGACATCGGCCAATCGCTCGAGGCTCGTCAGCGCCTGGCCCGGCGCGCTGCCGCTGGTGATGGCGATGATCGGGATGCCGTCCTGTCGCAGCGAGGCGGCCAGCGCGACGACTTCATCGGTCTCGCCCGAGTGCGAGAGGCACAGCGCCACGTCGCTGGCTCTGAACCGGCCCAGGTCCCCGTGCGCCGCCTCGGTCGGGTGCACCGCGTGGGCGGGTATGCCCAGGCTCGAGAAGGTCGCCGCGATCTTGGCCCCCACCAGCCCGCTCTTGCCCAGCCCGCTGACGAGCACCGTCCCGCCCGAGAGCCCGCAGGTCTCGATGATGGTGCACGCCCGGCTGAACGCTTCGTCCGCGCGCTCGGCCAAAGCCCCCACCGCCGCGGCCTCTTCGGCCAGAATCGAGCGGATGAAGGCGATTTCGGTCGAAACTTCGGTCGCGGGCGCGCGGGGCTGCATGTCCCAAGGGTACACTGCCAGAGCCGCCCGCGCCGCATCGAGCGCGCGGGACCGAGGATCCAGCGTCATGAGCAGTGCATACCGCGTTCGCCTGAGTGCCTTCGAGGGTCCGCTCGATCTGCTGCTCTATCTGGTCCGCAAAGCCGAAGTCGAGATCGCCGACATCCCCATCTCCACGATCACCGAGCAGTATCTCTCGTACCTGGGCGACATCGATGATCGCAGCATCGACATCGACACGGCCGGCGAGTTCCTGGTCATGGCCGCCACGCTCATGGAGATCAAGAGCCGCCTCGTCGCCCGGGCCAGCGAGCGCGACGGTGCGGGCACCGCGTCGGCCAACAGCGACGGCGACTCGCCTGACGCCTTTGACGCGCTCGACGCGGCCGACCCGCGCAGCGAACTGGTGCGGCAGTTGCTCGAATACAAGAAGTACCGCGACATGGCCGACGGGCTCGAGGCCCGGCGCGAGGCGTGGCTGAGCCGCTATCCCGCCGCCCCGGCCGCTGCGAGCCGCGAGCATCTGCTGGCAGCGATCGACGATCTCGACGGCCTCGACGCTGACGAACTGGATCTGGGCGAACTGGTCGCCGCGTTCGGCCGCATCGTCGGTTCGGTCAACCTGGCGCGGCTGGGTGAACACGAGATCATCGCCGACGACACGCCCATCGAGTTGTTCGCGGCCGACATTGTCGATGCGCTGGCGCGGGCGGGCGGCAGGCTGAGCCTGACGCGCCTGCTGCTGGGCCGCACGCGATCCGAGATGGTCGGGCTCTTCCTCGGGCTGCTCGATCTTGTGCGTCAGCAGCGCGTCGGTGTGCGCCAGCTCGACGGCGCGGTCTCTGACGGCGACCGTTTCGAGCTCTCACTGCGTGAGGATGGCACCGAGGCCGAGCCTGACGGAGCGGAGGCCGAAACTCCCTTGACCGATCCATGAAAAAAGGGCGACCCGTGTCGCCCTGATGCGCGTGTGCGCTTGATCAACCTCGCCGCCCCCGCGGCCAGGCGGCCGAACCCGGCTTACGGGCAGCCCGCGCTGAACGCGTTGAGGAACATCTGCACATCGGCAAAGTCGAAGATGCCGTCGCCGTTGACATCGGCCGCGACGTTGCCCGCCGAGAAGAGGTTGAGGAACAGTTGCACGTCGGCAAAGTCGAGCGTGCCGTCGCCGTTGAAGTCGGGCATGCACGGGGGCACTGGCACAATGTCATCGAGGCGCACCACGATCGCGTTGGGTTCATACTCGACGCTCCAGTGATGCACCATCCCGCCCGCGATCGTCGGCGTCACGATGCTGAACGCGCCGCTCACGCCGCCCAGTGCCGTCAGGATCGTGAACGCATCACCGATCTGCGGGGCGAACAGCGCTGTGTCCGCCGCGATGCTGGCCAGTTCAACGCTGAGTCTGCCGTCGATCAGCGCGGGGCCGCCCGCGACGATCAGCAGGTCGTGATCGTCGCCCTGGAGGTAGCCGCCCAGCGACACGACCAGCGCGCCGGTGTTCGATTGTTCGTAACGGTGGACCGACGCGGCACCCGTGCCGGTCGCGATGGCCAGTGTGCCGTCGTTGAGCACGCCTGCGCCGCCCAGATTGACGCCGTCTTCGAGCGTAAGCGCGCCTCCGGCCGCAACGCCGAGGCGTCCGTCACCGGCAAAGAGCGCGCCGGCCTCGACGCGCGCAACCCCGCCGAAGCGCAGTTCGGCCGAGGCCGCTCCGATGGTGGTCGTTGCGATGCCGGGGCTTGCGCTGCCCGAGAAGGTCGCGTCGGCGGTCACCAGCGCCCGGCCCGAGGCCAGCGCCACATCGCCCGCAAAGACCACCGGCGAACCGGCCAGCCGCGTGGTGGGGAACGGAGCGGTGCCCGTCAGATTCATTGCGCCGCGCATGGTCCACGCGTCACCGTGGGCGAGGTTGATCGCCAGGCGCGCGGCGAATCCGCCGCTGATGATCATCTGGCCGTCGAAGGCGTCGAACGCTTCGTGAGCGATGCGGCCCGCGTTGACGACCAGGCTTGAGTTGATGTTCCAGGTGGTCTGAGCGTCCACGCCGTCCATGATGAACGTCGACGCGTTGATGACCGCGCCGCTGGCAGCGCTGACGGTCGCGCTAGCCGACTGCATGGCCAGACCATTGAATGTGGTCGTGCCGCGCCAGTTTGTGGCCGCGTCGAAGAACAAGCCTCCGTCTTCGATCAGGCCGCTGTGATAGGTCGTGAACTCCCCGCCCGTCACGGTCGTCGGCGCGGTGAAGCGCACGAAGGTGCCCTGACTGAGCAGGCCTGTAGCGGTCGGACTGATGATGGTGGGCTGAGCGATGGTCAGCTGGCTGTCCGCCCCGGCCCGGTAGACACGCAGGTGTCCGCCGAGGGTGAACGTGCCCGTCCCCTGGCCGATGATCGCGATCTCGCTGGTGTTCGGCGGGCCGGAGAACACTTCAATGGTGCTGCCCGGACCGGTCGCCCAGCCTTCACTGAGCAGCATGTGCAGCCGCGCATACGGGCCCATGCTCAGCACGCCGTTGAACGCATCCCTGAGCCCGACACCCGAGATCGCCACCGAGGCCAGCGAGGTGCCGCTGACGAGCAGTTCTCCCCCACCGCTGGTGCCATCGAGGTCGAAGCGTCCGTTGCCTTCCTGGGTCATGAACGCACTGCCGGGCCCGAAGAGCAATCGCCCGTCGTTGACCAGCGTGTCGCCGGCACCGTTCGAGCGCCAGTGGCCGAACGAAAAGTGCATGTACGCGCCGGGGCTGATGGTTGTCCGCGTGTTGGTGCGCAGCATGGCCTCGTCGAGATAGACGCGTGCCGACTGGCCCTCGAGCACGAGCTGGGGCGTCGAGAAATCCGTCCCGGCGACCGCGTCGGTCAGGTACATGCGGCTGCCCGCGCCGATGTAGGTGCTGGCGCCGATCGTGCTGGTGTGTCCCTCGTTCTGATAGCCCATGCCATTGGTGATGATGAGCGCCGCGGCGTTGACATTGGCATTGGCAAAGACCGTCAGGTTGTTCATGCCCGGCATGTTGCCGATGCGGACGATGTCGGCGCCGTTGGGCACGCCCAGGGGCGTCCAGTGGGCCGCATTGTTCCACACTCCGTGCCCGCCGATCCACGAGCGATCGACAGCGCAGGCCGGTGCGGCCAGCCCGGCGACCAGGGCGAGCGCCACAAGCGCCCCGGACGCGGGCCGGGCCCGCGCGTGCGAGCGAACGGGCGATGCGCGGGCCGCGGCGAGCCGCGCATCTGGAGCCTCATTGGTGTTCACGTGGCAAAAGGTGTGACGCGCGCTGGCAGAGTTGATCCGAAACATGGGATTGATCCTCGTTGATGTGCATGGGGTGCGGCCCGTCCCCGGGCACCACGCCCGCGACCTGACCATCCCGCTGCACAGCAACGCGACAACGCGGCTACGGATGCGCCATCAGCGCGAAAAAATACCGGGGTCGGGCATCGAGCCGACCCGGGGGCGATGCGCGGCAGGAATTGCGCGGTTTGAGACGGGGTTTTGTCGATACGAGGCCATGTTTTGTCGATGCGAGACGAAGTTTTGTCGCTATGAGTTCATGTTTTGTCGACACGAGATGACAATTGCGCGATACGAGTTCATGTTTTGTCGATGCGAGATGACAATTGCGCGATACAACTTCATGTTTTGTCGATACGAGTTCATGTTTTGTCGATCAATTATGACCAAAAATCGCGCTTATCACGACGTTGAGTCGTCCCGCGCGAGCGAACCTCGATCATTTCCGGCCCTGACGCAACAATAAACGCACTGGGACGCACACGCATCCATGTTCGCCTCGTGTCCGCCCCCAACACTTCACGATCCCCAGACCCGGGTGCCACGATCATCGAACCAGGTGTCACCCCGGACGGGCGCACCCGCGTCACGTTCGCACGCTTCTTCGCCCCGCCGGAGCCACAAGGCGCCAAGACCGGGACGCAAGACTGGACAACGGGGCCGGAGCGCGGCCCCCTGGGCGGGCGCGCTCCCTACCCTCCGCCTGATGCCCCCCGGCCCCGCCTACGACATCCTCGCCCTCGATCTCGACGGCACCCTGCTCGCGCCCGACGGCACCGTCAGTCAGCCCAACCGCGACGCCGTCCGTGCTGCCCGCGCCGCCGGCATCGCGATCCTGCCCTGCACCGGACGCGGCTTCAACGAATGCCGCCATGTCCTCGCCGCCATCGAGCACACCGGACCCGTCGCCGTCGCGGGCGGAGCCATGCTCGTCGATGCGGCCAGCGGCACAACCCTTCATCGCTTTGCCATGAACCCGGCCATCGTCGCCCGCGCCGCCGAGGCCATCGTCGCCGCCGGGCACGCGGCTCTGGTCCACAAGGATCGGCATGCGGCCGGCTATGACTATCTCGTGGTCAACGGCCACGACCAGCGCGCGCTCGACCCGGTCAGCGTCTGGTGGTTCGAGACGCTGCGGATCACCACCCGCACCGTCGCCACACTCGAAGGCGACGAGCACCCCCAGCTGAGCGTGCGCGTGGGCCTCGTGGCCGACGCCGCCGACAGCCTGCGCCTGATGATGACCCTGCGCGAGCAGCTCGACCAGAGCGCGATCATGCACTCGTTCGCCGCCGTCGTCGGCAGCGGCACCCGGCGCGACGTGCACGTGCTGGAAATCTTCGACGCCCGGGCCCACAAGTGGTCGGCCGTCGAGTGGTTCATCGCCGACATCGCAGCGCGCATGCCCACAGCGCCCGCCCGCAACGGCTCGGGCCCGCGCGTGGCCGCCATCGGCGATCACATCAACGACCTGACCATGCTGCGGGCCGCCGACCTGGGCATCGCGATGGGCAACGCCGACCCGGCGGCACGCGACGCGGCCGATGTCGTCACCCTCTCCAACACCGACGACGGCGTGGCCCACGCCATCGGACAGATCCTCACGGGCGCGTGGTAGGCTTTGGCAGGAGCAGGCACCGTGCAGACCGCCAGCCAGATCAAGGCCATGCTCCAAGCACGCGGGCTGCGGCCGCGCAAAGCCCTCGGGCAGAACTTCCTGATCGATCAGAACCTGATCCGCAAACTCGTCGAGGCAAGCGGGGCTGGAGCGGGCGACACCGTCCTCGAAGTCGGGCCCGGCACCGGCACGCTCACCGAAGTTCTGCTCGAACGCGGCTGCCGTGTCATCGCGTGCGAACTCGATCGAGACCTGTGCGCCCTGCTGCGCGAACGCCTCGGGGCCAACCCCAACTTTTCGCTCATCGAGGGCGACTGCCTGGCGGGCAAGCGAGCGCTCTCGCCGCACCTGGAAGCCGCGCTGGGCGATGGGCCCTTTTCGCTGGTGGCCAACCTGCCCTACGGTGCCGCGACGCCCCTGCTGCTGATCCTGCTCACACGCCGGCCAGCGTGCAGCGCGATGCATGTGACGATCCAGCGCGAAGTCGCCCAGCGCCTGGCTGCCGCGCCGGGCACCGAGGCCTACGGCTCGATCAGCGTCATCGCCGCCGCCGCTGCCACCATCCAAACCATCGCAACGCTCCCACCCGAGTGCTTCTGGCCCCGGCCCGGTGTCGAGAGCGCGATGATCTCCATCCGCCGCACCAATCCCGAGGTTGTCGCGGGCACCATTGACCTGCCGCACCTGGCCGATCTCTGCCAGACGCTCTTCACCCAGCGGCGCAAATACATCCGCGCGGCCTGCCGCAACCTCGACCTGACCCTGCCTGAGGGGGTTGACCCCACCCGGCGCGTGTGCGAAATGACACTCGCCGACTTCATCGCGCTGGCACAGGCCGCCAAAATCTGATAGGCTGAGCATGGCATGGGGAGCGATTCGTTGGGCAAGGACGCGCACGATCAGCACGAGGCCCTGAATCCCGATGTGGCCGATGCGCAGGACCTGGCCCACGAACTGGCGCCCGTTCTGCGACAGACGTGCAGCGGCTGCCTCGGGCCCATCTCGTGGTTCCGCTCGACATGGCAGCACGGCGGGGCCGCCACCGGATACGCCGACTGGACCAACGCCACCGGCCAGACCCAGCAGGTCGTCGTCAAACTCCCGGTGGGGTTCACCGAATACTTCTGGACCACCCGCCTCAGTCAAGGCGACACACAGGGTTCCACACCTCGCGTCATCGCCAGCGGCGACGCACTGGGCCATTACGATCTGGCCTGGCTTGTCATCGAACGCATCGCGGGCAAGACCCTGGGCAGCGACCTGGCTTCGGAACGGGTGATGGCGCTCCTCCACGCGGCCGCCGACCTGCACCGCCGGGCTGCTTGCGTAAGGCAGGTCAGCGACCGCGACACCCCAAGCCCCCCGAACTGGGGTCAGATCATCGGGAAAGCCCGCGAGGCGGTGGTTGACAACCACATCCCGCACGAACAACGCTGGACCGACGCCCTCAAACGCGTCGGACGCCACGTCGAGAGCCTTGTGGCGCAGTGGCGGATGAGGACGATCGACACCTGGTGCCACGGGGATCTGCACCCCGGCAACGCGATCGTCGATGGCCAGGACCGACTCGTGCTCATCGACCTCGGCCTCGTGCACGCCGGGCACTGGGTCGAGGATGCGGTCTACCTCGAACGCCAATACTGGGGACACGCGGACTTTCTCCATGGCGTCAAGCCGGTCTCGGCCATGGCCAGGATCAGACGAACGCTGGGATTGGAACTTGGTGAGGATTATTCCCGCGTTGCCGACCTGCGACGGCTGCTGATGGCGGCATGCGTTCCGGCGTTTCTGGGGCGAGAGGGCACGCCGGCCTATGTCGAGGCGGCTTTGGGCATCGTTGAGAGACTTTCGGCCTCCCTGCTGCGTTGAGCGGGGGAATCGGCTATCCTTGGGAAGAAGTCGTGGCAGCGGGAAAGTGGTCTGAAGAGATCGCCCGATGCCCGATGGTTCACCAGTCCGACGTCAGGGTCGATCGACCCGGAAGGAAACGCCATGGACCAATTGGACAAGTTGCAGCAGACCATTGCCGCGATCCGCGAGGATTACAACAAGGCCAAGGGTGGAAACAAGGCTGCGGGCACCCGGGTGCGCAAGGCCATGCAGGACGTCAAATCTCAGGCCCAGGTGATCCGGGCCGAGATGCTCGAGAACCGCACCGAAGGCTGAGTAACGTGCATGTCGATCATGTCTGAACAGACCAGGAACCGCGCGGTCCGATTCGGGCCTTTTACGACTGTGGTGCAGTCCAAGCTGCTCTTCGCGCTGGACAATGTCGATCCCAGCGGGTGTGCTGCCGATGCCGACGGCATTGCCCGTGTCAATCCTCATCGCCACGAGATGTCGCTGCTTGACCGCGTGGTGTGGCACTCGCCGGATTACACGCTGGGCGTGGGGATCAAGCACCTCCGTCACGACGAGTTCTGGGTGCGGGGGCACTTTCCCAGCCGTGCGATGTACCCCGGCGTCCTCATGATCGAAAGCGCTGCCCAGCTCGCCTGCTTCCTGTACAATTCCAGACAGGACAAGCCGAAACTTGCCGCGTTTCTTCGGCTCGATGACGCTGCATTCCGCCACAGCGTCGAGCCGGGACAGACACTCATCCTCCTGACCAAGGAGGTCAAGTACAGCCCCCGCCGGTTCGTCACCCGCACGCAGGGAATCGTCGAAGGCGAGATCGCGTTTGACGCGCAGATCACCGGCATGTCGCTTGGCGATGCGCCCGACATGTGAACCGCGCGCCAGGGCCGCGCGATTCGTGCAGGCCCCGCCACAATCACCTATGATCCAGCGATGAATGCAACACACGCTATTCGATGCCTCGTGCTCGCCCTTGTGTGCATGATCGGATTCGAAGCCCTGGCACAAATCGACGAGTTCGGTCTCGATCAGAACGAGTGGGCTCGAACAGGCTCAGTGCCCATTGACCCCGATGTGGCCGAAGCCCGTCGCCTGCTCGCTCTCGATCAGCCCGCCGCTGCTCTGGCCTTGCTCAACACCTGGATCGACACCCACAAGTACACCAGCCACCCAGACCTGCCCGAAGCCTATCTGCTCCGCGGCGATGCCAAAAACGCCAAGAATGACGAGTACGAAGCCCTCTACGACTATGAGGTCGTCATCAAGCAGTTCTATGGATCCGACGCGTTTCCCAAGGCCGTCGAACGCGAGTTTGAAATTGCGGTTCGCTACATCAACGGCCTGCGCAGGTACTGGCTTGGCCTCTTTCGCGTGCAGCGGGCCACATCGCTGGGCGAAGAACTTCTGATTCGCGTGCAGGAACGCATGCCGCAGAGCCAACTCGCCGAAATTGCCGCTCTCGAACTGGCCGATCACTATTACAAGCAGCGCGACATGCGCATGGCCGCAGATATGTACGGCATCTTTGTCGAAAACTATCCCCAGAGCGAACACCGCGTATACGCAGGGCTGCGACAGATCTTCTCCAACATTGCGTCCTTTAAGGGTCCTCGCTACGACCGCAGCGGTCTGATCGAGAGCCAGGTTCTCATCGAGCGGTTTCAGGCTCGCTACCCCGCCGATGCCGAACAAGCGGGCATCACAGTGCAGTTGCAGACCTGGATTGATGAATCCGCCGCGAACCACCTTCTCGACACTGCCGTGTGGTATCTCAAACGTCGCGATGAAGCGTCCGCACGTTTCGTGCTCCGCCGCGTGATCCGCAATCACCCGGGCTCGACCGCCGCTTCTCAGGCCGCAGACATCATGCTCAAGCGCGGCTGGCTTGAAACAGCCCCAACCGAACGCAGCACCGACACCAACCCGGAGACCACGGACGATGTTGAGCAGTAAGTCCGCCTCCATCGCGTTGGCACTCGCATTGGGTACCTTGGGGGGGTGCAGCGCCGACCCCAGTAAAGGGTACAGCTGGACTTCGACTTACAGCCGCGACATCGCGTCCGTGTCGGTTCCCATATTCAAGAACGAAACATTCGCCACCGGCCTCGAGACGCAGTTGACCGACAGCGTCATCAAGGAAATTCAACGCACCACACCCTGGGTTGTCACCCCAGATCGATCAGCAGACACAACCATCCTCGGCACAATCACGAATATCGAGTTCAGCCGACTGACCGCAACCCCCGGAACCGGCTTGGTCCTCGAACAGGTGGTCTCCATCGAAATCGACTTTGACTGGATTGACAACCGAACGGGCACACCCCGCGTATCGCGGGAACGCATGAGGGCAGCCACCATATTCGTCCCGACTCGCACGACCGGAGAACGCGCCGAGACAGGGCAGCGTGACGCTGTCGCAGAGTTGTCTCGCGCCCTCGTTGCCGAACTTCGCTCGAACTGGTGAACCCCAAAACCGTATAACAAGGCAAGGGCGACGCTACAGCCCGGTCGATTCGATGCGTACGAAAGCCTAGCGTAGGGTACAGTTTGCTACACACCTGCATTCGGTCGAAGCAGAACCGGTGCGTTGACCTAATGAACGATTGAACAATGATGAGGCACAGAAAAAAGATAAGTAGTAACCCGAGGTTCAAACTCGATATGGCCGGGGGCGAGCCCAGCAAGGGAGGCGACGGCCCGGTCCAATCGGGAGGCAACGGCCCCAAAGACCCTAAGGCCCCCACCACCGCCACAGGTCCCAGCCGAAACGGGCTGTTCGGGTTCATCACGGTCATTCTCCTGATCGTGATGCTCGTGATGTTCTTCAGCCAGTCGCAGAGCGGAAACCGCATTTCAATTCAGGAACTGGTGGCTCACATCGAAAGCGGGGATCTGGTTCCCAACACGCAGATCATCGTGCGTGATGACGCCATCATTGCCGAGATCAATCAGCCTGAGAGTCGTACCAGCCGCCAGACCGTGACTGTCGCGATGAACTCTGCGACTAAGGAACTGACGGTTGGCAAACTTGACGAAGCCCTCCTCAAGAAAAATCTGACATACATCTCCAAGCCTCAGTCTGCAATGCTCCAACTGCTGCTGTTTTTTGGTCCGATCCTGCTCATCATGATCGTGATCTGGGTGCTGATCAGTCGCGGCTTGCGTGGAGCAGCCAGCGGAGGCGGTATGCTGGGCAACTTCGGCAAGAGTCGCCACCAGAGACTCACGAAGGAAATGACCGGCGTCACGTTCAAGGATGTCGCCGGTATCGACGAAGCCAAGGATGAAGTCCGCGAGATCATCGAGTTCCTGAAGAATCCGAAAAAGTTCACGCGCCTAGGCGGTCGCATCCCTCGCGGCGTTCTGCTCATCGGCGATCCCGGGTGCGGCAAGACCTTGCTCGCCAAGGCGATTGCTGGCGAAGCCGATGTCCCGTTTTTCACGATTTCGGGTTCTGACTTTGTCGAGATGTTCGTTGGTGTTGGTGCCAGCCGCGTCCGTGACCTGTTCAAGCAGGCCAAGGACTCTGCGCCGTGCATCATTTTCCTCGACGAGATCGACGCCGTCGGTCGTCGGCGTGGTGGAGGCTTCAGTTCGGGTGGCAATGACGAACGCGAGCAGACGCTCAATGCGATTCTCGTCGAGATGGATGGCTTCAGTTCCAGCGATGGCGTCATCGTGATCGCAGCAACCAACCGAGGCGATGTGCTCGACCCTGCACTCACACGCCCAGGTCGCTTTGATCGGCAGATCACCGTTCCCCTGCCCGATCTCAAGGGACGTCTCGAAATTCTGACGGTGCATGCCAAGAAAGTCAAGATGGGTCCGGATGTGGACCTCGAGCGTGTCGCGCGCGGCACCCCGATGTTCAGTGGCGCCGATCTGGCCGCGATCATCAACGAATCGGCAATCGCTGCGACCATGCAGAACAAGGATTTCATCGAGCACGAAGATCTCGAAGAAGCTCGCGACAAGGTGAAGTTCGGTCGTTCGGCCCGCAGCCGCATGCGCGACCGCGAGGAAAACCGCGCGACCGCTTATCACGAAGCCGGCCACGCAGTGCTCCAGGCCCTGCTCTCGGATGCTGATCCGCTGCACAAGGTGACGATCATCCCGCGCGGGCAGTCGCTGGGGGCAACATTCAGCCTGCCCGAAAAGGACCGCCTCGGCTATTCGAAGCGCTGGCTTCTGGCGACACAGCGTGTGATGTGTGGCGGGCGCATCGCAGAAGAGAAAGCCACCGGCGATGTCACAAGCGGCGCTTCGCAGGATATCGCGCAGGTGACGCAACTGGCACGAACCATGGTGCTCGACTGGGGCATGTCCGACCGGCTCGGATTCGTGCGGTATGCGCCGCTCGACTCGCGCGAAATGTTCCTGCCTGAGCGCGATTACTCCGACGACACCGCCAAGGCCATCGACCAGGAAGTTCGCAAACTGATCGATGAGGCGTATGAAGACGCGCGGCGACTGATCGAGGCCAACTGGGACAAGGTTGTCGCTGTTGCCGAATCGCTGCTCAAGCATGAAACGCTTTCGTCTGATGAAGTCGAAAGGCTCATGCGGGGTGAGCGGCTCAACAAGCCGAGCGTGGTCGAACTTCTGGAGGCCGAGCAGAAGCGAAAAGCAGCATTAACCACGCCAAAGCCGGAAACTCCCAGCGACGATGGAGAGCCGGATTTCCCATTCGTCCCTTCGCCGGCATAATCGTGCATGGCTCCTGACGCACGCAAGACAGAACTCGTCGGTATTGATTCGCACATCGACGCGGTCGAGGCTGAGATTGGTTTGTACGCCGATCCTGTGGTGTATGACATACTGCACACGCCGGGCACTGCCGACGAGTCCGCGGGGCTCCTGATCGCGGAGCGCTTCGGGCGCATCCCCGCAGACACGACCCGCTGCTGGCTCGAACCTGCGTGCGGGAGTGGTCGCTTGCTCAGGCTTGCTCGCTCTCGCGGGATCGACACCATCGGCTTCGACATCAATCAGGCAATGATCGAGTATGCATCAGCCCGTGCCAGACGCACGCAAGCGAATGCCCACGAGACGTACTTTACGGCGTCGATGACAGACTTTGCTTCGCAGGTTCACCGCCCAGTCACATTCGCATTCAACCTCATCAACACGATTCGCCACCTTGGATCTGACGAGGAGATGTTCGCCCACTTCGATGAAATCAGTCGCGTTCTCGCGCCGGGAAGCGTGTACTGCGTTGGCGTTTCGCTCTCGCAGTATCAACTCGAGCAGCCGAGCGAGGATGTCTGGCAGGCCACGCGCGGGGAATGCACCGTCAGGCAGGTCGTGCAGTATCTCCCGCCGAAAGAAGGCCGCGTCGAGCAAGTCATCAGTCATCTCACGATCGAGCGCTCTGGCAGCGAGGAAGCACGAACCAGCACCTACACGCTGCGCACGTATTCTCACGAGGAATGGTTTGATCTGATCGCACGCAGTTGCATGGAAGTCGTCGAGGTCCTCAGTCCGTGGGGAGAGGTCATGCCCCAGCGGGACTTTGGCTACATGCTCTTTGTGCTCCAGCCGAAACGGTCAGTCGATCAGTGTTGACTGGTTGAGCCGGGTTCCATCCTCTGGAATCGTGAGGCTCGTAGCGACGCGCGATCCGACAAGAGTTGATGCACCATTGGGCAGCACGAACGTTCGACGAACTGATCGCCCCGGCGCGAGATGAGCAACCGAGGCAGCCTCGCGCGGGTATCCAGGAGCCTGCGACGACACTCGAAATGAGATCTGTTCAGGCCCCGTGTTGAGCACATCCACATCGATAAAGACATGAGGTCCGCCCGGATCGAGGCCGTAGCGGTACGATGTCTGCATGCGCAGTTCCGGCACGCCGATCTCAAACTCGCGTGCAACGCGGATGAGGCCGTACTCCTGTTCGGTCGTGAGTTCAAAGTCGAAGATGAACTGACGCGCGCCCGATTCCTCAAACGGACTGAAGGCGATTGTGATCGGCAGATGCACTTCTTCGAACGCATTGAGACTGAACGGAATCACACGCGGCAGAATGCGCCATGTGCGATCGATCGTGCCCTCTGGAGAGCTGTATCCGCCCGGCTCAATGACGTACAACTCGCCACGAATCGGTACGCCCCATGGATTGCGCAGTAGGAGTGCGTGTTCATGCTCCGTGTTTCGCGCGCTGATCAGTGGCGGTTCGAGGCGAAGACTGCTCAGGAATCGCACGAGATTCGAGTCCACCCCTTCAATGAAGATCGGAGAAGAGGTGACGGCAACCCGGTGAAACACAAGTCCCGTATCGGTGGGCTCGATCGGTTCGAGCGAACTGCTATTGCCGAAGATATCGACGATGCGCATTTCTCCGCGTCCAAGCAGGAGTTCGATGACGCCTGAGCCACTCGTGTACGGGTCTGCCCAGACTGCCAGTGCTGAGCCTCGGTCATTTGGCGCGCCGTTGCGTGGTGCAAGAAGCACCGCACGAATGCCATCTGCAATATGAATATCCGTTGAACCCGAACGGTCGGCCAGTCGCTCGATAAGGTTGCGCCACACCGCGAGTTCGGCACGCGGCATAAGTCTTGGCCTGCGATGTGTGCTCCAGTACCACGGCTCAATGATCGCCAGCCCACCACCACGCCGATCGAGTGAGTCGGTTCGAGGTCCGAGCGCTGCCCAGGCTTCGATCGCACGCCGAGCGAAGTTGTCGGCTGCAAAACGTGCACTGACGAGGTCGGTATCGAGACAATCGAGCACGATCTGCATCGCTCGCTCTTCGTTGCCTGAGGATTGTCCGCGCATCCAGTATGATCCGAGGTCGGCCAGCCCCGACTCCGGCACTCCGGTCGCGACAAGCAGCGCCTTGCGTCTCTGGTCATCGAGATCGCCAGCCCGTTCAGCAACTTCCGCAGGCCATGGAATCGAGAGTTCAGACTCGGGAACCAACCTGCGAAACTCCGCCTCGATCGTCCTGAGAATCGCAGCCAGATCAGGGCGTGCGATCGCCTGCTCACTTCCAATCGCCCCGATCTGCCACTGATGAACAAACGGGCCAAGGCGATCAAGGACGGGCTCCATCGCGGCTCCCCATGTAGCGATGGGCTGAGCAAACATGGAGATGACCGCGTCGGAGTCCAGTTGTAGCGATTCGGCCATGCGCGGCGGCAGACGATCAATCGCGAGTGTTACCTGCAGCCACTTGTCGCGTAGCGTTCGAACTGTTGCCAGCAACTGGTCAAGGTGCGTGCCAGACTCGCCTTCAGCTGTGCCTGGCCATGCGGGTAGTGTGATCGATCCGTTTCCACTCTTGATTGCGACATCGCCCACGCGCTCGAATGTCTTTGCATCAGCGTGAAGCACGGCGATCGAAAACCGGGCACGGTCTGAACTTCCACCACCGCCCAGATGCGATCGAATGGGCTGCCCGGATTCGTGGCTGAGTCCTTCCACGATCATGCTCGGCCCGAGGATCCAGACAAGATCCAGTGAGTCAGTACCCACAATCCGCTGATCGCGATCGACCACCTCGACCACAACGCGATACCACCCGAGCAATGTGATCGCAGGCTCCCACGAGCGAGCACTGCGCCCGGACTCAAACCCGAACTCAACGTGATCGACGAGCAACCCGTCGGCGTCATGCACACGAATACGAATCGAGAGCTCATCCCCGGTCAGGTCGCGCAGTTCAACGTCAATGCTGGGGCGCTTGGGGTATACCACAACCTGACTGGTTGAGTTCGATGCCAGTTCGATGCGCGGCATCTGGATAACCATGATGTCGTCGAACCACGCAGCACCCGCGACATCCTGAAACGTGACCAGTTCCGCAAAATTGAATGTCCGCTTTTGGTAGTGCTCGGATTGGAGTACCTGAAGCTCGAGTTGCAAGTAGGCAGCATCGCGCCCAATTACGACCAGATCGACCAACGTCCACTGGCCGTCGGTAGAAACCAAAGGCGTGCGCACTTCGGTGGACTCTACCACATTCCCGTCCTGATTCAGCAGGCGAGCCGTGATGCAGGCGCGTGCATGCTGCAGATTCTCGGTACGAATCCATCCCGTCACCCTGTAGTCTGCTCCTGGCATGACGCTCATCGCACCAGGCTTGAGAAGCAAACTGGCGCTGCCCCCTCGAACCGGGAGCTTGACCGATGCGGATCCCGAGCGAGCGACGGACTTGTCAAACTCCCCCCCGTTCCAAATTGGAAACCCAGGGCGAATTCGAGGGACAAGCGGATCATGCTGGGCGCGAACCCAGTTGAGGGGAATCGGGAGCGGATTGTCTGGTTCTTCAAAGTCGAACATTCGAACGACGCGCTCGGCGGATCGCGGGCGCTGTACTGCTTCTGGCTGAACGAAGTGCGCAGCGATTGAAGGCGCAAGCATTGCGCTCATTGTCAGCCCAAGGAAACTATGAACCTGATTCATCGGTGGGAATATCGGCGAGCCGACGAAGGTAGGTCCAGAGACCGTGTCGACGTACATGCCTCGTGATCGGAAATTGCGCAATGAACAAAAAGGCGAGGCCACAAGATATCATGCGATCGAACACCGAACTGGGGTACGTAGTTCCTATAGGTGCCCCTCATGTGCCTTTGAAGCAGGAACCTCCGAAGGGCTCGGCTGAGGACGAGGCCCGGGTGTTCTACGAGCGCATGAATCTGCGGCGTACGGTGCGGACATTCAGCAATGAGCCTGTGGATCGCGAAGTCATCGAATGGTGCATTCGGGCTGCGGGAACAGCCCCGAGCGGCGCAAACAAGCAGCCTTGGCAGTTTGTCGCGGTGTCGGACCCAGCCATCAAGCGACGTATTCGACTCGGTGCGGAAGAAGAAGAACGGATGTTCTATGAATCACGTGCGTCGGAGCGATGGCTCGAAGATCTGAAGCAGCTTGGGACCGATGCTGACAAACGATTTCTGGAAATCGCACCGTGGGTAGTTGTGATTTTTGCACTCAAACACACGAGTGATGGCGGACAGGTTTATTACGCGCAAGAGTCGGTGGGAGTTGCGACGGGTCTGTTTATAGCGGCTTGTCATCACGCGGGTCTTGCGACACTGACACACACGCCAAGCCCGATGGGGTTCTTGCGAGAAATCCTCGATCGGCCATCGAACGAGAAGCCCTACCTGCTCATGCCTGTTGGGTATCCAACCAAGGATTGCGTGGTGCCAGCGATAACCCGCAAATCGCTCGAAGAGATCAGCACATTCATGTGAGCCTCGTCTCGCCTCACATGCGTTCGACCGTGGGCAGACCGAGCACATCAAGGCCATCAGCAAGAACGGATGCGACAATCGAGCAGAGCCGCAAGCGTGAAGCCTGCAACTGCACAGAATCAGCCCGGAGCACCGGGCACCGATCGAAAAACGCGCTGTACGCCGAGGCAAGATCAAAGAGATAGGCGCAGAGTCGATGCGGTTCGAGAGCATCGGCTGACGCCTGTACGACTTTCGGATAGCGCAAGAGTTCGAGCGCGAGCGTTTTCTCTTCAGGCTCAGAAATGATGATGACTGCCTTGGGATCGAGAGTGATATTCTGCTCAGACGCCTTGCGAAAGATGCTGCGTACACGCACGAGCGCATACAGGAGGTACGGCCCGGTGTTGCCCTCGAATGCCAACATGCGATCGTAGTTGAACGTGTAATCCTTGACGCGATCATTCGAGAGGTCGGCGTACTTGATGGCTGCGATGCCGACAGCCTCGGCGACAGTGGTCTGCTCGACGGGGGAAAGATCGCGGCTTCGCTCACGGACCGCAGCAGTCGCTCGTTCGATTGCTTCATCGAGCAGATCAGACAAGCGGACGTTTTCGCCTGAGCGCGTTTTGAATGGCGCACCGTCGTCGCCGAGTATCGTGCCGAAAGCTGCGTGCTGGAGGTGAGCGGGCTCGGCTCGATCGGGTTGCTGGGCGTATCCGGCGCGAACTGCCGCACCAAAAACCTGCTTAAAGTGCAGTGATTGACGGATATCGACACAGTACACGACCAGATCGGCTTTGAGTTGCTGCACACGCCGACGGATGGCAGCGATATCGGTGGTCGCGTACAAGAAGCCGCCGTCGCGCTTACGAATAATGCAAGGTTCCCCAATGCCTTCGACGCGCACAATCACCGCGCCGTCGGATACCTCGGCAACCTTACGGTTCAGCAGGTCATCGACAATTGGGGCAAGTTCATCGGCATAGGAAGACTCGCCAGCCGAGTGTTCGAGAGTGATGCGGGTATGAAGCCGAACACACGCACGCATGCATTCCTGCATGGTGATGTCGTAGATCCTTTGCCACATCGCGCGAACTCGTGGGTCGCCGGATTGCAAGGCTACGAGTGTGCGCTTCGCACTGGCAAGGTTTTCGTCTGCCTCGGTGTTGATGGCATCAAGTTCCGCGAGGAGTTTGGCGTTTGCGCCGTGGCGTGCAGCAAAGGCACTGGCTCGGTGCTCGCCGCGGCAGGCGGCCTGGGCTGCCTTGTACCACGTATCGAGATCGGTCAGTGTGAACTGCTGGTTTGCTTCGAGTGTGCGGAGCAGGCGGTCGGTCACCATGGCTATGGGAAGCCCCCAATCGCCAACATGATTCTGGCGCATGACGTGGTGCCCAAGTCGTTCAAAAAGACGTGCGATGGTGTCGCCGATGACGGTCGAGCGGATGTGCCCCACATGCATCTGCTTGGCGAGGTTGACGCCACAGACATCAACAACAACCGTGAGTGGCGGCTGCACGGGTTCAAGGCCGAGCGATGCCTGCTCGAAGTGTGTCAGCAGATCGGCCAGCGCGCTCGACTTGAGGCGGATGTTGATGAATCCTGGTCCTGCAATTGAGGCTTCGGTGAGCGGCTCGGCGATATCGGCAACATCGAGATGCTCGATCAATCTCATAGCGATCTGTCGAGGATTCGCACCAATTTTCTTAGCCAATGGCATTGCTGCATTGGATTGAAAATCGCCAAACTGAGGCTGGCGTGAGGCGCTGATGAGCGGCTCAGCCGTTCCCGCCAGTTCTGGAAAGGCTTGTCTGAGGGCATGGGTGAAACGCTCGGTCAGAATCGCGAGAGGGTCGAATGTTGCCATAAGCCGAGTGTAGGACGATCAGTAGGCTGCCCTGATCTATGATTCTCCTCTACGTGGGCTTTGACGTCGAGTGAGGCTTTGTCAATGGCAGATTCGCAGCACATGGTGATTCGCATCTCTCGCAGCAAGCTGGGCGAGGCATTGACACTGCGTGTGCATCCCGATGGCACAGTGGAAACCCCCGCGGGATCGCGTCTGGCCATGGGTGAGACATGGAATGCGGACGGCGTTGAGCTGCGAGTTGGGGCGGATCTCTCGGAGCGCGGCGGGCCCTGGTCAGGGCCGGAGTTGCTCATCATGCAAAGCGAGCGCGATAGAACGATTCGCATGCGGTGTCCGCTGCCGAACGCTGCCGGCGCGACGCTGATGCTGGGTCGAAGTCGCCGTGCGTGCGATATCGTGGTGTCCGATGAGCATGTCTCGCGGGTGCACCTGAAATTGCAGGTCGGCGAATCCGGGCACACGATTGAGGATATGGAAAGCAAATGGGGAACCTTGATCAATGGCAAACGTCTGATTGGGCGTCACAATCTGACACATGGCGATGAGATTCGGATTGGAACCTCGCTGCTCAAGTACTTGCTGAACTGGGACGGAGGCCAACCAGAACCGATGCCGGAAACAGCATTGACATGGGCGGGTGGTGCCGAGCCGCAAATGGCCAGCCGCGTGGCGCCGAGAGACAGGGTGGAGCAACTGCCGAGTCGGGCGAGTGGTCGCATGCCGAATGTTGTGCCGCCGATGGTGCGAGAAAGCGTGCCGCCACTCTGGATTGGCGTGGGTATCGGGCTGATCATCGCGTTGATTGGAATGATCATGTACACAGTGGTTACGCTGCTCTGGCCGACGGCTTGAATGCCAGCGGGTTGAGATGTCCCTCAATGTGCAGTTGGCCGATTGTGATGCCAAACGTGCGACTCACGCGCGTGGTTCGGGAATAGGTTTTCCGTGCGGATCAAGCAGCGAAGGCATCAATGGCAATGCCGATTCATCGAGCGGAATGTGCTCAAGTTTTTCGGCAACATCGTGCACATGATCGGGACGCAGGCCGGCCCTGTCGACGAGATAGGCTTCCCAAAGGCGGTGCTTGCGCACGATGCTCGCGCCTTCGCGCAGTCCTGCCTCAGTCAGGGCTATGCCGCTTGACATCTTGACGATAAGCCCACTGCGTTCGAGCTCGACGAGTAGCGATTCAAGATGGTCCGAATTATAACGCCATCGCTCTGCTGCAACCGCGAGCGACGAAGTGCGTTGGCCCGACTCATGCTCGCGATACAGAAACGCCAGCAGATCATCGCGGCGAACTCTCGATGCGAGCCGGCGCGTGTTCAACGCACGAGCAATCAACCCGCGCGAAGGCGAGAACACTATAGCGAGCACGAGAAGTACGCCGAGCATGGTTGTCATCATTCCGGATGCGTTGAGATCCACCGGAGCTCCAAGTGCGATCGGCACGAAAACAGCTGTGGTATAGCCTCCGAGACTCGCAAGCACCGCAATCAGAGCGCTGACTGCGATCTGCGGTGCGAGGCGTTCTGTGAGTAGTCGTGCTGTCGCTGCAGGCCCTATCAGCATAGCAATTACGAGAATCGAACCCACAGCCTCGAACGCAGCGACCGTTGTGGCTGCAACGAGGAGCATGAGCAGTACATGCATGATGCCTGGAGAAATGCCCTGGGCAGATGCGAGTTGAGGGTCGAATGCAGCGATGCGCAGTTCCTTGTACATGACGAACACAAAGCTCACCACGACTGCAAGCGTTACAGCGAGCACATGAACTTGCCTCGGAAGCAGCCAGACTACACCAGGATCAAGCAGGTCGCTCCACGACATGGTTGATGCCCAGTTGAGCGATTGAAGCTGACCGTGCAGAACACAATCCGCATCGAGGTCGATTCGGTCGGCTGCGACCTGATGCATGAGAAGGATGCCAACTGCGAACATGATGGAAAATGCAACACCCATAGCCGCGCCAGATTCGACACGCCCTGCCCGCCTGATGAGTTCGACGAGGAGAACCGTGATTAACCCGGCGATCAGTGCACCTATAAAGACAGGAATCGGTGCACGCGATGATGTCAGGAGAAATGCCACGACGATACCCGGGAGGACTGAATGCGAGATCGCGTCACCCATAAGGCTCAGCCGACGGAGCACAAGAAAATTACCCAGCAGGCCACAACTTAATGCCGCCAGGAGACCCGCCAGAATCGGCACGAGATCAAGAGAAACAAAGTCGCTCATGCCGAAACCTCGTTGGCTGCAAGATCGGATTCGAGTCGCTCGATCATGTCGCTTGAGAGTATGTGTTCGACCTGATCGACAGACCAGTCGACATGAGATGGAGCGACATCAGCAAATGTGATGAGGTACTGCTCCCAGAGGCGATGGTTGCGAGCGACGCGGCGACCGCGTTCAAGCCCGCGCGATGTCAACGTCAATCCACTCGGCTGACGCTTCGCCAGACCGGAGAGACACAGATAC
Source organism: Phycisphaeraceae bacterium (assembly GCA_019636795.1). NCBI lineage: Bacteria > Pseudomonadati > Planctomycetota > Phycisphaerae > Phycisphaerales > Phycisphaeraceae > Phycisphaeraceae bacterium. Next base: position 439,641 of record JAHBWW010000003.1, read on the forward strand.
ACCCCGATAGCGCGGCCGGATAGGCCTGAACGCGCTGGAGAAACTGCGTCATTGCTAACCATGGATTCAAGTGCGTGATCGGCAGCAAATCGCGTGGCCTGTCGCACACGACGTAAGGACGCGGGCACTATGCCACGTGACGGTGCCATGAGGAGCGACAGAATAAAGAGCACGCCGGCTGTGAGCACAATGATGGCTCCTGCCGGACTGCGTGGGACTGCTGCAGAGATGGCCGCGCCCACGTACCCACTCAAACCTCCGATGCAGCCCGCAAGTATGACCATGACGCCGATCGAGTTCGTCCAGAGTCTTGCCGCTGCAGCCGGGATGATGAGCATTGCGACAATGAGGATGATGCCGACAGCCTGAAGCCCGGAGACGGTGACAAGCACGACCAGCGCCATGAGCACCATGTCGATACGACGCACAGGCCATCCTGTCACTGCAGCAAAGGGCTCGTTGAAGCACAGAATCGTGAACTCCTTGAAGAGCAGCAGGCACACGATGACAACCGACAAGAGCACAATCGCCATAGTAATTGCATCAGGTTGAGTCATTGCAGCGGTTTGGCCATAAATTAAGTGGCTCAGTCCACCGGCAGGCGTGCTGGCAATGCGCGTTGCCAGATCGAGCAGCACGATGCCAACGCCGAAAAACACACTGAGCACCATGCCGATGGCGACGTCATCGCGCAGGCGCGTTCTTCGTACGATCTGTTGCACACACCAAACTCCAAGAACGCCGCTGATGGCTGCACCGATGAGCAGCAGTGCCACTGCGCGCGCGGAGCCACCCAAAGCGTCGGCAATCAGAAACGCGAGACAAATGCCTGGCAGTGTCGCGTGCCCAAGTGCGTCGGCCATCAGTGTGCGGTTGCGCAACATCGCAAAACTGCCAACAAGTCCTGCTGCTACACCGAGCATTCCTGCAGCGAACATGACGTACGAGGCGTTATGGGCTCGACCGAGAAAGACCAGATGCACTTCGCGAAGCGGAAGTATGAGTTGGTCTGCAAGTTCGGCCAATGCTTCGAACATCAGTCCACCCCGCTGCTGCGTGCGACTGCTTCACTGGCCTGACTCAGCAGGGTCAGGCGACCGCCATACGTTCGGTGAAGGTTGGCAGATGTCATGGTGCTTGACACTGGTCCAGCAGCCACCACGCGCATGTTCAGGAGAATGCAGTGTTCGAAGTAATCGTTGACCGTCTGGATATCGTGGTGCACGCAGATGACCGTTTTGCCCGTTGCTCGCAGATCTCGCAAGACTTCGATGATCGCACGCTCGGTGGCTGCATCAACGCCCGCGAAGGGTTCATCCATGAAATAGAGATCCGCTTCCTGCGCCAGTGCCCTAGCGAGAAAAACACGCTGCTGCTGCCCGCCGGAGAGTTGACTGATCTGCCTTCCCGCGAGATCAGCCAGACCCACTCGATCAAGGCACGACGTCGCGAATGTTTTGTGTGCCCGCGAGACGGGGCGAAACCAGCCAATCTTTCGATATCTTCCCATACAAACCACATCAAGTACCGAGACTGGAAAATCCCAATCCACGCTCTCACGTTGCGGCATATATCCGATTCGTGATCGCGCGTCACGAAGAGACTGCCCCCAGAAAGCCACTTCACCCGTAGCGCGAGGAACGAGACCCAGACATGCCTTGATGAATGTGCTCTTGCCGGCACCATTCGGCCCAACAATAGCGATGAGCGACGCGGACGGCGCGTCATAGTCCACATCCCACAGCACAGGCTTGCGATGGTATGAAACCGTCATGGCGTGAATAGTGAGTGGGCTTGCAGCAGAATGCTCCGGACGAGCGATGACCCGCGCGATTGCCACATCGGGCACCGCCTGAGCACGAGCACTCTTCGTCCCGCTCTTGGTACTCATGGGATCGCGACCAATCTGCCGTTGGCACCTCCCGGTGGAACCACGCCTCCAAGCGCTCGAGCGATCGTCGAGACATTGTGATCGATCATGCCGACGTAGGTACCCTCGTAGGTGCCACGCCGACCCATCGCGTCTGAAAATAGTTCTCCCCCGATACGAACAGTCTTGCCGCGTGCCCGAACCCCGGCAACCAAGGCCTCAACATTGCGTTCAGCGACAGTGGACTCGACAAACACGGCTCCGACATCACGCTCCACAATCATGCGCACCAGCGACTCGATGTGGCGTACTCCTGCTTCGGAGTCGGTGGAAATGCCTTGAATCCCGACAACTTCAAACCCATAGCGACGACCAAAATAGCCGAAAGCGTCGTGCGCAGAGATCAGAATTCGTGCCGACTCTGGTACCGACGCAAGCACTCGCTCGGCGTAGTCGTGCACATGCTGAATCTGCGCCACCACATCGGCTGCATTCAAGCGATACACATCGGCTCCGCCCGGATCGAACGCGATCAAGGCATCGCGCACGACCTCAACAGCCTTCATCCAGGCCAAGGGATCCATCCAGACATGCGGATCGGCGTGCCCCTCGTAGCCTTCAGGCTCGATGAGTTCTCTTTCGTCAATCAGTTCCGTCACAGCGTGAACCGGTTTGCCGCTCGATGCGACGCGAACCAGAGTGTCGGTCATCTTCCCTTCGAGCAGAAGCCCATTGTAAAAGACAATATCCGCATTCATGAGCGCAGCAATATCACTTCGAGTTGGCCTATAAAGATGAGGATCAGTACCGGGAGACACCAAGCCTTGAACCTGAGCCCGATCCCCGGCGACGCGCTCAACAATGTCCGTAATCATTCCTATCGTGGTCACGACACGATATCGGTTTTCTGCGGCATCGCGCTCCGACTCTGGACCGCGACGGCTGCACGCTGTGAACAGCACGAGTACCGCCATCCCCAACAGGGCCACAATGCGCCGTGTATTCACGAACCGCGTGAACTCTGAACTGACCATCACCTTGCTCCACAACGGGCGGGTTGCGCCGCCACTCGAAACCCCGCTAATGTAGCACAGGCTACATTTAGCGTCTGAAGTGTATCATGCGATTCCGGGTTCGTCAAGAGGATGGTTTGTGTGCGTCGGCGATGGCCGCGAAACGGTCCAGTGTCTTGCGACTGACGTGGTGTTCGATCCCCTCAGCGTCAATCGCAGCGGTTCGTGCGTCTATGCCGATCGCAATCAGAAACCGGTACACGATGTCATGCCTCTGCCGCGACTCTCGGGCGAGTTTTTGTCCTGCCGCCGTCAGTTCGATCGGGCGATAGGGCTCGGTCGTGACCAGGCCGACACTTTCGAGACGCATGATAATCCGCGTTACAGTCACATGGCTCACACCAAATCTCGATGCCAGATCGACTACGCGACACTTGCCGAGTTGCTCAATGACTTCAGCGATGGCTTCGACATAGTCTTCGGCCGTTTCATTGGAGTGGTCCGCACGCGTCTTTCGCATCGCAACCTTGTCAGTGACTCGTTTCATCGCAGTGTTCCCTGATCTCTCGTATGCGAAGCGTTTCACTTGAACAGCGACCACGCTGCGTGAGCATCATCTGATTCAGTCCTCGGCCTTCTCGCCTTCAGGAGCCATCTTGACCAGCCTGGGATCGAATCTCGCTATCGGTCGCACGAGATCGTGCTGGAGTGAAAGAACGCGTCGAATGTCCTTGTACACATGCGGATTCTCGTCGATGCCGGCCGAGATGAGTGTGACGCGGCGCTCGGCGAGCATCGGCTTGACCGCCTTCCAGTTGAACGATTTTCTGGCTGCAGTGCGTGACATCACACGCCCTGCTCCGTGCGATGCTGATGCGAGCGACCCGGATCCATCCTTGCCGACAACCACAAACGCCGGGTCCGCCATGGTGCCGGGAATGACGCCGAGCACGCCGGCACCCGCAGGGGTTGCGCCCTTGCGATGGACGATCACTCGCTCGATTGAGCCGTTGAAGATGTGTTCCTCTTCCCACGCGAAGTTGTGGTGGTTTTCAACGCCAAGGAGCGTTTCGGCACCGATATGCTTCGCAATGTGAGCATGGATACAGGCGTGATTTGCTGCTGCGTATTCACCCATGAGTTGCATCGCATTCCAGTACTCCTTTCCCGCGTGCGAGTCGAGATCGAGCCACGCGAGTTGACGATACTGTGGATCAAGTTTCGCGTGCTGCTCCATCGCGAGGCGAGAGTAATGATCGCACACCGCAGCCCCGCATCCACGCGAACCGGAATGCGACAGCAGTGCCAGGTACTCTCCAGCCGGTAAGGGCAGATCGGTGGAATCTTCTGCAATCGAAAGGACACCAAACTCGACGAAGTGATTACCCGAACCGGAAGTGCCGAGTTGGGCGTGTGCCTTGGGCTTGAGTCGCAGGGTAACCGGCGAAACGGCCCAATCATCATCAAGGACTGCGTGCTCACGTCTGGGGGTTCGATCGGAACGCGATCCGAACTCCGCCCCGACGCCGAAGCGAGTCTCGGATTCGATCGCATGTGTCAATCGCTCGCGGCCCGAATCGGTTTCGAGCATCGAAGGAGGCAGATCGAAGACCGAAAGTTTAACTCGACAAGCAATGTCTACCCCCACCGCGTACGGAATGACTGCGTTGCGAGTCGCGAGCACGCCCCCGATCGGAAGGCCGTACCCGACATGAGCATCGGGCATGAGCGCACCCGCAGCCGCTATTGGCAACTCGCACGCGCGAGCGATCTGGTCAAATGCCGCACGATCGAAGTCTTCCCCGACTTTACCCCACAGCCGCAACGGAGCCTCTACGGACTGCGCATACTGATCCGGATGGGAGATGAGCGCCGCCGCAACAGCACCCCAGGTTGGATCATCCGCCATCGCAGCGGGATCGTTGATGAGACGAATCAGCGACTGCCTCGCCTGATCGCGGCCAAGGCGGTGCTGTCGACACGCAGCAATCGCAGCAGCTATTGCCTCTGGTGAAGTAAGACCCAGATTGACCAGCTCACGCTTCTTCATGGCAGCAGATCGTAGGAACTGCCCCGAAGAGACAGTGCGAACGAGAGACTGCGCACCGATCGCGCGGGAACAAACCAGCACGCTGGTACTTCGCTTCAGTTGTCCAACGCGTCGGCTGTGCCACCGATCATCACGTCGCCTCGCACCTGCACCTGTGGCATGGAACCCGCACCGGATGATGCGCCAAAGGCTTCTGCAGCCTGCGAAGCTTCGGCGAGCATGCGTTCCTCGCTCGCTGCATCCAGACTCGAGACCTCGACCAATGGCCGAACGCGAATGTCCTGATAGCGCCGGAACCCAGTACCCGCGGGGATCAGGTGCCCGAGCAGCACATTCTCCTTGAGGCCGATGAGTTCATCCTCGGCCCCTCGCAGTGACGCCTCGGTCAGAACCTTCGTCGTCTCCTGGAATGATGCACCCGAGAGGAACGAATCGCTCTGAAGCGAAGCCTTGGTGATACCGAGCAGCAATGTTCGGCCGGTCGCGGGGCGTGCACGCTTGGCTTTGGCGGGCTCCTTGCCCTCAGCCTCGGCACGAGCGTTGGCTTCGCGAATCACCGACTTCTCGACCAGTTCGCCAACCTTCAGGTCTGTTCCGCCCGATTCAGAGATGCGCACCATGTTTGCGATGCGTGCGTTGTGCTGCTTGAAATTGTACTTGTCGATCACTTCATGCGGCAACAGCTCGGTATCGCCGGGGCTTTCGACACGCAACTTGCGCAACATCTGACTCACGATGAGTTCGATGTGCTTGTCGTTGATAGTCACACCCTGCGCGCGATACACATTCTGCACCTCGTCGAGCATGTACGCCCACAACGCCTCCTCGCCCTTGATGCGAAGGATATCGTGTGGCACAAGCGGACCTTCGGTCAGCGGGTCGCCAGCCTGCGCATAGTCGCCCGTATGCACCATCAGCTGCTTGTCGGAAGGAACGTGATGGTCCTTCTCGATGCCTGCGTCTGATACAACGCGAATCGTCATCTTGCCCTTACGCTTGTCGGCATGGATCTCGACACGCCCGGAGATTTCGGACATGGTCGCCGGATCCTTCGGCTTGCGCGCCTCGAAGATCTCCGTCACGCGAGGCAGACCACCGACGATGTCCTGCGAACCGGCAGCGCCACGCGGCTGACGAGCGAGCATCTGCCCAGCCTTGACCTTCTGCCCGTCCTGAACCTCGATACGCGCCTTGGCAGGAAGGTAGTGGAAGTCCAGAATATTGCCCGATTCGTCAACGACGTTGATCTGCGGGTGCAGATCGCCCTTGTGCTCGATGACGACAAGCGCCTTCTGCCCACGACCCGCATCCTCTTCGCGGACCGTCTGCCCGAGTTCGATGTCGATGTATTGCACAATACCAGGCTTCTCGGCCAGAGTCGGGCTCCGGTGAGGGTCCCACTTGACCAGCAGCGTTCCCCGCTTGACCGTCTCGCCAGACTTGACGTAGATGTATCCGCCGTATGGCACCTTGAACTTATCAAGTTCGCGGCCCTTGTCATCGAGAATGACAACCTCGCCGCTCCGCTTGAGCGAAACGTAGACGTCGTTCCCGTCGTCGTCTTTAGCTGGAACCTCGCCACAGTCGCGGGCCTCGACGGTACCGGCGCTGGTGGCCTTGGCTTCGCTCTCCGCGATCGTGCGCGTGCCGATGCCGCCCGTATGGAACGTACGCATCGTCAACTGCGTGCCCGGCTCACCGATTGACTGGGCTGCAATGATCCCGATGGCCATGCCCTCTTCGACCAGTTTGCTCGTAGACATGTCCATGCCGTAATCGAGCACTGAGCAGCCGAATCGGCTGTCGCTCGTCAGCGGGCTGCGCACCATGACGCTGTCGATGCCGAGTTCTTCGATGGCGTCGGCGATCTCGGGCGTAATCATTTCATTCGCACGAACGATGATCACATCCGTAACAGGATTCATGATGTTGAACACACTAATGCGACCAATGATCTGGTCACGCAGCGGAATGTCGACCTGCTCGCCCTTGTACGTGGCACGCTTCAGAATGCCGCGCCTCGAGCCGCAGTCATGCTCCCCGACGATCACGGACTGCGCAATATCGCACAGTTTGCGTGTGAGGTAGCCAGAGTCCGCAGTCTTGAGTGCCGTGTCCGCCAAGCCCTTGCGCGCTCCGTGCGTCGAGCTGAAATACTCAAGCACGTTGAGCCCTTCGCGGAAGTTCGCTCGAATGGGCGTTTCGATGATTTCGCCCGAGGGCTTGGCCATCAGTCCACGCATACCCGCCAACTGCTGCATCTGGCTCACGTTACCACGAGCACCCGAATCGCTCATCAGATACACGGGGTTCAAGTACGGCAGGCCTTCTTTGTTCTCGATCGACGCGTACGAATCGTCGGGATTACGGCGATCGTTCTTGAGCGTCTCGATCAGACGCTGCGTCAACTGCTCGCGGCAATGGCTCCAGATATCGAGCAGCTGGTTGTAACGTTCGCGGTCCGTAATGACACCGATCTCGTAGCTCTTCTCGACACGATCAGCGAGTTTCTGTGAATCTGCGAGCAGCTTCGGCTTTTCTTCCGGAATGCGCAAGTCTGTCACGCCGAAACTCAGGCCAGCGGTTGTCGACTGCTTGAACCCGACAGCCTTCATGTCGTCAAGCAGATCGATCGTCGCGGGCTTGCCGCTGTACTGATAGGTGTCGTCGATGACGCGGGCACAGCCCTTCTTGCCAAGTGCGCAGTTATAGAACGGCATTCCTGGCGCGAGGATATCCGAAAACAGCACACGACCGACAGTCGTGATGATGCGTCCGTGCTCGGGGATCGACTCCACCGGGCCGCGCTGGCTGTTGACCACCGACTGGAACCCGTCCACCCTGACACTGATCTGGTCGTGCAGGTTGATGATCCCGCGGTCATATGCCAGAATCGCCTCGGTGCGGTCCTTGAACCGCGGAATGTCCTTCTCGCTCTTGCGATCCTCATTGTTCATGGTGGTGATGAAATACACCCCCATGACGATGTCCTGCGACGCCGAGATAATCGGGCTGCCGTTGGCCGGGCTGAAAATATTGTTCGTGCTGAGCATGAGCACATGGGCCTCAGCCTGCGCCTCGACCGAAAGAGGCAGGTGGACAGCCATCTGGTCGCCGTCAAAGTCAGCATTGAATCCGCCGCACACGAGCGGGTGCAGGCGAATGGCATTGCCTTCAACAAGCACCGGCTCAAACGCCTGGATACCCATGCGGTGAAGCGTCGGAGCGCGGTTCAGGAGCACTGGATGCTGGAAGATGACCTCTTCGAGGATGTCCCAGACTTCCGGATCTCGCCTCTCGAGCATCCGCTTGGCGCTCTTGATCGTGTCTGCGAAACCGTGCTCTTTCAGCTTGCGGATGATGAACGGCTGATAGAGTTCGAGCGCAATCTTCTTCGGAAGTCCGCACTGCCACAGTTTCAGTTCCGGACCGACCACGATCACCGAACGAGCAGAATAGTCCACTCGCTTGCCGAGCAGGTTCTCGCGGAAACGCCCCTGCTTGCCCTTGATCATGTCAGTAAGCGACTTGAGCGGACGATTGCTCGACCCAAGCACCGGGCGACGGCAGCGGTTGTTGTCAAACAGCGCATCCACCGCCTGCTGCAGCATCCGCTTCTCATTGCGAATGATCACCTCGGGCGCATTCAGGTCCATCAACTTCTTGAGGCGGTTGTTGCGATTGATAATGCGGCGATAGAGATCGTTCAGGTCGCTCGTCGCAAAGTTGCCGCTTTCAAGCAGCACAAGTGGACGCAGGTCCGGCGGAATCACCGGAATCACATCCATCACCAGCCACGCAGGGTCGTTTGCACTTCCTCGCACCTGCTCGACCAGCTTGAGGCGCTTGGCGAGATCTTTTGTCTTTTGCTTGCTGCGTGTCTCGCGGAGTTCTTTGCGAATCTGCTCGGCCTCGGTCGCCAGGTCAAGACGTTCGATCAGGTCGCGGATCGCGTCAGCACCCATCAGGCCCCTGAACGCATTCCCAAACTTCTCGACAGCAACGCGATACTCGTCCTCGGTGAGCACCTGCTTGTACTTGAGTTCCGTATCGCCCGGATCCACGACCACGTAGTCCTGGTAATAGATGATCTTCTCGAGATCACTGGTCTTCATGGCGAGCAATGTGCCAAGGCGACTGGGCATGCTCTTGAAAAACCAGATGTGAACAATCGGGGCTGCGAGATTGATGTGCCCCATGCGCTTGCGGCGGACGCGCGAGTGCGTGACCTTCACGCCGCAACGATCGCAGATGATGCCCTTGTACTTCGTGCCTCGGAACTTTCCGCACGCACACTCGTAGTCGCGCTCGGGCCCGAAGATGCGCTCGCAAAACAAGCCGTCCTTCTCAGGGCGGTAGGTGCGATAGTTGATGGTCTCGGGCTTTTTGACCTCGCCATAAGACCACGCGCGGATGTCGTTGGGCGACGCCAGGGTCACCTTCACCGCCGAGAAGTCGTTCACACGCTCGTATACGCTGTCACTCATCTCGCTTGATCTCCTGTGCGAGAGTCACCTTCTAAATGCCTCAACATCACGACGAAAACTCAGGCTACCGACACCAGTTCGCTACAGCAGGCTTGCGCCTTCGAGTCGCTTCTTTTCCATCGTGATGTTCATGCCAAGACCCTTGAGTTCATTGCAGAGCACGTCAAACGCAACAGGCATTCCCGCTTCAAGACGGTTGTTGCCCTTGACCATGCTCTCGTAGATCTTGGTGCGTCCCTCAACATCGTCGCTCTTGACTGTGAGCAGTTCCTGAAGGATGTACGCCGCTCCGTAGGCTTCGAGCGCCCACACTTCCATTTCGCCGAATCGCTGTCCGCCGGTGCGTGCCTTGCCACCGAGCGGCTGTTGCGTGATGAGGCTGTACGGCCCGGTCGCGCGGGCATGGATCTTGTCGTCAACAAGATGGTGCAGTTTGAGGACGTACATGTACCCGACAGTCGTGCGCTGATGGAACGCCTCGCCCGTTCGACCATCGAACAACTGGATCTTTCCGCCGAACGGCATCTTTGCAAGGAGTTCACGCGTGCCGGCAGGTTCGCCCGTGCGCTCAATCTCTGCAAGGCGCGATTCGACATGCTCATTGGCCTCACGGACAGCGGCATGGATCTCGTCCTCAGTCGCACCGTCGAATACCGGTGTCACAGCCTGGAACCCCAGCACCTGAGCCGCCCACCCGAGGTGCGTCTCAAGAATCTGTCCAACGTTCATGCGGCTCGGCACACCAAGCGGGTTGAGCATCACATCGACCGGCGTGCCGTCTTCCATGAACGGCATGTCTTCTTCCGGCACAATGCGGGCGATCACGCCCTTGTTGCCGTGACGCCCGGCGAACTTGTCACCCACCGAAAGCTGACGCTTGGATGCCAGGTAGACCTTGACCATCTCCAGCACGCCATTGGGGAGCTCGTCCCCACGCTTCATATGCGCAACTTTGCGTTGTTTCTCAGTCTCGATAGCAAGAATTCGAGGCCAGAACTGCTTGTGAATAACCTCCGCCTGCTCGCGCGTTTCTTTGCTGCCCTTGGCCCACTTCACATCAAAAGTCTGAATCTGCTCCAGAATAACCTCGGGAATATCCGATGCGCCAACCTTCTGCCGCGTCATCGGGTCGATCATCTCAGTGCCGATCACATCGTTGATCGACTGCGTCATCTGACGAAACAGCGAGATCCCCTGAAGGTCCATCTCACGCTCATACGCCTCAATGTCCTTCTTGAGCTGCTTCTTCTGCGCGTCGGACATGTGGACCCGACGGCTGAACTTCTTCGCGCCAATCACAATGCCTTCAACCCCGGCTGGGACTTCGAGCGAGTCGTTCTTCACGTCCTCACCGGCGCGGCCGAAGATCGCGTGCAGTAGTTTCTCTTCCGGCGTCAGTTCCGTCTTGCTCTTGGGGCTGACCTTGCCGACAAGAATATCGCCGGGCCCGACCCGGGCACCGAGTCGAATGATCCCGTTGTCGTCGAGGTTCCGAAGCACCTTCTCCGAGACGTTCGGAATGTCTCGCGTGAACTCCTCGCGACCCAGTTTGGTATCGCGAATCTCGACATCGAACGCATCGATGTGAATCGATGTGAACGTGTCGTCCTTGAGCAGTCGCTCGCTCATCACGATCGCGTCTTCAAAGTTGTACCCGTCGAACGTGTTGAACGCGACAAGCACGCTCTTGCCGATTGCCAGCTCGCCATGGTGGGTTGAGGCGCCGTCCGCTATGACCTGCCCCGCCACAACCTTCTGCCCGATTTTGACGACCGGTTTCTGGTTCTGGCACGTGCGCTCATTAAGCCCCACAAACTTGCGCAGCACATATTCATCGGCATTGTCGATAATCACTCGTTCAGCATCGACAAATGTCACCACCCCGGATCGCTTGGCCTTGACAACCATGCCCGAGTTTCGGCCAATGTCCTGTTCAAGACCGGTCGCGATGAGCGGAGGCTCGATACGCACCAGAGGCACTGCCTGCCTCTGCATGTTCGAACCCATCAGCGCCCGGTTCGCGTCGTCGTGTTCAAGGAACGGAATCAGACCGGCCGAGATACCCACAATCTGCTTAGGCGAAATATCGACATAGTTCACCAGAGTCGAATCGACCTCCGTCAACTCGCCGTCGACACGGGCAAGCACAGCGCCCTCTTTGAGTTTGCCATCCAGAGTCAAAGAGTCGGCAGGCGCAAGCACCGCACGCAATTCCTCATCTGCACGCAGCTGAACAAGATTGCCAGTCGCCTTGCCCTTCTTGACCTCGCGATACGGTGTCAGCAGGAACCCATACTCGTCAACGCCTGCAAAGATGCCCAGCGAACAGATCAGACCGATATTCGTACCTTCGGGAGTTTCGATCGGACACACGCGGCCGTAGTGCGAAATGTGAACGTCGCGCACTTCAAAGCCCGCACGCTTGCGGTTCAAGCCGCCCGGTCCGAGTGCCGACAACCGCCGCTCATGCACCAGTGACGAAAGCGGATTGGTCTGGTCAACCACCTGGCTCAGTTCGCTGCGGCCGAAGAAAAAGTCGATCGCGCTCGAAATGCTCTTCGAGTTCACCAGGTCTGCGATCTTGGTCACTTCTTCCGGATCCTTGACGCTCATGCGCTCCTGCACCGTGCGGCGCAGTTTCAGGAATCCCTTGCGCAACTCATCGACTGCAAGCTCATCGAGCGTGCGCAGACGGCGATTGCCAAGGTGATCGATGTCGTCGACCTGTGCAATTGCTCGGCCTGTCTCCGGGTCCTGGCGACTCGAACGCAAGTCCAAGAGATACTGCACCACACGCAGGAAGTCCTCGCTGCGAAGGAACATTTCCTCTTCCGGCACGTTGAGCCCGAACTTGCGGTTGATGCGGAATCGCCCGACACGCCCGAGGCGGTAACGGTTGTCGTCGTAAAATTTCTCGTCGAACAACTGCTTGGCTTTTTCAATCTGCGGCGGATTGCCCGGGCGCAGTTTCGTGTACACGCGAAGCAGGGCCTTCTCAAACTCCGAATTGGCATCAAACTGGTCGAGTTTCTCTTCCGCGATCGTGTTGAGAATCAGCGTGTCCGACGGATTCTGAACCACGCGGACTTTCTTAAGCGAACTGGCTGCGATCGCGGCGGCCGCATCACCGATCTGACGCCCCACATGCACCAGTTCCTCGCCGCTTTCGGTGTCCACAATCGACTGGGCTGCCCAATGCTCCGCTGCGACCTTGTCGGCCGGCAACTCGGTCACTTCGTAGAACAGTCCAATGATCGCATCCGTCGAAGCCACAGACTCATCGAGACATCGCAGGAACGTCGTTGCGGCAAGCTTGGTCGACTGGTCGATCCGCATCGCCAGCACGTCTTTCTTGGTCACTTCGAGCTCGATCCACGAGCCTCGCTCAGGAATGATGCGAGCCGAGTGCAGCGGGCGGTCCGATTCGCTTGACACGATCGAAAAGTCGACGCCGGGAGAACGGTGCAACTGGCTGACGATCACCCGCTCAGCCCCGTTCACGATGAACTCACCGCCACCGATCATGATCGGGAACTCGCCCAGATAGATGTCCTCTTCGGGCAAGTCGCCGTGCGTCTCGCGTTGCAGACGCACCGTGATGCGGAACGGGTGCCCGTAGGTCAATCGCAGTTCGCGGCACTCGTCAGGGGTATAGCGAGGCTCTTCGAGCGAGTACGAGATGTACTCGAGCCTCATCGTCCCGTCGTAACTTTCGATCGGGAAGATTTCGTGCAGGAGTGCTTCGAGCCCGTACTGCTTGTTGCGTGCTGCTGGCGCAACACCAACCTGCAGGAACCGCTCGTACGCGACCCCCTGAATCTGCGTCAGGTCAGGAATAGGGAGCGCATCCCCACGCTTGGTGAACCGACGAATTACCCGGTCACTGCTTTTACCGCGCACAGTGGTCGATGCCATCAACTACCTCGCGAAAGAATAACGCGGCGCGCCCGCCGAACGAGTATGCACCAAAACGCCGCTGCTGTTTCCGTCCATCTTGGCAGAACAACACCCGTCGTCACGCCGCTGCATGAAAAAATGTTCCTGGCTGGCCCCGCACCGCGCCGAACCCGTCAGTATAACCAGTCGAATCTGCCCGGACCAGTCCAAATTTGAACTTTTCTAAAGTTTTTGGACCAATCGCGCCTCAAGAGAAAAAAAGGACCCCCGTTAAGGGGGTCCCTCGATTCGCAGTTTGTCTGCCTGGGACCCAATGTCCGTAATCAGGCGATCTCGACGTCCGCGCCGACTTCCTTGAGCGAAGCGGCCAGTTTCTCGGCGTCTTCCTTCGACAGGCCTTCCTTGACCTTGGCCGGCGTGCCGTCGACCAGATCCTTGGCTTCCTTCAAGCCCAGACCGGTTGCCTCGCGGACGACCTTGATGACCTTGATCTTCTGGTCGCCCGAGCCCTTGAGGACGACATCGAAGCTGGTCTTTTCTTCAGCCGCCGCAGCACCGCCGCCATCGGCCGGACCCGCCATCATGATCGCGCCGCCCGCAGCAGCCTCGATCCCGTAGGTTTCCTTCATATAGTCGCCGAGATCAACAGCCTCCTTGAGCGTCAAACCCGCGAGCTTGTCGCCCAGATCCTTGATCTTCGCATCAAACGTTTTGGTTCCATCCGACATGGCTTAGAGCCTCCTGAAACATCGCCCCGCAACCGAGGCCTTTGGACACGCTCATCCAAGAGGGGCCGAACCATTCGGCTCTTTAACCCGAACGCCGAAACGCCACGGGCCAGTTGGATGATCACGAGTTCATCGAAATACATTGCCCGACAACCGGGCCTGATCCATCAACCAATCGCAGCGATCGTCTCGCCCTTTTCCAACTTCTCTTCGATCGCTTTGACAATGCCGAGCAGTCTGCCACCCGGACCTTTGACCTGCCCGAGCAGATTGCGCCCGGGGCTGAGAATGAGGGTGATGTCCTTGGCGATCGCTTCTTCTCGGGTCGGGTACTTGCTCAGTGCCCTCACGCCGGCGTCACCAGTAAAGAGCTGGCCATCGAGCACCGCGCCGCGGAGTTCGACATCCGGATACTTCTTGAGCAGCTCGACGATTTCTCTGGCCACCTCGACAACCGACTCAGCCCCGTAGGCCAGCGCGTTCGATCCAGTCAGGAGCGGCGACAAGCCGGCGAGCTTGGTGTCGCCAAATGCCTGCATGAACAGTTGATTGCGAATCACCGTCACGCGGATCTCTTTCTTGAAGAGCGCCTGACGGATCTGGTTGGTGTTGTTGGAACTGACACCCCGAAGGCTGATCAGCATCGCGTCCTCGAAGTCGCCGATGCGCTCCTTGTAGTCGCGGATGATGATGTTCTTGACGGGCTTAGACATGGAACACTCCTTGAATCCTGCTTGCATTCACGCGTTCGGGCCCGTCAGGCCTCGACCGCTGCTGTTTCGTACTTCAACTGCACCCCGGGGGTCATAGTTCCGCTCAGTGTGATCTTCCTGATGTACACTCCCTTGACGGTCGAGGGACGCACCTTCTCGATCGTCGTGATGAAGTATTCAAGATTCTCGACCAGGTGCGACTCGGGAAAACTCATCTTTCCGATCACTGCGTGAACGTTGCCGCCCTTGTCCGTGCGATATTCGACCTTGCCAGCGGCAAACTCCTTCACAGCGTCTGGAACGTTGCCCGCCACGGTCCCGTTCTTCGGGCTCGGCATCAGGCCCTTAGGCCCCAGCACGCGTCCGAGTTTCGAGATCACTCGCATCATGTCGGGCGAGGCCACCGCGACATCAAAGTCGAAGAACCCTTTCTCGACTTCCTCAACCAGATCCTCGCCACCAGCCTTGAGAGCGCCAGCGGCCATCGCCTTGGCCACAACATCTGACGGGCAGAACGCGATGACCCGCTTGGCCTTGCCGATCCCGCGAGGGAGAGACACCGATCCACGCAACATCTGGTCCGCCTGCTTCGTGTCAACACCAAGGTGCATCACGACCTCAACGGTCTGGTCGAACTTCGGAGCCTGAAATTTCTTCAGCAGCGACACCGCTGATGGCGCATCAAGCGGCGCAGTCGGGCGAAGTGAGTCATTGACTTTCTGCTTCTTTGTTCTCTGCGGCATGGATCAGCCCTCCACCACGACGCCCATGGAGCGTGCCGTGCCTTCAATGACCTTCATCGCGGACTCGATCGTGGATGCATTCAGATCGGCCATCTTCTCGTGAGCGATCTTGCGGACCTGCTCCTGATTGATCTTGCCGACCTTGTTCTTGTTCGGCTCGCCTGAACCCTTCTCGACGCCTGCCGCTTCAAGGATCAGCACCGAAGCGGGCGAGCTCTTGATTTCAAACTCGAACGAGCGATCGCTGTAGGCACGAATGATGCACCCGACGAGTTTGCCATTGAGGGCTGCGGTCGCAGCGTTGAACTGCTGCACGAACTGGCCCGGATTGATGCCATTGGCACCGAGCACCGGCCCAAGCGGTGGCGCAGGCGTCGCCTTGCCACCGGGGGCCATCACTTTGATCGTCTTCGTAAGTTCTCTTTTGGCCATGATGCTCCACCTCCCACCGCCAGTGTGTTGTCGCGCGACAGGCCGTGGCGCAGACTCTGGTGGTGGTGTTGACGGTTTGACTTGTCCTGGCGCGGACCCTCCGCGTGCAGGGCCTCAAGTGTAGGCCTGCCCCTTCACGAAACAAGGGACCATCAAGACAGAGGCCGCATCCTTTTATCGACGAAGTGCCGACTTCATCGCCTGGGTAATTGGCTCATCCAGCCCGTTGGCTTCGGACTTCTGGAGCATCCGTTGAGCCGCCAGATCCTTGCCCTGTGCCTGGAGTATCACTGCCAATGTCAACCATGCAGACGATGTCTGGATCTTGTTCGCCTCCGGCGAGACAGCCCCCATCAGCTTTCGCACGCGCGGTGCGTCAAAGCCCAGTCTTGCAAGTTCGATCGGCGAAGTTGCCAGTGTTGGAGTATCGCGGTACGCCTTTCGGATCGCCGCGAACCCGTCACTGAGTTTTCCCAACTCGAGCATCGTCAGGCCATACTCGCGCAGGGCTTGAGAGTCCTCGGAGTTTTCGAGGATGTGCTCTCGGTAATGCAAAGCCGCAGCCTCGCCGTCGCCAAAGGTAAGCGCAATGCGGGCCAGTTCAATCGCTGTGGGCGGATCGACCGGAGCCGGAGGCTGCGCTGGCACACTGGTCGCGGGTTGATTGAGCGTGCCCCAGCCGACTGTCTCGATGAGTTGAGGCTGGTTCCCAGCGTAGTACATACCCGAACTTCCCCAGCCATAGACATAGCCACGGGGAATGTAGACATACTGCGAACCCCCTCTACCAGGGATGCAGATTACGTCGTATGACCAACCGTAATCGGATCCGCGAAGTACGCGGGCCGAATTCCGAACGTGAGTCGGCAACCCCGCCAGCACTTCTTCGGCATCGCGCACCGTAACGCACCGAGTGCCCCGCGAACCAATTGATCCGATGTGGCACACACCGCCGGATCCAAAAGCCAGATCGCGTGCCAGACTGCCATTGACATTGAGGTGCCAACCGTTCCCACTGACCGAAAGATTGGTTCCAGTGACTGTGTACCCCCCGTTATAGGGTCTTCCAGGTAGGCCACGAACGGCAGTGAGCATTCCCGTGGGCGTCGCCCGCATGGGGACACCTGTACTGGTGCGGATTGTGGTCCCCATGCCTGTGCGAATGGTACCGGGTTTTTCACTAAGAGATTGACCCCGAGCTGGACCGACAGATCCGGCTACCAAACATCCACTCAACATCACGCCCGTAAATAGGCTCAGTTTCATTGGAGGACTCCGATCGGCGAAAGGCTGGTGCGCCTCGACGTTCGACTTTCACTCTTCCATACTCAAGAGCGAATGGAAAGATTCACTCTGCCACGCATGATTCGAGGATTTTTGTTCATCAGACCCCCCGAACCGGCCTGCGCGGGATCAAGTCGCTATCTTCTTAAGCATATCCATGAAACTCCCATTCAAACCTCGCAACCGTGTGTTCCGTTCTGTGGCTGTCCTTGCCGGACTTGCTTGCCTCTCGGGAGGTTGCTCGTCCATCTCCACGACCTTCACGGGAACTCGCAACACAATCGAGATTCGTTCGGTCGAATCGGGCGCGGGAGTGCGCCCGGTTATGAAGCACATGGTGTATCAGTTCCACGACAAGAACAGTGCTGACATTATTCTTGCCGACTTTGACGTTGAAGACCTGACAGAATTTTCGAATGTGCCGACAGATGGCCAGATCATGCACGTTCACTTTTTTGTACGCCCGAGGCCAGGTCGAACACCGATCGCCCAGACAGCATGTTCCGCAACTGTGCGACATATCGTGATCTCGCGCGGAGAAATCGGGGTGTACACCGGCGCTGGGTTCATGATGCCCAAGGGAATACCGGGAGATTCGAGCTTTGGTGGGTCGATCGGTCAGGCACCCATGAGGCTCGCGCGGGCGACGGAGTTCTTTTTCGACCCGCTGGGGCCGTGCGTCGCGTCGATCTCGTTTTCAGCTGGCCTTGATGATGAGCGAACCCGCTCGCTGGTTGCGTTGGTGGATCGACTGGCGTATGTTGCCGAAGCGGTCGATTCGCTGGTGATCCCGATGCCAGTGCCTCAGGAAGCTGAGCCTGAAACGGAAGAGGGTGTATCCGAAGGGGAGGGGTGAGGTACTGGCAGAGGAAGCCTGAACCTCTCGTGCGATGGAGCGGAAGAACTCGTGTTTGATCATCGCCGGGGTGGCACCTTTCACACTACGATCCATTCGGATGCTCGATCGCCGATCCAGAGGATGCGGCTGTCTTCGTATGGGCAAAAACAGAGGAGGTTGGGATGAATTCGAATTTGCTCTCTCGCCGTCAGGCGGCAGTGTGCCCTGGTGTCGGGCGTATCACTCCGCTTGTGATCGAGCGCGCGTCGGGCGCGCTGCTGATAGCCGATGATGGGCGCGAGTATATCGACTTTGCGTCTGGAATCGGCGTGATGAATGTCGGGCACTGTGATGCAACGGTTGTGACGGCCTTGCGAGAGCAGGCTGGACGACTGCTGCACAACTGCTTCCATGTCGCGACGTACGAACCGTATGTCGCGCTGTGCGAGGAATTGGTGCGATTGTTTCCACACGGGGGCTCGGACGGGACCAAGGCGATGCTCGTCAATACCGGAGCCGAAGCCGTTGAAAATGCAATCAAGATCGCGCGCCAGGCGACCGGGCGCGACGCGGTCATCTGTTTCACGGAGGCGTTTCACGGCCGGACGCTGTTGTGCTCGACGCTTACAAGCAAGGTCGAGTACAAGACTGGCTGCGGGCCATTTGTCCCGGAGGTGTACCGCCTGCCGTATCCCAAGCGAACTCGGGCATCGCGTGTGATGGACGATGCCGCCTTCTCGCGTCAGGAGATCGCGAGGCTGCGCATGGCGCTGCGCAACACGGTTGCAGCACAGCAGGTCGCAGCGATCATCATCGAACTCGTGCAGGGTGAAGGCGGATTCAATGTCGCGCCCAAGCCTTATGTACGAATGCTGCGCGACCTCTGCAACGAACACGGAATCATGCTGATTTTTGACGAAGTACAGACCGGTTTCGGGCGAACTGGGCGCTGGGCGGCGAGTGAGCACTACAGCGTCGAGCCGGATCTGTCGACATGGGCCAAGAGCATGGGCGGTGGGCTTCCGATCGCTGCCGTCGTCGGCAAGGCAAGCGTCATGGATCGCGTTGCGCCAGGAACCGTTGGCGGAACCTACGGCGGGAACCCGGTTGCGTGTGCTGCTGCACTTGCAACCATCGAGCGCATGAAGGAGTTGAACCTGAACGCGCGGGCTGAGCACATCGGCAGGTCGATTCGCAACAAGCTCGAAGGCCTGGCCAAGGAATTCCAGGTCATCACTGATGTGCGTGGACTCGGAGCGATGATCGCGGTCGAGTTCAACGATCCGCCCGAAACGCCAGCACCTGCACTGGTCAAGGCCATAATCGACTCGGCACTCGCGCAGGGAGTGCTGCTGATCTCTGCGGGCGTGTCGGGTAATGTCATTCGCTTCCTTCCGCCACTGGTCATGACGGACGCACAATTAGATCGTGGGCTTGCGGTTCTTGAATCAGCCATCCGCCAGCATGCTGCGACCAACAAGCCATATGCCGAGAGTCACGCGTCATGAAGCCCTTTGCGATCGCGGGTCTCCAACTCCACGTCTCGGGGCGTCAGTCGAACCTCGAACACATCATCGACCGCATCGAGATGCTGATGTATCTCTATCCGTGGGTGCAGATGGTAGTGGTGAGTGAACTGGCGACCTTTGGCGGGTGGACGGGACACGCAGCTCCACTTCCAGGCCCAACTGAAGCGGCGTATTGCCAGCTCGCTGCCAAGCATCAGATCTGGCTCATCCCCGGATCCCTGTACGAGAAATCCGAAACCGGAATTTACAACACCGCCCCGGTGATCAACCCGCAGGGCGTCGTGATCGCGCGGTATCGCAAGATGTTCCCGTTCCTGCCATACGAAACCGGCGTGGAGTCGGGGACCGAGTTCTGCGTGTTCGATGTGCCCGAAGTCGGGCGCTTCGGCGTGAGTATCTGCTACGACATGTGGTTCCCCGAGACCACACGCACACTTGCTGCGATGGGAGCCGAAGTCATCCTCCACCCGACACTCACGGGAAGCATTGATCGCGATGTCGAACTGGCTATCGCTCGCGCAACTGCTGCAACAAACCAATGCTTTGTCATCGACATCAATGGTGTCGGCGACGGGGGAAACGGGCAATCGCTGATGGTGGCCCCGACGGGTGATGTGCTCTATCAGGCTGGGCACAGTCAGGAGATGATGCCACTGGAGATTGACCTGGCGCGCGTCGGTCGTTCGCGCGAGGTTGGCCTGCGGGGGCTCGGTCAACCACTCAAGAGTTTCCGCGATCGCAAGGTTGACTTTGCAATCTACGACCGCAGCAAAGTTCAGCCCCCGTATCTGGAGACTCTCGGCCCGCTCGAGAAGATGGCGCGCGGTTCGCGCGCTGGTCTGACACCGACCCCGTTCTCAGTTGCGAAGCCTCATATCGACGATGGCGGCTTGACCGCTGCTCAACCCTACGTGCCACCAACCCCTCCGCCCGGAGGTGGTCTGCCATGAGCCGAGGAGGGCACACATGAGCGACAGCCACGACGCAACGAGAGAAGCGCTGGGATCAGTACGGACCTATGACGCGCCGCAGTTGCGCATGGATACGTGGAACGAACTTTTGGTGAACTGCGCATGGCTGCGCGATTTTGCGCGCGGCGGTCGTGATATCGCCGAGCCTCGGTCCCGAGTCGAAGACAACTTCGTAACGCTGCGATGCCTCGAGTTTTATTGGGCATTTCCAGGTTTGCGGAAGGTTGCAGAACTCGACAGGCTCTTCGCGCGCGAGCAGTTTGTCGACCTTCAACGCGAGGCTGCCGGCATTGTGCGCTTGCTGGTTGGTGATGCCTATCGAGAGCGCGGCGCAGCGGCGCGCAACGGCAACGGGAACGGGAACGGGAACAGCGAATCTGAGGAAAGCGGGAGCAAGCGTCGTGTTCGGCCCTACTTTGAAGTCCTCTTTGTCGATGACATGGACGCGGAGGATGAAACAGAACTGCGTACAGGTTTTGCTGCGTGTCGTCGCGACACAGACGAGTTCACATACGACATCGTGACGGTACCGAGCGTCGAGGACGCGGTAATAGCGGTGCTCTTCAACCCGACGATTCAGGCGTGCTTCCTGCGATACAACTACGCCTACCGATCGAGCAATCGACATCCGATGTTCGGACGCTATCTTCACTTTCTTGCGACCGATCCGATGCCGACGAGTTTTGGGCTCGATCGCAGCCTGCACCTTGCTCGATTTCTACGAAAACTGCGTCCGGAACTGGATCTGTACCTGGTGACAGACACGCCTCTGGAACGTGTTGCTGGGAACATGGGGACCGAGTTCCGTCGAACGTTCTACAGGCTCGATCAGTTCATGGAGCAACACCTGAGCGTGCTCAAGGGCATGCAGGCGAAGTTTGACGCCCCATTCTTCGAAGCTTTACGCAAGTACAGCAGCAAGCCCACGGGGGTTTTTCATGCGCTACCGATCGCGCGCGGCAAGTCGATGACCAACTCGCACTGGGCACGCGATCTGCTCGAGTTCTATGGACCCAATATCTTCATGGCGGAAACTTCTGCCACGAGCGGCGGGCTGGATTCACTGCTTCAACCTCGCGGACCGATCAAGCGCGCTCAGGATGCCGCTGCGCGAACATTCGGCGCGCGTCACACATACTTCGTCACCAACGGCACATCGACAGCGAATAAGATTGTCATGCAGGCGCTGGTGCGCCCGGGCGATATCGTGCTCATTGACCGGGATTGCCACAAATCGCACCATTACGCGATGGTTCTGGCCGGCGCACAGCCTGTGTATCTCGATTCGTATCCGCTTACGCAATACTCGATGTACGGCGGCGTGACACTCGATACGATCGAGCGCAACCTGCTGGCCCTGCGCGATGCAGGAAAACTCGATCGCGTGCGCATGCTGCTTCTGACCAACTGCACATTCGACGGCCTGACCTATGACCCTCAGCGTGTCATGCGGCGAGTGCTTGCGATCAAGCCGGACATGATTTTCCTCTGGGATGAAGCGTGGTTTGCGTTTGCATCGGCCAGCCCAGTCCTGCGCCGCCGAACGGCGATGCCCGCGGCCAAGGCATTGCGAGATGAGTTTCGCAGCGCCGCTTATCGCGAAGCGTATATGAAGCGCCCGATCGAGAAGGAGACCGACTCTCTTCTGGACGCAAGCATTGACCCGATGCCCGACCCTGAACGCGTTCGTGTGCGTGTCTATGCGACGCAATCGACACACAAGACGCTTACATCGCTCCGGCAGGGGTCGATGATTCATATCCACGATGAGGATTTTGAGCAGAAGTCTGCAGACTCGTTTCACGAGGCGTTCATGACGCACACCTCGACTTCGCCGAACTATCAGATAGTCGCATCGCTCGACGTGGGGCGACGTCAGTTCGAGATCGAAGGCTATGAACTCGTCGAACGCAGCATCGGATTGGCGATGACGCTGCGCGAGCGCATCTACGAGCACCCCGCGATTCGCCGCTATTTCTCTGTGCTGCGTCCGGCCGACATGATCCCGCCGCAGTTCCGACCATCGGGGCTCGAGTTTTACTACAACGTCGAACGCGGATGGGGCCCGATGGAGCGGGCCTGGCTCGAAGACGAGTTCACGCTCGATCCGACGCGCGTCACGGTGCATGTCGGTGCCAGCGGCCTGGATGGCAACACGTTCCGCAACCTGCTGCTCGATCAGTACGACATCCAGATCAACAAGACCTCTCGCAACACTGCTCTGTTCCTGACCAATATCGGCACCACACGCGGTGATGTGGCGCATCTGGTCGATGTGCTTGCACGCATTGCGCGCGACATCGACGAAGGTCTGCTTCTTGAGAGCGCCTCGGGCCTGGCGCTGCACACCGATCGCGTCGAGTCACTGCTCAGCGCGCCCGCTCTGCCACACTTCAGCCGTTTTCACGACGCATTTCGCACTCCCGGCTCGACGACACCCGAAGGCGATCTGCGACGCGCGTTTTTTCTTGCGTACGACGACGCCTGCTGCGAATGGCTCAGGCTTCGACCGGGCGGGGCGGTTCCTGATCCGTCGCGCGAGTATGTTTCGGCCGCGTTCGTCACGCCGTACCCGCCGGGCTTCCCGATTCTCGTCCCCGGACAGGTCATCACGCCCGACATCCTCGGATATCTTGCTGCGGTGGATGTCAAGGAAGTTCACGGCCTGAGTCCGCGTTACGGTCTGCGCGTCTTCGCCGAAGCCGCCCTGCGTCACGCGGCACGAAATCCTGTTCAGGCCGCGTATCCTCAGATTCGCTCTGTCACCGCTCAACCCGGAGAGCCTTCGTCATGACGCCCGATACCACACTCGCCCCGCAAACCAATCGCTACAGCCGCCCGCTGACTTCGGACCAGCCGGTGTCGCGTCAGGCCCGCGTGCTCGATGGGCTCTCCGACATCCGCCGCTACTTTCATCGCAACACCAGACCGATCTACTTCGTCAGTGCCACCGCTTTCAATCTGCTTGGCATGGACGAATGGATCCGCAACTTCACGTTCATCAACTCGATCGACAGTTTCGACGGTCAGCACCCCAACGTCTTCGTTCCGCCTCCGATCGAGCACGAGCCGTTCACGTCGATCGAGGACATCAACAACTATCTTCTGTCGCACCCTGCGGTGGCCGAACTGGTGGGCGATCGTGGCGCGGGCGGCAAGGCCCTCTTTCTGATGTTTGACGAAATGACCGAGCACCTGTGCCGAAGTCTGGGGCTCGAGGTCGCCTTCCCGCCAGCCGCGCTGCGCTCGAAAGTCGATGACAAGATGGAAACCACGCGCATCGGCAACCGTGCCGGCGTGCAGTCAGTGCCCAATGTCCTTGGCCGTGTCGATTCGTACGCAGCCCTGCGCGAGCTGGCCCGGCCTCTGGGCGACGATCTGGTCATTCAGACCGCCTATGGCGATTCGGGCCAGACGACCTTCTTCGTCTCGAACGAAGCCGACTTCAAGAAATACGCCGATCAGATCATCAGTGCGCCCGAGGTCAAGGTGATGAAGCGCATCCGCTGCCGCGGCGCCGCGCTCGAAGCCTGCGCTACACGTCATGGCACGATCGTCGGCCCGCTCATGACCGAACTGGTCGGCTTTCCCGAACTCACGCCTTATCGCGGCGGGTGGTGCGGCAACGAGGTCTTCGCCGGTGCTTTCGACGCGGGGATCCGCGCGCGGGCCCGCGAGGCTGCGTTCTCATTTGGCGAAGAACTGCGCGCGATGGGCTACAAGGGATACTTCGAGCTCGACTTTCTGGTCGATCTCGACTCGGGCGAGGTGTATCTTGGTGAGTGCAATCCGCGCATCACGGGCGCCAGTTCGATGACCAATCTCGCGGCCTTTGCGCACGCCGACGCCCCTCTCGTGCTCTTTCACCTCCTCGAGTGGATGGGGGTCGAGTACAACCTCGACGTCGACAGTCTCAACGCGCGCTGGGCCGACCCTGACAACATCGATTCCTGGAGCCAGCTTGTCATCAAGTTCACCGACGATCAGATCGACCGCATCACGCACGCCCCGCCCAGCGGTCTGTGGGAGCTGGTCCCCGGCGGCGGTATCCGCTACGTCCGCCCGCAGACCCATCGCCGCACTGTGCAGTACGAGAACCGCGCGTTCTTCCTGCGCATCAGCGGCGCAGGCGACTATCGCTACAAAGGTGCCGAGCTGGGCATTCTTGTGAGTCCCGGCCGCTTCATGGATGACGAGTTCAACCTGACCGAGCGTGCCAAGGCCTGGATCGACGGCATCCGCAGCCAGTACGCGGGCGCCCCGCTGGTGCCGGAGGCTCCCGAGCCTTCGCTCGATCCGCACGACTTCAAACTGCTCTGACGCGGCCCGCATGATGCAGCTCGAAACCACCTTCCGCGCGATCGACGAGCCTCAGCCGGGCGAAGCGCTCGCGGCGATCTACAGCGAGTATGCTCCGGCGTATCGACGCTGGTTTATGCGCGAGGGCGAAGCGGCCCGCCCCGCGCTGGCTCAGTCGCGCCAGATGCTGCGCGACCACATGCCCGAGTTGGCCATCCTGCACGAGGATCTGTGCGATCTGGTGGGCGCCGGCCACCTCGACGCGCGCCTGCTCGCGCTGTACCGTCCGCCTCCCATGGTGCGAGGCTGCTCGCAGGCCGCGGTCGTGCGCGACGGACGCGCTGCGCTCGTGCGCAACTACGACCACGCCCCGCACCTGTGCGACGCGGTGATTCTTCGAGCCCGCTGGCTTGGCGTGGGAACGATCGTCTCGACCGATTGCCTCTGGGGGGCGCTCGATGGCGTGAGCGACGCGGGGCTGGCCGTGGCGCTGGCCTTTGGTGGCGACCGCGCCACCGGCGATGGCTTTGCCGCTTCGCTGGTCGTGCGTTACCTGCTCCAGACCTGCGACAGCGTCGCGGCCGCGAGCGCGGCGCTGTCTCGGCTGCCGGTCGCGATGCCCTACACGTTCGCGCTGCTCGACGCTGCGGGCCGCGGCGCGACGGTGCATGTCGGCCCGGGCCGCGCAGCGCGCGTTACCGACACTCCGGTTTCGACCAATCATCAGGACGCGGTCGCGTGGCCCGCGTACGAGCGCTTCGTCGAGAGTTGCGCTCGCCACGAGTATCTGTCCGCGCTGCTGCACAACCCCGAGTCGAGCCTCGAAGCGATCATCGCCCGCTTTCTCGATCCTCCGTTGTTTCGCACGCAGTGGTCGCGTGGCTCGGGGACGCTGTACACGCTCGTCTGCGAGCCCTCGGCGGGCACGGCGCGCTATGTGTGGCCCCAGTGCGAGCGCTCTTACGGCTTTGCGGCCTTTGCGCCCGAAGCGTTCACGGTGACCTACCGCGCATGAGAAAGGGAGCGCAGCCGCACCATTTCGACTGCACTCCCCAATGGCTCTCCACGGGTTGCGCATCCGCTTTTTTGCCTCGATGAGGCGAAGGCGCACAATGCCCGATCGCCTTCTCGCCTCACAGGGGCGAATGCCCGGCGCGGTGGCCATGGCTCTGCATGTCCACCATCAACGACCCGGACCGCCCACCGCATACCCCCCCGCCTTTCCTGGTGCCTCGTGCCCAGTGCCTAGTGCCTCCCTCCCACCCCTACCCCAGACAATCTCTCCACACCCCTTGACACACGGCCAAGATCGTGTACGCTGAGCGTGTCGTTGGTGCCCGCGCGGGAGCGGGCAGGCCTCGTGCTGGTGCAGCGGGCTCCGAATACAGATAACGGAGTCACTGGGCCAGGGCGGGGAGTAGGGAAGTGTGGTCAGAATCCACCGCGGACGCGCCGCCGTAGAGGGCGAAGATGCGAGCCACGCTGGGCTGATCGGGAACGGAGTGATTCGGGCGGGCAAGAGCTCGCACCGGGCGGGCAAGGGCTCGCGGCACACCGGGACCGATCTCAGTCAGCGTTCGAGCGAGAGGCTCCGGGTCATGCCCGGCTCGGTCGAGGTCACTGTCCAGAGATTGGACGGGAAGGCCGGTTTTCGCAGAGCCCTGAGCCGGAAGACCTGCCATCGACATGCATGGTGCGGCCCTCGCGCTTGGGGCCCGGCTGCTGTCGGTGCGCGCTTCTCCCCGCGTCCGAAGTACCCGGATCAGCCCGCGAGTCGCCGTCAGACACTGGCGGGAGAGCGTTCAGCGCGAAACAGAACGCTGCGGGGCCATCGGCCCGGATGGGTTTGTTGTGAAAGAACATGGTGTTTTTGTGTGTGCTGCCTCGGCCGCGATCGCTCTGGCCGCCGGGGGTGCTTCGGCTGGACACTGGGCCAGCGCCGTCATCGACTATGACCCCGGCACGGACCCCGCCTTCGGCTACACCGACCCCGCTGCGGCGCTCGGGGCCGCCAGCCGCATGAGCGGGGCCTCGTTCGGCTTCCCCAGCGTCGTCAGCCCCTTCAGCCCGCCCTTCGAGACCGATCAGATCGTCTCGATCGGCCACGGCGGCAGCATCACGCTGCGCATGGGTCGCAAAATCCGCGATGCGGCGCATCACGCCTTCGGTGTGGATTTCATCGTCTTCGCCAACGCGGGCTTCATCGACGTCGGCTATCCATCCGGACTCGTCGGCAACGCGCCCACACTGTTTGGCGTTGGGGCCAGCGTGCTCATCGAGGCCAGCAACGACAACCTGCACTGGTTCACAGTCGAGATGCGGCGGCTGGACCTCTTCCCGACGCTGGGCTACCTCGACAGCGGGCCCTTTGACGCCTTGCCGGGCAGCATCGAGAGCGACTTTCGCGTCGCGATGGACCCGTCGCTTAGCCTGAGCGATGTCGCGGGACTCAGTTACGCCGAACTGATCGCCCTCTACGGCACCTCGGGCGGCGGCATCGGGCTTGATCTGGCCTCCTCGGGCCTGAGCGAAGCACGATATCTGCGCTTCACGCACGGCGGCGATTCGTTCGAGCCGTTCGAGATCGATGCGGTGTCGGTGGTTCCTGCGCCGGGTGGGTTGGCGGCGCTCATGGTGGGCGCCGGGCTGGCGCTACGGAGGAGCAGAAGCAGCGCCAAGGAGAGAGGCTGCTTCTGAGACAGATCGCCCGGGCCGATCGAAAGGTCGGCTCCGGGTGTTGTGAGAAACAACGTGACAACGCGATGCATGAGTAGCACCCGCGCGCTGGCAGCCAGCGCGCTCGCGGCCGCGCTGTGCCCCGGGGCGAGCGCGCAGGACTGGACGCATCACGCGCGCGGGCCCGAGCGCGTCGCCGCGATCGATCTTGCGCTGGCCGGGGCCATCGGCTCGCCCACCTGGGTGCGCAGCACGACCGCGCAGGGCGCGGCCATCGAGTTCGTCGGCCAGGCTTCGCTCGTTGCGGCGGCCGATGTGATCGTCGCGACCGGTTGGATCGGCAACGACTTCTTCGCCATCGCGATCGAGAGCGCCGACGGCAACGTGCGCTGGATGGCGCCGATGCCCCAGCCGGTCGCCGATTCATGGTCAGCCCCCGCGATCGACACATCGCGCGCGACGGCGATCGTCGCCAGCGGCCGCGCGATCAAGGCTCTGTCGCTGGCCGACGGCGCCACAGTCTGGGAAATCGGCACAATGAGCGACATCGTCAACGCCGCGCCGCTCATCGTCGAGAACGCAGGCAGCGCGGCACGCGCGTTCATGACCGATTTCGGTTTCGGCGCTCAGCCTGGACGACTCTACGCGATCAATCTCGATGCCTTCGATGCAATCAGCAACCCATTCGCGCCCGGTGACCTCGTCTGGAGCCGCGCGATCGGCCCGCTCTCGGGCGCGACGCCCGCGCTGCATGAACATCGCGTGCTCATCGCCACCAGTGACGGCCGCGTGCTGGCCTTTGACGCCACCGCGGTCGCGGATCACGCGCCGCTGTTCGAAGCCATCAACCCGACGGGCCTCGGCTTCTTCGGGGGGATCAGCGTGCGCGACGGCTTTGCCTACGCGGCCAGCTACGCCTTCTTCGGCGGACTCTCGTCGGCCAACATGATCAAGATCGACGCGGCGACGGGCACCGTCATCTGGTCAGTGCCCAGCAACCGCACCGACGCGACGCCCGTGCCGCTGGCCGATGGACGCATTCTGCTCTCGGCGGGCATCGCAGGCTTCGGGTCGCAGCCGTCGCTGTCGCTGTATGTCGATCATGGCGCAAGCGTCAGCCGCGCATGGGATACGCATCTGGCCGGTGGGCCCGCGGCTGGATTCTGGACCTTCACGCCGGTCGCGCTCGAAACCATGAATCAAGCGCTCGCGCCCGCGCCGCCCGCTGCCAACGATCCGCTGGGCCCCATGCCGCGCACGCTGCGACTGGATCTCGCGAAACATCCGACCGACGCGGGGTTCGTGGTCGAGACTATCGAGGGCGCGGCGATCTCGGCGGCCACAGCAAGCGGGCAGTTCTTCGGCGTCGGCGCCGGAGGCGTCGCGGCCTTCGCCGCAGCACTGGTCAACTGCCCCGGAGACTTCAACGGCAACGGCACCATCGACATCTTCGACGCCATCGCGTTCCTGGCGGCCTTCTCGGCCCGCGACCCGGCGGCCGACCTCAACGGCGACGGACTCTTCGACTTTTTCGACGTACAATTGTTTCTGGCCCAGTACGCAGCAGGGTGTTCATAGATGATGCGACGCGGATTCTCTCTGATCGAACTTCTCGTGGTCATCGCGATCATCGCGGTGCTGCTGGCCATTCTCGTCCCCGCGCTGTCGAGCGTGCGCTCGACAGCCCGCACGGTCATGTGCCTGTCCAACCTGCGTCAGCTGGGCGTGGCGTGGAGTGTTTACGCCGACGATTTTCAGTCTTACGCGATGCCCGCGGCCGATGCGCCACCCGCCGGGCACGAGTCGGACACCGTGTACTGGTTCGGCGCGGTGGGCAACATCTCGGGCACGGTCGAAGCCGAGCGCGGGTTTCTCGCGCCATACCTCGAAGCGACGCTGCACGACCTGAGCGTGTTCGAATGCCCCAATCAGCCGTGGGGCACATACGCCGCGCAGACCGCGCCCGGCACCATCACGACAACCTACGGCTACAACGGCTACTACCTGAGCCCTTCAAAGACACCCGGCTGGTCGATGCAGATCGGCCATCGCCCGTGGCGGAGGACGTGGGAGATCCGCCAGCCCGCCGAACTGCTGATCTTTGCCGATACGCTCCTGCCCGGCAGCCCGCCGCGCAACAGCGCGCTGCTCGACCCGCCGATGCTGTATCAGGCCCGCCGCGGATGGGTGACCAACTCCTTCCCCACGACAGCCTTTCGCCACGCCGGGGCCGTTGCAACACTTTCGGCCGACGTGAGCGGGAAGGTCGAGCAGGGCGACAAGGAACAGATGACCCACGGCATCATCGGTTCACTCGACATGCGGCGCTATGTGCCCGACTGGATGAACTGGTAGGTCACTTAATCGGCCCGCGCGACGACTACTGGTTCGGGTGTCAGACTCGAAGCCTGCGTCAGTCCCGCGACGCGCGCAATGACCTCGGCGGCAGCCGATGCCGCGTTGTGGCCCTCGAACGCCGCGGACACTTCACGCAGCGCGCGCTTCTGAGTCTCGACAAGTTCGGGCCGTTCGAGCAGCCCCACGGCTTCATTGACAATGTCATCGGGCCCGCCGAAGTGCGGCACCAGCTCGGGCACAATGCGGCGGCCAGCGATGAGATTGGGCAGGCTGAAGTAAGGCGTCTTGACGAGCCACCGCCCGATGAGGTTGTACATCAGGCGACTTGATTTGTACACAATCACCATGGGCTTGTACTGCCGCGCGACCTGGAGCGTCACCGTGCCCGAGACCACCAGACACAGATCGGCCCAGCGGATCGCCGCGTCTGTCTGGCCGCTCACGACACTGAGTTTCGCCGGCCACGGCGCGCCGCCCGCCATGCCGTAGACAACGCTCTCGGTCTCGGGCCGCGCCACCGCGACGACCCCCGCCATGCCGGGGTGTTCGGATGCGATGCGCCCGAACGCCGCGAGCAGCAGCGGAAAGTTGGCCTCGATCTCGGCGGGCCGCGAACCGGGCAGCAGGGCGATCTTGGGCGTCCCTTCGCTCCACCGCGCGATCGCCGCATCGAGCGCGGCCAGATCGAGCGGATGGTCATACAACGGATGGCCCACGAAGCGCGCCCGCACGTTGTGCTTGCGGAACCACGCTTCCTCGAAGGGCAGCAGGCAGCAGACGAAACTGGTCAGCCGCCGCAACTTGTTGACCCGCCAGCTCGCCCACGCCCAGACCTGCGGCGCGACCAGGTGCACGACCTTGGCGCCCGACGCGCGGGCCATCGCGCAGATCGGGAAGTTGGCCGCCGGTGAATCGACCGGCACATGCACATCGATCGGATGCTCGGCCAGCCATGCCTTGATGCGCTTGTTGATGCGGCGGTGCTCAAGAATCTTGCCCAGGCCGGGCACACCCATCACCGCATCGCGACCGGTTTGCTCAACCACGCTCGCGCCCGCAGCGGCCATCTTCGGCCCGCCCCACGCAAACACCTCGGTCTGCGGATGGCGGGCGAGCAACTCGGCGATCACGGCCGAAGCGTGGTCATCGCCCGACGGCTCAAAGCCGGTAAAGAGAATGCGCACAGGCCTGTCACGCAAGCCGGACATGAGGCGAATCGTAGGTGTGGTCGCAACGCCGGCCATGGATGGGATCGGGCGATTGGGCGCCACATATCATGGCCGCGGGCTTGAACGTCAAACTTCACCTAGACTTTCGACCACCCCACAGGGAGAACCGCGCGGATGCGACTCACGATGGTCGGAACTGGGTACGTCGGGCTTGTGACAGGCACCTGCTTTGCCAACACCGGCAACGACGTCACATGCCTCGACCTCGATCGCGGCAAGATCGAGCGCCTCGCCAGCGGCCACTGCCCGATCTACGAGCCGGGCCTGCCCGAACTGATCCGCAAGAACATCGACGCCGGGCGACTGCACTTCACCGCCGACCCGCGACAGGCCTATGAGGGTGCCGACATCATCTTCATCTGCGTCGGCACGCCCACCGGCACGAATGGTCGCACCGATCTCGGGGCCATCCAGCGGGCCGCCGACGACATCGCCCTCGTCCTGCTCGACCGGCCGCGCGACGCGCCCGCTCCCGTCATCGTCGTCAAGAGCACAGTCCCCGTCGGCACGACGCACATGGTGCGCGACCGCATCCGCGCCAAAGTCGGGCCGAATCTTGCCTTCAACGTCGCCAACAACCCCGAGTTCCTCAAGGAGGGCGATGCCGTCAGCGACTTCAACCGCCCCGACCGCGTCGTCATTGGCGTTGAAGATGAACGCACCGGCGAAGTCTTTCGCGATCTCTACGATCCGTTCGTCCGCAACGGCCACCCGATCTATGTCATGGACATTCTCTCGAGCGAAATGGTCAAGTACGCTTCCAACAACTTCCTGGCGACCAAGATCAGTTTCATCAACGAAATGGCCAACCTGTGCGAAGCCTTCGGCGCCAACATCAATCGCGTGCGAGAAGGCATGTGCGCCGACAAACGCATCGGTCACCAGTTCCTCTATCCGGGCCTCGGCTACGGCGGCTCGTGCTTCCCCAAGGACACGCTGGCCTGCGTGGCGATGGGCGAAGAGTCGGGCACACCCGTCGATGTCTCGCGCGCGGTCCACTCGACCAACCAGCGCCAGCGCGAACGCTTCTTTGGCAAGATCACCGCTCACTTCGGCTCCTCGCTCGCGGGCAAGCGCCTCGCCTTCTGGGGCCTGGCCTTCAAGCCGCGCACCGACGACGTCCGCGAGGCCCCGGCTCTGACACTGGTGCGCATGGCGACCGCCGCGGGCGCGACCGCCACCGGCTTTGACCCCGTCGCCGGCGACAACGCCAAGGCCGAGCTCGGCTCCCTGCTCGAACTGCACGGCGATATGTATCAGGCCGCCAGCGGCGCCGACGCGCTGGTCATCTCCACCGACTGGGACGAGTTCAAAAGCCCCGACTTTGCACGCCTGGCTTCGGTCATGCGCACACGCGTGATCTTCGACGGCCGCAATCTCTACCGCCGCCAGCACCTGGGCACCCTCGGCTTCCATTATTATTCCGTTGGGCGCGCCACCGTCACGCCCAGGGATTGAGCCGTGGCCCCGCGCACGCCCATCGCACCCGGAACCATCACACAGACCGACTGGCTCGAGGGAGTACCGCAGATTGCTCCGGCGACGGTCGATCTTGTCTACGCCGATCCTCCCTTCGCCACCGGAAAGACCCAGCGCGGCCGCAGCGGCGCGTACGACGATGTGTGGCCTTCGCTCGACGCCTGGGCCCTCTGGCTGCGCGAGCGCCTCATCGCGACTCGGCCTCTGCTCAAGAACACCGGCTCGATCCTGTTGCACGTCGATTGGCGCACCAGCCACCGCGCCCGCGTGGTGCTCGATGAGATCTTCGGCCCAGAATCCTTCGTCAATCACCTCGTCTGGGTCTATGGCCTGGGCGGTTCGTCGCCACGCCGCTTTGCCCGCAAGCACGACGACATTCTCTTCTACGCGGCTCAGCCCGACCAGCATTACTTCCAGCCTCCGCGCGTCCCCGCCACCAGCCGCCGCCTCCGCGGGCAGACCAAGAAGGCCACCGATGTCATCGACCTCCCCGCTGCCGATGTTCTGCGCGTGCCAACGATCAACAACATGGCTCTCGAACGCACCGGCTACCCGACGCAAAAGCCGCTGGCGCTGCTGACCCTGCTCATCGAGGCCTGCTGCCCGCCCGACGGGCTCGTGCTCGATCCCTGCTGCGGCTCGGGCACGACGCTCGCAGCCGCCCGACAGACCGGGCGCCGCTGGATCGGGCTCGACCGCAGCGACCAGGCCGTCGCCATCGCACGCCAGCGCTGCGCCGATACGGCCAGCCCCTGACCGCCCGACTTGCAGACCCTACGATCCGCCCGCATGTGGTCGCGACTGCTCAATCTGTACCAGCGCAAGCGCATCGTCAACATCAATGTCAATGTTGTCGTGGCCGGGTTTCTTGCGATCATCATCGCCAAGTATCCCGTCCTGCTCGCGACGCAGTGGATCGGCAGCGAGCACAAGCTCGTCAACGCCTTCGTCGCCGCCGCCATCGACGCCGTCGCCGATGTCATCATCTATTTCATTCTCCACTGGCTGGCCAATCACTGTCGTCAGCCCAAAGGCCGCCCCGTCGGACCGGGCCGCAGTTTCTGGCGCGACGCTTCACTCATCCAGTTCGAGCGTCTGATGCTCACACCGGCCTTCTATGTCATCGCGATCGGGGGCATGTGGGGGCTCCAGCACGCAGGGATCCAGCCGAGTTGGTCGTTCGTGTATTCCTTCGGCGCCGCGATCCTCCTCACCCGCATCATCCACACTTTCTGGGGCCTGCGTACCGGCCGCTTCCGCGATGTGCTGTCCGAGACCGCACAACATCCGCCAAAGACCTGAGCGAGCTTCATTGCGGCAATCGGCGCGTGCATCGGCGGGGAGGCCTGCATCATAATTTCACCCAAGTCTGTCTTCCCCCGTTACCGAAGTCTGCTTTGAGACTTCGGGATGCGTTGCGGGGTCACCCTCCTTGCCTCGGCCCACTACTGGTTGACCCACTCATGAGCATGCTCATCGGCCCAATCGCTCGCTCCAGGAGTCGGCCTCACGCCCGTGGATCTCAGAGACCTCGGCGTCACCAATCATCCTCGCCGCTTGTGCCGCTGCCCGATGCGACAAGATCCGGTACTCGATCCATTGAGCCTCCGAACCCTCGCGCTCAGGCATGCTCATCGCAGCCTCGATGCGTTCGAGCATGTCCTGGACAGTCCGCATCGCCGAAGGCGGGTCATTCAGCGCCAGATCGATCCGGGCCAGCAGGTGCATGCCCATCAGCGTGCGCAACGTCGGGGTGGTGAAATGTCGCTCCCGATGCTGATGATGAGCAGCAACCAAAAGCCTTGCTTCTTCGTGTCCGCCGTGTTCATGAAGAAACTTGCCCAGAAACAGGCGCGAGGCGTTCGTCTCCTGATGGTCTTGTCCCAGCGTGCCCAGCGATGTCTCGAGGGCCTCACGCAGCAGCATCTCCGCCTGGGCGATGTGTCCCTGCGGACGCAGGAAACGACTCGCCAGCGTGCGCAGCGAGCGCACCAGTGTATCGTGCGACCCGTCGAGCATCGACAGCACACCGATCGTCTCGCGCAGCCTCTGCTCGCCATCGGCCAGTCGCCCCGTAGCGCCCAGCGCCGCTGCCTCGTTGAACATCGCGACCGCAGTCTGAATGTGCTCCGGCCCCAGCGTGCGATGCAGCCCGTCGCAAGCCTCGGCCAGCAGCGGCAACGCGCCGGCCGATTGACCCATGCGGTGCAGGGTGTTGCCCTGCTGATTCAGCGCGATGAACACCATCGACTCGTGGACCGGCCCGGCCAGCAGCGCCTCGACATGCAGTTGCTCAAATGCTGCCACCGCAGGCTCGAAGCGCGACATCTCCTTCTCGCACTCGCCCACGGCCCATAGCAGATCGAGTCTGTCTGCGTGACCCGGCGGCAGTGTCTCCATCGAGCGATCGAACGCGGCACGCATATGCGGCCCAGCGTGCGAGAACAACCCGAGATCCATGTACGCCCGGCCGACGATGCGCCGCACCTGTGCGCGAATGTCGGGCTCATCAGCCAGCGCACCCGTCTCAAGCCTCGACGATGCCTCTTCGAGAACGTCAAGCATTCGGACGTTGAGACCGTTGGGGCTCATGGATGCCACGCGAGAAAGCATCTCCTGCAGAAAGAACTGTGCCGCCTGCGACGATGCCCGCTCTCGCTCGGCCTCCTGCGCGCGGCTCGTGGCCAGACGGCCGGCCTCGAGCAGTCGCCCCTGCTGCACCCCCAGCACCATGGTCGTGCCGATCAGCACACACGCAAGCGTGACCCCGCTGGCCATCAGCACCCGGTTGCGGTCGGCCCACCGCGTCAGGCCATACACAGGCCCCGGCTTCCTCGCGACAATGGGCACCTTGTCAAGGTGCCGTCTGATATCGGCCGCCAGCTCAAGGGCCGATCCGTAGCGTGCTCCGCGCTGGCTTGCCATGGCGCACGTGATGATGGCATCCAGATCCCCTCGCAGCTGCCGCGACAAGCCCGCAGGAGAGCAGCGCCTCGCCTCGGCACGCCGCTGCAACGCATCCGATTGCTCACCCTGCTCACGCAGCACCAGCACCGAAGCCCGTTCGTGCCTCAGCGCTGCATCATCGGCTTCATGTGCCCCGGCACGCCGCGCCAGCACCCCGCTCAGAAGGTAATGCATCACTGCACCCAGCGCATACACATCGACCCTCGGGTCGATGTCCGCGTCGCCGCATACCTGCTCAGGACTCATGAACTCGGGCGTGCCGAGCACCTGCCCGTCGCGCGTGGGCCAGGCCTCGGGCACGCACTGCGCGTCGATCAGACGCGCGATGCCGAAGTCGATGATGCGCACTCGCCCGTCACCGTCAACGAGCATGTTGGTGGGCTTGAGGTCGCGGTGGATCACGCCGCGTGTGTGCGAGTGGTGCACCGCTTCGCAGGCCGACACGATCAACTTCAGCCGCTCGCGCACACTCAGTCGATGCAGATCGCAGTAGGTGTGCAGCGCACAGCCCTCAATGAACTCCATCACGAAATATGGTCGGCCACGGCGCGTCGAACCCGCATCGAGCACGCGCGCAAGCCCCGGATGATCGAGTCGCGCCAGTGACTGCATTTCGCCCGCGAAACGCTTGAGCATCATGTCGCTTCCGTCACACCACCGCAAAAACTTGATCGCCACCGTCCGCTGCACCGGCCTGTCCTGCTCGGCACTCCACACGATGCCCCAGGAGCCCTGCCCGATCTGTTCCATCAGCCGGTAACGCCCGCCGACGATCGCGCCCGCCTTCAACTCAACCCCCGCCGCAATCCGCAGCGGTGGCAACAGAAAATCCTCCGTCACACCGCGATCGGCCTCGATTAACTGCTCAACCTCGGTCCGCAATGCCGCATCGCCGTTGCACGCACTTGACAAAAACGCATCACGCTCATCGTGATCGATTTCGACTGCCCTCGAAAACAGCATCGCAATCCGCTCACAACGTTCAGACATGGCCCGTCCGTTCAATCTCGCGCCGCAGCCACGCCGCCGCCAGACGCCAGTCACGCTTCACCGTCGAAAGCCCCAGACCCGTCGCTGCGGCGATCTCTTCGAGGCTCAGCCCCCCGAAGCTGCGCAGCATCACAATCTCGGCCTGGCGCGGAAACTCGCCCGCGAAACGCGTCAGCACCATATCGATGAGCAGGATCTCATCATCAGGATCTTGCCCTTTGGAATCGGTCAGATCCGCCGTCTTTAGTTCAAGGCGCTGCATACCCCCGCCGTGTTTAACCGCGCTCTTGCGGCGCGCCTGATCGACCAGGATATCACGCATCGCGCGGGCCGCGGCGCCGAAGAAGTGCCCGCGCCCGTTCCAGCCAGAGTCCTGCTCACGGACGAGCCGCATGAACGCCTCGTGTACGAGCGCCGTGGGGCCCAGCGTCTGACCCGGCGGTAGCCGACTGAGTTTCGACGCCGCCAGCCGCCGCAGTTCCTCATAAACCTGCGGGAGCAGATCAGCCGCCAACTGCCCGTCTCCATCGAAACAGGAACTACGTCCCGGGTTGGAATCCGCTTCAGACACGCCTGTCCATTGTGACATCCTGACCGCGATCATGCAAGCCCCTTGTCCAGTTCCAGCACCGATCGGTACCCCAACGCACACCATCAGTCCGTTATTTCGCAGCACAGTGGACCGCGCAGGCCGAAGATTTCGGATGACTTCCTGTCCGGAGCCGAGCGCTGGCCCGTCGTCGAGGCCAGGCCGCTTCGCGCCTATGTGCAGGAGCCCGCCATGAACCATCTCGCACGCCTCGCGCTGTTCTTCTCGCTCGCCGTCGCCGCCGTGCTGCCCGCCCGCGCCAGTGACACCGCTTTCACCTATCAGGGCGCTCTCAAGAACTCGGGTGTGCTGGTCTCGGGCACCTACGCCATGACCTTCCGCCTCTACGCCGCCGCGCAGGGCGGCTCGCCTCTGGCCACGCAGTCCCTTCCGGCCGTTGTCGTCACGCAGGGTCTGTTTGCGGTCGATCTTGACTTTGGCACGCTGGCCCTGGCCAGCACCGATCGATGGCTCGAAGTGCAGGTCGGCGCCACCACCCTTACGCCACGTCACAAACTCACCGCCACGCCGCGCTCAGGTGCAACACGCGGTATCTATGTCGATGATCAGGGGCGC
Organism: Phycisphaeraceae bacterium; assembly: GCA_019636795.1. Lineage (NCBI taxonomy): Bacteria > Pseudomonadati > Planctomycetota > Phycisphaerae > Phycisphaerales > Phycisphaeraceae > Phycisphaeraceae bacterium. Next base: position 477,359 of record JAHBWW010000003.1, read on the forward strand.
GTTGGGCTGGGCGGCACATTTGCCAGCGAACTGCTGACCCTGCGAAGTACCGACGCCAACATCCTTCTGCTCAGTCAGCAGAACCCCGCCGGGCCGCACATCACGCTGCGCAACCCGTCGGGCTCAAACAACACCACCCACGGGGAGATCCGCTTCGATGACGGCTCGCTCGTCGCGTCGCTGCGCTACAGCAAGCCGCTGGTCGGTTCGCCGGGGCTGTTTGTCTCAGGCCCGAACAGCACGCATATGAAGATCCTCGACAACGGGCGCATCGGGCTGGGCGGCGAACTCGAGCCGCTCGCCCTCCTGCATCTGCAAGGCGCAAGTAACCTCGGCGCGTCGGCCCTGACCAATGAAGACCTCATCATCGAATCGCAAGATGCCATCCTCGGGCTGTACAGCAGCCCCGGCGGTTCGCTCGGTTCAGGGATCGCGCTTGGCGAAGTCTCAGGCGGGACCTTCAACGACAAGTGGACGATCGTGCGCGGAACGACGGGGGTGGGTAGCGCATTGCATTTTGTCTACGGGTCCAACCCGAATTATGCCCAGAACGTGACGCGTTTCACGCTGGGCGCCAGCGGCCACGTCATCGTCCCAGCGGGCGGGCGGGTTGGTGTCGGCACAGCCGATCCGCAGGTGCCGCTGCACGTCGCGGGCATCGCGCGCGTCAGCGTGCTCGAAGTCACCGGTGCCGATCTGGCCGAGCGCTTTCCCACTGCCCACGACTCGCCCATCGAGCCGGGCACGGTGATGGAGATTGATCCCGATCGGCCCGGGCATCTGCGCGTCTCGACCGGGCCGCGCTCCACGCGCGTGGCCGGTGTCGTCAGCGGCGCGGGCGGGCTCGCCGCGGGCACCATCATGGGCAACCTGCCCGGCCTCGAAGAGGCCCCCGCAATCGCCCTGTCTGGCCGCGTCTGGGTGCTGTGCGACGCGACCGAGGCACCCATCGCCATCGGCGATCTGCTGACTACCGCGACAACGCCCGGTCACGCCATGCGCGCTGGTCTGCCCGCCCCCGGCGCGATCCTCGGCAAAGCCATGACCGCGCTGCCCTGCGGACAGACTGGCCTTGTGCTCGTACTCGTCTCGCTGCAATAGCACCCGCGTCCACTGCACCCGGTCGCAATGCACCCTGACCCGGAGGACTGACACATGCTGACACTGGTTTCAACGCTCGCGGCACTTGGCCTGGGCGCTGTCCCGCCCGAACCCATCGTCTGGTACACCTGCCCCGTCGAGCCTGCCGGTCCGGTCCAGCGCGGCGGGGGGATGATCAACGACGGCTGGGATGGACCGGGGGCCAACGCGACCACCCTCTACTGGCACATCGAGAACTACTCGAATGATCTGCCCGCAGCCCAGCAGCGCGATGCGTACATCTTCGTGCTCGCGACCTGGGCCAGCGTCGTGCAGATCCACTTCGTCGAGATCGCCGCGCCCAACTGGAACCGGTCCATCGACTTCCGCTGGGCCACGGGCGACCACTGCGCGATCGAGGCTGCCGAGTGCGGCGTGGCCGAGTGCGCCTTCGATGGACCGGGCGGAACGGTGGCCCACGCAGGCTTCCCGCCCGGCGCGGCCTCGGTCTGCGTCAATCCCATGTCCGAGTCCTTCGCGGGCAACGTCCACTTCGATGATGCCGAACTCTACGAACAGGATGTCGGAAACCCCGGCGTCAGCCTCATGCTCGTCGCGGCCCACGAAGTCGGGCACAGCCTCGGGCTGATTCATGACGAAGGACCCGGTGGGCCGCACATCATGCGCCCGACCGTCTCGAGCGCCGATGGCATGCAGGCACCGAGCGCCTCAGACATCGCCCATCTCCAGCAGGGCTACGCCGCCGGCATCGGCAGCGTGACCACCCTCGAAGATTCGGGTCTGTGGGTCAACTCCGCATGGCCAGGCGCGTCGAACGGCCTCGCGGGCAACCCGTTTCGCACGGTTAGCGCCGCTGTCGCCGCCCTCCCGCCTCAGAACGACGGGATCACCATCCATGTCCTCGGCGGCTCGTACCCAGGAAGCCTGACCATCGCCGTGCCCTGCACCATCACCGCCGAGTTCGGCACCGCCCGGATCGGCCACTGAACGAACCGAAAGGACCGCCCTATGCGTTTCGCGCTCGCCCTGTGTAGTGCCACTGTGCTTGCCCTGACCGCCACCACCGCCGCTGCTCAACCCTTCCTCATCGACTACGCAAGCATCGACGCCGGTGCCTCACGCCTCACAGGTGGCTCCTTCGAACTCATCGGCTCGATCGGCCAGCCCGATGCCAGCACCGCAGCGCTCGCAGGTGGCATGTACACCCTCGACACCGGTTTTCTGGCTGTTATCCGATTTGAAGCGTCCTGCAATCCCGCCGATCTCGCCGTGCCCTATGGCACCCTCGACTTCTTCGATGTGCAGTTGTTCCTCAACTTCTACTCCAATGGGAACCTACTGGCCGACCTGAACGGCGATGGGCTCCTCGACTTCTTCGATGTGCAGGCATTCCTCAATCACTACGCAGCCGGTTGCCCGTGACGAGACTCCAAGTCAATGAGACGCCCAGATTAACCAGCCTCGCTGATCGAATCAAGTCGCACAAATCGCGCCCACACCATGGCGCATGCCCCCCATGCCACACATACCCAATACGAATGTTTCATCCACCTGACAGGTTGATCGCAGAAGACTCCGCAAGGTTCAAGGACACCCCGCCGCATAGAGATTGAGAAACGCCTGAACATCAAAGAAGTCCAGCGTGCCATCGCCCGTGAAGTCGGCTGCAAAGTTACCCGCAGCGTACAGGCTCAGGAACAACTGCACATCAAAGAAGTCGAGGGTGCCATCGCCGTTGATGTCCGCCAGACACGGCGGCGGCGACACCGCGCAACCCTGCCACTTGGCAGCGCCGTTCGCCGTCAGGCCGCCGACTGTTAAAAAGCTGCCTCCGACGAACAGGGCCGGGCCAGATCCGTCATCGTGGGGCGTCAGGTCAAAGACAGTTGGACAACATGTACCGGCGATGCCCATGCCGCCCGGGCTGGCCAGCCCTGACCACGCGCTGCCATTCCACCGTGCGATGCCATTGACCACCACCCCTCCGGCCGTCGTGTACTGGCCCCCGACGTACAGGGCTGAGCCGGACCCGTCATCGAAGACAGAGAGTGCTTCGACGTTTAAGAAACCTGAAGGGCCCGTTCCTGTGCCGCTCGGACCGGCCAGTGCCGACCACGAACTCCCATTCCACTTGGCGACACGGTTGACCGTCACGCCACCGGCCGTGGCGAACCCGCCCCCTGCGTAAAGCGCAGGCCCTGAACCATCATCGAAGACTGTCAGGCTCTTGACAGTTTGAGGGTTTCCGCCGACACCAACCCCGCTCGGACCCGCCAGCGCCGACCACGAACTCCCGTTCCACTTGGCGATATTGTTGACCGTCACGCCCCCGGCAGTGATGAACGAGCCTCCGGCGTACAGCGCGGGCCCCGCGCCGTCGTCGAAAGATGTCAAAGCCCAGATCGTGCCATTGGTGCCCGTTGCCGGACCCGACCATGTACTGCCATCCCAGCGAGCGATGGTGGTGGCCGGATATCCTGCGATGCTGGTAAAGTTGCCCCCGACGTACAGGGCTGGACCCGAGCCATCGTCAAAGACCGCAAAGGCACGGACATCTCCCGTTCCTGCGGGGCCAACTCCCACACCGCCCGGACCCGACAGAGCCGACCATGTGGTGCCATCCCAACGAGCGATGCCATTGACCGTCATTCCCCCAATACTGCTGAAGAAGCCCGATGCATACAGGGCCGGTCCAGAACCATCGTTGAACGCGATGAGATTCGTCACGGAGCCTGAGCCGAACATGATGAGGCCGCCCGGGCCAGCAAGCGCCGACCAGGCGCTGCCATCCCAGCGTGCAACGTCGCTGACCGTGACGCCCCCGGCAGTTTCCATCCATCCCGCTGCATACAGAGCAGGCCCGCCTCCTTTGCCGTCGTCATAAACCGCCTGGGAATAGATCAGCGGGACATTGGCCCAGTTGTTCACACCCACGCCATTCGGACCGGCCAGCACCTGCCAGTGCGGCTGGCATGTATCCCCCGCCCGGGCCGTCGGCACACCAAACGCCGTGCCCAGCACGCACGCCAAAACCACCGACTTCAGCACCTCAGCCCGATTCGACGACACCAACGCACTCGCCATTTTCGCACCACGCATGTCAGAAACCTCCAAAAGTGATGTAGCCCACGCCGATCAACTCCTGCTCCGTCCCCCGATCACCACAACGCCACAACCCCGCTCAAGGACACCCCGCCGCATAGAGGTTGAGAAACGCCTGCACATCGAAGAAATCAAGCGTGCCATCGCCCGTGAAATCGGTTGCAAGGTTACCCGCAGCGTACAGGCTCAGGAACAACTGCACATCAAAGAAGTCGAGGGTGCCATCGCCGTTGATGTCCGCCAGACACGGCGGCGGCGTCACCGCACAGCCCTGCCACTTCGAGATATTGAAAACTGTTGTGTCTCCAATTTGCCAGTGGTATCCACCGGCAAACAACGCTGGCCCGTCCCTGGTGCCATCATCAAACACAGTCAAGGCATGAATCTGGTCGCTCACACCCACACTGCCGGGGCTTGCCAGTGCCGACCACACGCTCCCGTCCCAGCGCGCGATGTTGTTGACTGTCACCCCGCCAGCGGTGCTGAATGCGCCCCCCGCATAGAGCGCCGGACCTGAACCATCATCGAATGAACCCAGAGCGGTCACGAGGGGGCCGTCGATGCCCACGCCACCGGGGCCTGACAATGCCGACCAGACACTGCCGTCCCAGCGTGCGATGTTGTTGACCGTCATGCCTCCAGCGTTGGCAAAGTTGCCCGACGCATAGAGCGCGGGGCCTGAGCCGTCGTCGAAAACTTCCAGGGCCAAGACCCAGCCGCCAACTCCAAGTCCGTTCGGGCCTGCAGGAGTGGACATGCTGCTGCCGTCCCAGCGGACAAGGCCGTTGGTGTTTCCGATGTACAATGCCGGGCCGGAGCCGTCGTCAAACACCGCCAGAGCATTGCATTGAGAGCCGTGACCCACTCCGCCAGCGTGAACCAGCGCCGACCACGCGCTGCCGTCCCACTTGGCAATGCGGTTGACCGTCACTCCACCCGCCGTGGTAAAACCGCCCGCAGCATAGAGCGCGGGCCCCGATCCGTCGTCGAACTCGGCCAGAGAAAAGACCCAGCCATTCACGCCTGTGCCGCTCGGGCCTGACAGTGCCGACCATGCGCTGCCGTTCCAGCGCGCGATGTTATTGACCGTGACTCCTCCTGCGGCAGAGTAAGTGCCTCCGGCGTACAGCGCCGGCCCCGAGCCGTCGTCGAACACCGCCGTGCTCCACACCGAGCCGAGACTCGTGATGCCCACACCATTCGGGCCTGACAGCGTCGACCATCCGCTCCCATTCCAGCGCGCGATGCGATTGACCGTCAATCCGCCTCCATCGCAGCAGCCCGCGAACCAGAACTCGCCCCCCGCATAGAGCGCAGGTCCCGTGCCGTCGTCATACACGCTCATCGTCGTGACACGGTTGTTCACACCCACACCGCCCGGCGCTTCCAGAGCCCTCCAGTGCGGCTGGCATGTATCCCCAGCCCTTGCCGTCGGAACCCCAAACGCCGTGCCCAGCACGCCCGCCAAAACCACCGACCTCAGCACCTCAGCCCGATTCGACGACACCAACGCACTCGCCAATTTCGCACCACGCATGTCAGAAACCTCCAAAAGTGATGTAACCCAGGCCGATCAACTCCTGCTCCGTCCCCCGATCACCACAACGCCACAGCCCCGCTCACGGACACCCCGCCGCGTAGAGATTGAGAAACGCCTGAACATCAAAGAAGTCCAGCGTGCCATCGCCTGTGAAGTCCGCGGCGAGGTTGCCACTCGCGTACAGGCTCAAGAACATCTGCACATCGAAGAAGTCGAGGACGCCATCGCCGTTGATGTCCGCCAGACACGGCGGCGGCGTCACCGCACAGCCCTGCCACTTGGCGATCCCGTTCGCCGTCACGCCGCCAGCGGTGGTGAAGTCGCCCCCGGCGTACAGCGCCGGACCCGCCCCAATACCGTGATCGAACGCCATCAGCGCAAGGACCCCACCGGGACTCATCACCCCCGTGCCACCCGGGCCGGTCAGGGTCGACCACGTCGAACCGTCCCAGCGGGCAACCCGGTTCACCGTCAGGCCGCCAGCGGTGTCGAAGTATCCCCCGGCGTACAGAGCTGGCCCAGTGCCGTCGTCGAACACCCTCAGGGCACTGATCTGGCCGTTCACCCCCGTGCCACCCGGAACGGTCAGCGGCGACCACACCGAACCATCCCAGCGGGCAATCCGGTTCACCGTCACGCCGCCAGCGGTGATGAATATGCCACCAGCGTACAGCGCGGACCCCGTGCCGTCATCAAACACCGCCATGGCATTGACCCAGCTACCCACCCCCGTGCCGCCCGAACCGGTCAGCGCCGACCACGCCGAACCGTCCCAGCGCGCGATCCGGTTCACCGTCACGCCACCCGCTGTGGTAAAAACACCACCTGCGTACAGCGCTGGCCCGCCCCCGGAGCCATCGTCGAACACCGTCAGGCTCCAGACTGTGCCGTTCACACCCGTTCCGCCCGGGCCGGTCAGTCCCGACCACGCCGAGCCGTTCCAACGGGCGATCCGGTTCACCGTCACGCCTCCAGCGCTGGTAAAGTTGCCCCCGACGTACAGCGCAGGCCCCGAGCCGTCGTCGAACACCGTCAGGGCAGCGACCGTGAAGTCCACCCCCGTGCCGCCAGGACCGGTCAGGGCCGACCACGCCGAACCGTCCCACCGAGCAATGTTGTTCACCGTCACGCCACCGGCGGTGGTGAAGTCGCTCCCCCCGGCGTATAGCGCCGGCCCCGTGCCGTCGTCGAAGACCGTCAGCGCCCAAACAGTTGGAAGAAATTCTCCCGCGATTCCCGACCCGAGCGGGGACCATGACGCGCCGTCCCAGCGGGCGATCCCGTTCACCGTCACACCACCGGCGGTGCTGAAGAAGCCTCCGGCATACAGCGCCGCCCCCCCGCCGTCGTCGAACACTGCCAGAGCACGGACGAAACTGCTGCCGGACGGGTCACTCACCCCGGTGCCGCCTGGCCCGGTCAGAGCCGACCACCGAGGTTCGCACTCATCCCCCGCCCTTGCCGTCGGCACGCCAAACGCCGTGCCCAGCACGCACGCCAAGACCACCGACTTCAGCACCCCAGCCCGATTCGACGACACCAACGCACTCGCCATTTTCGCACCACGCATGCAGGAAGCCTCCAGTAGGAACGGACCCCACGAACGAACCCCCAGCCGCACCGTGACCAGGGCCGGCCCATCATACAGGAAAATGCCCGGTCCGCAACCCCCAATCCTGATTTTCATACTTCAGCCCCAGCCGCCTCGGGCATGAGCATGCTCTGAGTCCCTGCTTCATTGACGGTGCAGCATCCTGCAGCCCACCACCGATCAACTCCTGCTCCGTCCCCCAATCACCACAACGCCACAGCCCCGCTCACGGACACCCCGCCGCATAGAGATTGAGAAACGCCTGCACATCGAAGAAGTCCAGCGTGCCATCGCCCGTGAAGTCGGCTGCAAGGTTGCCCGCAGCGTACAGGCTCAAGAACATCTGCACATCGAAGAAGTCGAGAATGCTGTCGCCGGTCAGATCGGCCAGGCACACCGGCGGCGGCGGCGTGCACTGGTTCAGCAGCACGCTGACCGAACTGGCCCCGTGGTTCGTGACGACCAGATCGCGTTTTCCGTTGCCATCGAGATCGCCGATCGCCACGAATGATGGATCGCTGCCCGTCAAGAAACTCTCCTTCGGCTCGAAGGTGCCATCACCCACGCCCAGCAGCACACCAACGGAGTTTGAGCCCCAGTTGCTGACGGCCAGATCGGGAATCCCGTCGCCGTCGAGGTCGCCGATCGCCACCGACCTCGGACTGTTGCCGGTGGGCACATGCTGCCAGGGTGCAAATGTTCCGTTGCCGTTGCCCAGCCGCACGCTCACGACATTCATGCTTCCGATGGCGGTGACCAGATCGGGAATCCCGTCGCCATTGAGATCACCGACGGCCACCTGCAAGGGCGGACCGCCGACCGCGAAGTTCTGCCTGGGCATGAAGGTCCCGTCACCGAGGCCCAGCAGCACACTGACGTTGCTGGCATTGAGATTCGCCGTGACCAAATCGGGAATCCCATCGCCATTGAGGTCGGCGATCACGACGGACCATGGGTTGTTGCCGGTTGCGAAGTCCTGCCGCGTGATGAATGTCCCGTCGCCATGGCCCATCAGCACGCCGACGGAGTTTGACAACCGACTCGCGACGACCAGATCTGGAATCCCATCGCTGTCGAGGTCGCCGATCGCCACCGATCGCGGGCCGGGACCGGTCGCGTGGATCTGCCGCTCCTGAAATGTCCCGTCGCCGTTGCCCAGCAGCACGCTGACCGTGCCGGGTCCGTCGTTGGCCACCGCGAGATCGGAAATCCCATCGCTATTGAGGTCACCGATTGCCACGGACCACGGACTGCCGCCAGCGATCAGGTCCTGTCGCGGCCCGAAGGTCCCGTCGCCAAGGCCCAGCAGGACACTGACCGAAGAAGCGTTGGAGTTGGCCACCGCCAGATCGGGAATCCCGTCGCCGTTGACATCGCCGATCGCCACCGATCGTGGCCGGCTGCCCACAGCGAAGCGCTGATCGCTCTCGAAGCCCAACCCGACCGGGCAGGACGGCCCCGAGTTGCCGCACCGGTTGAGCAGCACGCTTACGGTGCTCCCCGGCTGAGCGGTTGTGCCCGGATTGCCGACGACGAGGTCAAGCTGTCCATTACCGTCGAGGTCGCTGATCGCCACAGAGTCAGGATTGAAACCGGTGGCGTACTGCCTGCGCAGTCCGAATGTGCCGTCACCGTTACCGAGGATCACGAGGACCGAGTCAGAGCCAGCGTTGACCACTGCCAGGTCAGCCTTCCCGTCGCCGTCGAGGTCGGCGATGGCCACAGAGCGAGGAAAGAGGCCCGTGCGAAGATCCTGACTGGGCATGAACGTCCCATTCCCCACGCCCGACAAGACGCTGACCGTGTTCACGGACCCGTTTGCCGTGACCAGATCGGGAATCCCGTCGCCATTGATATCACCGATCGCCAGATGCGAAGGCGGGCCACCGACCGAAACATCCTGCCGCGGCATGAACGTCCCGTCGCCATGGCCCAGCAGCACGCTGACCGAGTGCATGTTGGTATTCGCGCTGACCAGATCGGGAATCCCATCGCTGTTGACATCACCGATCACGACGGACTGAGGCCGCAAAGCGGTCGCGAAGTCCTGTCTGGGCATGAAGGTGCCATCTCCCAACCCCAGCAGCACGCTGACCGAGTTTGAGGTGGCGTTGGCCACAACAAGATCAGGCGTCCCGTCGCTGTTGACATCCCCGATCGCAACAGACATGGGCAGACTGCCCACCACATATTCCTGATGGGGCCAGAACCTCCCGTCACCAAGCCCCAGCAGCACGCTGACGGTGTTTGAGGTTCTGTTGACCACGGCAAGGTCCGCGATGCCGTCGCCGTCGAGATCTCCGACCGCCACATAGTTTGGATTCTGACCCGTGCCGAACTGCTGCTTCGGGCCGAATGTCCCGTCACCAAGACCCAGCAGCACGCTCACCGTGCTCCCGGGCGATGGACTTGTCCCATCGTTGGCCACGACCAGATCGGGCACGCCGTCACCATTGAAATCGCCGGCCGCGACGAAGCGGGCCACAGCCCCGGCCTCGAACTGCTCATCAGCAGCATACAAACTCGCCCGGCAGAAGATGCCGCAGCGATTGAGCAGCACGCCGACCGTGGAGTTCGAATTCACGAACGCAAGATCGGGTTTACCATCGCCGTCAAGATCACCGATCACAAGTCCGCCGGGGCCACTGACGGCCGCGAACACCTGACTGGTCCCGAAGGTGCCATCGCCATGGCCACGCAGCACGCGCACAGTTCGGGTGCTGGTGGCGTTATTCGCAACCGCAAGATCAGGAATCCCGTCACCGTCGAAATCACCGATCACCACGGAGTTTGGAGCTGCGCCCGCAGCGTAGTTCTGGCGGGTACCAAAGGTGCCATCTCCTTGACCAGGCAGGATGCTCACCGTATCGCCGTCCAGATTGGCAACCGCAAGATCGGGAATGCCATTGCCATTGAGATCACCGATCGCAATAGAGTTGGGCCAGAGGTCTGTAAAATATGTTCCTCCCGCACGGAAGGTCCCGTCGCCATTGCCCAGTCGCACACTGACGGATTTATGTTCGCGGTTCGCGATGACAAAGTCTGCAATGCCGTCACCATCGAGATCGGCGATCACGATCGCATAAGGAAACATGAAGACGTTGACCTCGTGGTGCTGCCCGAAGCTTCCATCCCCATCGCCCAGCAGCACGCTGACGCTGTCAGACGCCATATTGGTCACGGCCAGGTCAGGAATCCCGTCGCCATTGAGATCAGCGATCGCCACAGAATCAGGAATCACGCCGGTGGCATAGGGCTGGCGGACTCCAAATCTGCCGTCGCCATCGCCCAGCAGCACGCTCACGGTATCCGAGTCTTCGTTCGTCACGACGATGTCGAGTATGCCATTGCCGTTGAGGTCCCCGAGCGCCACGGAGACCGGACGCAGGCCGGCGCCAAAGTCCCAGCGCGGCAGGTAGGTGCCATCACCCACGCCCAGCAGCACACTCACTGTCGCCGAGTGCAGGTTTGCGACGACCAGATCCGGGATGCCGTCACCATCGAGATCACCGATTGCTACAGACTTCGGAGTATTGCCGGTGCCGAACTGCCGCTCCTGCCCGAACAGATCGGCCACATCACACTGGCCCGCCCCGGCCCCCATCGCCGCGATGCCCACGAACGCCGCCGCCAGCACACTTCGGAGGTTGATCAAGACGGGGTTGTTCAAGACAAGATTGAAACGCGTGTTGCTGAAGGTCGCTTTCATTGAAATCCCTTCTCCGGCACTTGCGGAGGAAGACCGACCGGGCCGCTCGCTTTCTGCACGCGGGTACGGACGCTCAGACTGGAAACATGGGCCCTACCGCCAGCGCAGCATGGCTCCACACCGCCTCTGCGCGCACGGGCGAAAATCTCGCAACAGTGTGAAAAATATTTCTGAACGCTCAGGCCCGCGCCCACCAGGTACCGGGTGTCCTAGCCACGGCTTTGTGTGGCGAGGATACCGCTGAGGGCCGGGTACCCTCGCGAATGCCTGGGTGGCAGCCACTTCTCACGACACGAACCACCGATCTTGGCCATGCAAAGCAAGAACCGCGCCCGCCCACTCCGCACGCCGGAAATCAGCCCCGGCAACACACCCAAACCCGAAAAAACCGCGTCAAGATGGGCAAGCAGCAAGGCCCGCAGCCCTCACGGACACCCCGCCGCATAGAGATTGAGAAACGCCTGAACATCAAAGAAGTCAAGCGTGCCATCGCCCGTGAAGTCGGCTGCAAGATTGCCCGCAGCGTACAGGCTCAGGAACAACTGCACGTCGAAGAAGTCGAGGATGCCGTCGCCATTGAGATCGGCGGGGCACAGCGCGGGCGGGGGCGGGAAGTTCTGATCGATCCACGTCCGGGCCGAATGGGTCAGCTCATCCGCCGGATACGAGACCGCCGGTGCTGCGGGCCCGCGCGCGGCCTTAGTTGCAAGCCTGATGTTCGCCCAATCGTTCCAGGCGTAAAGTGGTTGGCCCGGTGAGGGGGTCGTGGGAAGAGAAAAATCCGGCGGAGGGTTCGCGTGGTAGTTGAGGTCTTGCGCGACGGAGGTGCTGAAGATGCCGTCGAGCATTCCGCTCCCGCTGGTGTCGCCGTAGTCCACCAGCGAGCCATTCAGCCGGACATGGGACAGACCACGAACTATATCACCGTCACCAAGATCAACATTGAACCCGAACGGCATCCAGAAGTCACGGTAGATGCCCGCGGGCAAGCCGATTCCCACCGTCTCATCGAGAGTGGACTCATGGAGGTCTCGAAGCGATTCGTTGCCGGCGCGCGAGTAATCGAGTGTCCAGAATGCCGAGTTCCACGCAAAACGATAACTCATGACATAGTTCATGATGCTCGGGTAGTTGGGTTTTCCGTCGATTCCATCGTTGCCGCCGTGATCGAGTCCCAGGTTGTGTCCGAGTTCGTGCATGAACACCGCGGCCTGCGTCTCGTCGTCGGTCACCCCGCCGAGAAAGATCACAAAGTTGTCGCCCCCGATTTCGCCGCAGCCGGCGATGTCATCAGGCCCGGCACCATCCGCGACGATGCAGTAGCGGTAGACCATTGCTTTGGCACCCAGCATGGCTGTCGCATTCGGGTCGCTCCGTTCGCTGTCCGTCCCGAATCCTTCGTTGCTGTTGCGGAATGCGAAGAAATCCACAGGCCAGCAGTGTTTAGGCGGAAGGGTCTGCCAGACGCTGACGCGAGGAAGGTTTGTTCCGTCGCGAAGGATGTGCAGCGTAATCCCGTCGGGGCCGACCGGGTTGGCCACCGGTGCGTTCGCGAAGGCATCAATGACCAGATTGGCCGCCGCCTGGGTGAATGACATTCCAGCCATCGCGTCAACTTCGACGAAGAGGTCCTTGCGCATCGGGTCGGCACCGGGCAGTGGATAGCGCTGGCAGTTGCCGTTCGCGTCCACATACGGCACGCCGTTGCATTCCCAGTCATCGGGAATGCCGTCGCCGTCGGTATCTATTGGATTACTCCACCGAAACGCGCGGGTCTGTCCGGCCGCGTTTGTAGCGGACCCTACGACCACCGATCCGTCCGCTGAAACACCATACGCTCGAGAGAAAGAGCCCCCCAAAGTGCCGAGGTTCTGCATTCCTCCGCCCTCAGTCCAGCGAAAGGCTCGTTGGCCGAAAGCGGAGTCAGAGTATCCAACCACCACAGATCCGTCCCCCGAGACACCATCTGCCCCTGAACCAAATCCCCCCTCTAACGTGCCGAGATCCTGCATTCCTCCGCCGGCTGTCCAGCGAAAGGCTCTATACGAGTACCCAACCACCACGGATCCGTCCGCCGACACGCCATATGCGCCCGAGAGCAAGCTTCCCAACGTGCCCAGGTCCTGCATGCCTCCGCCCACCGTCCAGCGGACGGGGCGGTAGTCGAGTACATGAATGTCCGCTGAGCCCCTCCACCATTGCCCGACGACAATATATCCATCCGCTGAGACAGCGAACGCCTCCGTGCGTTCGCCTCCATTAATCTCAGGTGCGCCCAAGTTCTCCATTCCCCCGCCAGCTGTCCAGCGGAAGGCGCGGATCTGATTCCACACGGTCACGGAGCTTCCGACCACGACAGATCCGTCCGCCGACACGCCATATGCACGCGCCCATGAGCCCCCCAACGTGCCCAGGTCCTGCATGCCCCCGCCCGATGTCCATCGAAAGGCACGATGGCCCAACTCTGAGTCCGAGTACCCCACCACCACAGCTCCGTCCGCAGAGACACCAAAGGCGAATGAGTTGGAACCCCCCATTGTGCCGAGGTCCTGCATGCCTTCATCCGCCGTCCAGCGAAACGCGTGTTGGGTGCCAGACACGGTAGCCGAATACCCAACCACCACGGAGCCGTCAGCCGAGATGCCGCGCGCGTTTGAGTTGGATCCGCCCAGTGTGCCGAGGTCCTGCAACTCGCTGCATGGCTGAGCTGCTGCAGTGCCCGGCAGTCCACCAAGGACTATGAACGCGACGATCGCAGTACCGCGCCAGAGGCGATGGATCCATGCCACGCTGCCGCTCACGTCTGACGTTGGTACCTGCTTCGTGCTTGTCATGATTCCTGCTCCTGTTCGTCATACCCTCAGCGTGCTTGCCCGTCCTTGTTCAGCATCACCGGTGCCCCATGACGGGTTCTCTGCTCCCCTAATCTTACTAACGCCAAGCAGCAACGCCGCGAGCACCGCCCAGAACAACCCTGCCAGCCCGCAACCAGCCCTCAGCCGGTATACCGGAACACACCCGATGCCACGCCGCATAGTGAAGATTTCCTGGGGTGCGTTTGACCCGGGCCGGCAGCCGGACCGGTTTCGCGGAACCGGCTTCCAGCCGCTTGAAGTCCCACCGAGAACCCGCCCCCGCCGCCGGCGGGATGAGCATGGCTCAACCAGTCGCTTCGCAACGTCCATCGCGGTTCTCGGGGGCAAAAAGGCCCATTCGCGCGATTCCTGCGCGAGACTGGACGAGCCGAGCGCGACGTTTTGCTCGCCGAGCGCGACGTTTTGCTCTCCAACCGCGACGTTTTGCTCGCCGAGCGCGACGTTGCGCTCTCCGAGCGCGACGTTTTGCTCTCCGAGCGCGACGTTTTGTTCTCCGAGCGCGACGTTTTGCTCGCCGAGCGCGACGTTGCGCTCTCCAGTCGCGCCATTGGAGAGCGCCGTCACGGCACTCGAGCCTTCCCGCACGCGGCCTGATGGTGCTGCCACCCCCCCTCCTGGAGCGGGCACGTCCGCATGCTCGACCCCGCCCCCAGCGCCGCCCCGACCCGTGCCTTCACCCCCGGCACCCCTGCCGCCCCGGGCCCCCGGACCGCCTCCGTCTCACACCCCCAGCAGGATCTCCATCGTCCGCTGGTCGAGCCGCTCATACGGCAGCGGCCGCGCCGCGAGTCTGGCCCGATCGAACGTCATGGCCGCCAGCGTCGCCGCGTGGCTCGGAGAAAAGTCGCACAGCGCATCGAGATCGGCGCTGCGCCGGTTGATCTGCCGCAGCAGCGACTTGATCTGGCTGTCAGCGTTCCACTGCCTGGCCTTCTCGCGCAGGATCAGGTACGTCCGCATCGAGCCGCGGGCAAACTCGATCACGTCGGCCCGATCGCTGGTGCGATACGCGTGGCTGTCGAAGTGGCGAAAGCCGTCCCACTTGCAATCTTCGAGCAGCTTGACCAGAAAGAACGCGCTCTTGATGTCGGCCGAGCCGAAACGGAAGTCCTGGTCGTAGCGCCCGAACTGTTGATCATTGAGATCGATGTGAAAGAGTTTGCCCGCCGCCAGCGCGGCCGCGACCGCGTGCGTGAAGTTCAGCCCCGCCATGTGCTCGTGCGCCACCTCGGGGTTCACGCCGACCATCTCCGCATGCCTGAGCGTCGGGATCAGCGCCAGGTACGCGTGCGTCGTCGGGAAATACATGTGCCCGCGCGGCTCGTTGGGCTTGGCCTCGAGCGCGAAGCGATAGTCGTAGCCCTTGTCGATCGAGTACGCGCACAGAAAGTCGAGCGCGGAGCGAAAACGCCCCTCGGCCTCGATCGGGTCCTTGGCTGCGTCCGTCTCGACGCCCTCGCGCCCGCCCCAGAAGACATAGATCTTCGCGCCAAACTCGGCCCCCAGATCCATCGCCGCCATCGTCTTGGCCAGCGCATAGGCCCGCACCTCGGCGTCGTTGCTCGTGAACGCGCCATCCTTGAAGACCGGATCGGAAAACAGGTTCGTCGTCGCCATGCAGACGCGCAGTTTCGTGCGCTTGAGCGCAGCGGCGAAGTCGGCCTTGATCGTGGCCGCCTCGTCGGGGCCCGCGTCGATCGGCACCAGGTCATTGTCGTGAAAGTTCACGCCGCACACGCCGCCGACCTCGCCGAGCAGATCGACAATCTCGGCCGGCGCGAGCGCAGGCCGCGTCGCCTCGCCGAATGGATCGCGCCCCGCGTGGCCGACGGTCCAGAGGCCGAACGTGAACTTGTCTTTGGGTTTCGGATCGTCAATCGTGGTGGTGGGCATCGGTGCGGGCCTCCAGTGCGGCCCGAAACCTTAGAACGACCAGCCGAGATTGACAAAGTAATCGACATCGCTCTCGTGGGCATTGCCCCCGGGCTTCGAGTCGTACCGGTTGGCCACGCCCACCCGCAGGTACAACTCGGCCGCCGGGTCGATGCGCACTTCCCACGACGCATCGCTGTTGAGGCGGAACGTCCCCGGCTCCGCCGTATCGGGCAGATACTCGACCCCCGCCCGCAGCGTCTGGCGAGGCGAAAGCGTGTGCGACAGATCCGCCGCAAGAAACCCCTCGCTGCGCACCTCGTCATCGGCAACCCCGATCCGCCGCGACGCGCCAAACCCTCCGCGTCCGAGCAGCGACGTCTTCTCCGTGCCGATCAGTTCGAACCCCACGCCGCCAAACCCCGAAACCCGCGCGTCCCAGTCCTGGAACTCGTCGAGCTCGTAGCGCGCGGTGACGAAGTACCGCCACTTGTCGTGCTTGAGCGTCAGCCAGTCCTGCCGGGCATCGAGCACCAACTGGTTCTGCCGCGTCTGCCCGTTCTCGCTCGTCAGGCGATAGGCTCCCTTGAGAACTGTTTCGTGGGCAGACGTCCGGCGGACCGTATTGAATGAAAGCCGAAGCGACTGGCGACTCGAGTTGCCCTCGGTCCCATTGAGCCCGAACTCGACCGAACTCTTCCACTCCTTGAGAAACCGTGGCAATCGCTGCCCATCCGCGAGCGGGGCATCGGCCGCCGGTGCTTCACCACGGGCGTCCTGCCGGGGTGCCTCGAGCGCAGGCTCGGAGACTGCTTCAGCGGCAGCCCCGAGCGAGGACTCGAGCGAAGCCTCGAGCGAAGCCCTGGCCTCGGCCAGCTCACGCTCGAGCGCTTCGATCCGCGCCTTGAGTTCTTCGACCGTGTCGGTCGCTTCAGCCGCGGCGCACGTCGCGAAGATGGCAAGGGCGGTCATCCACGCCGCCCGAAACTTGACCATGCAGCCTCCAAATCACTCGACCGGGTTCGACCAGGCGTGTGGCACGCACAGGATCTCGCTACGCTGCACTCCATGTGCGGCCTTGCCGGCATCATCCGTCTCCATCCTCCGGGGAACTCCCCCCCCGCTTGGATCTCCATTCCCGAGCCGTGGCTCGATGTCCTTGATGCGTCGAACGTCCATCGCGGGCCCGACGGGGCCGGGCGCTTTCGAGACCGGATGGTGCTCGACAACGGCTCGACCCTCGACGCCGCACTGGTGCATCGACGCTTGAGCATCATCGACCATTCCGGCGGTCGCCAGCCAATGGTTCTGGCACGAAACCAAACTTCGGATCTGGCGCTGACAACGCACCCCGATCGAGTCCTCGCCGACCCGATCGGCAACCGTCCCGAAGGCATCGCTTCCTTTGATGCCGGAGACCACGAGGGGATCGACCGGGCGGACCTGACCGCCGTCGTCTTCAACGGCTGCATCTACAACCACCGAACACTGCGGGCCCAACTCGAAGCGCTCGGCTGCCGCTTCCAGACCGACCACTCCGACACGGAAGTTCTTGTCCACGGCCTTCGACAATGGGGGCCACAGTGCTTCGAGCGGTGCGAAGGCATGTACGCCGTCGCCGCCTGGAGGCACGGGCAACTGATCCTGGCACGCGATGCGTTCGGGGAAAAGCCGCTCTACTGGTGCTGCCAGAGTGGAGTGCTTGCGTTTGCGAGCACAGCAACGGCACTCGCCCGGCTGATGTGCCTCCACCCCGGCGGGCTGAATATCCGCGAAGAAGGCATGGTCGGATGGCTCGCCGATGGATACCGGCTCGGGCACATGGGGCTGATGGATATTCAGGAGGTCATGCCGGGACAGGTGCTCGTCTTTGACAGCCCGCGAGCAGATCCGACACGCCACCGATCGCAGCAACTGAACGCCACACCCCGCCCGGACACTCTGCCCCGGACTGGATCGGCCCTGCTCGACCATATCGAAACCGAGATCGAGCGGGCGGTGGCGATGCGACTCGAAGCCGATGTGCCACTGGCATGCTTCCTGTCGGGCGGGGTCGATTCATCGATCATCGCGATGATGGCCCGGCGACATGTCGATCGGCTCGAAACCGTGTGCGTGCGCATGCCCGCTGCAGAGTTCGACGAGTCGGCCCACGCCCGGCTTGTAGCGCAGACGATTGGCTCAGCACACATCGAGGTCGAAGTCTGCCCGTCACCAGCGCACGATCTCGTGAACCTCATCGGGCAACTCGGGCTTCCGTTTGCCGATTCCTCGCTTTTGCCCGCGCACTGGGCCAGCAGTGCCATCGCGGGCGGCGTCGCGCTGGGCGGCGATGGCGGCGACGAAATGTTTCTCGGGTACGAGAGGCAGTGGGCTTCACGCTATCTCGGCAAGCCGTGGTCGCTGATGAGTCGCATCCTCAGCCCCGCAGCCCTCGCAGTGCTCGATCGCTCGAATCCGCGGTCGCGCGCCGACAAGGCAGCACGACTTCTCGCCGCTTCACGCTGCGGCTCATACCGCGAACTTGTCGCAATCATGCAGAGAGCGGACGTGAACGCGCTCCTGCGCCGCAGCGTAACAATGGATTCGGTTGATGAGCCATGCACAGAGCCCAAGGGCGCCCAGCATTTTGACCTGAATGTGTACTTGCCCGGCGACCTCATGCGCAAGACCGATACTGCCAGCATGGCGTGCCCGATCGAGGTGCGCAGCCCGTATCTCGATCGAACCCTCGCTGCAAGCGTGCTGCCTCTGTCCGCCGGCGTGCTGGGCGGACCATCGGGCCGCGAACGCAAGGGATTGCTGCGGGCCATTGCACGACGACACCTGCCTGCTGAGGTCATCGATCGCCCGAAGCAAGGGTTCGCCATCCCGATCGGCGCGTGGTTCAGGTCCGACTTCGGCTCCATGCGTCAGTGCCTGTACGACCACTTGGACAGGCCCGAACCCTTTGGCGGGCTCGACTCAGGACTGATCGATCGCGGATGTGTGCAGCGATGGCTGCGCGAGCACGATCATCGCCGCCGCGACCACAGCCAGAGACTCTTTGCCCTCCTGTCGCTGAGCGTGTGGTGCAAACAGGTGACACACTGGCGGACGTGATCGCTCCGTAAAAAAACCAACCCCCGGAGAGGTTGGTGTGAACAATCTTCAAGTATGTCGAGGACTCGGTCTGAGTGAGCCTTAGATCGCGATCAGCCTTCGCTGGGCTCGCTCGCTGGAGCAGCAGCGGCGGCAGCAGCGGCAGCGGCTGCTTCCTCGGCCTTCTTCCTGGTCTGGAAGTCCTCTTCCATGCTGCGGGCCGAAGCCAGAGCACTTTCAGCATCGTTGGCAGCAGCGTCGGCAGCTTCGACCTTTGCAGCAGCCACGGCTGCCTGAACAGCCTTGAACGCGTCGGCGACCTTCTTCTTCGGACCCGAAAGATCCGCGCCGGCCGTACCGGCAAGTTTGCCCATTTCCGCCACGGCTGCCTCAGCTCGCTTGAGCGAGCTCTTGGCCACCACACGCGACTTGGCAGCCGCACGACGCTTCTCCCAGTCCGCACGGCGCTTGGCGGGCAGAAGGTCGAGGCGACCGAGCATGTCTTCGACCGTCTCGCTGGGCTGGGCGCCCATGGCGAGCCAGTGCTGAACACGCTCGGCATTGAGTTCGACCTGCTTTGACGGATCGGGTTCGATCGGGTTGTACCACCCGAGACTCTCGATGACCACGCCGTTGCGGCGGGTACGCTGATCGATGGCACAAATACGGAAGAAGGGGCGATGTGTACGCCCGAAACGCTGCATGCGAATCCGGACCATGTGGTCCTCCTGAGTTGTGCGCCATGACCCGCGGGCAGACATGACGCCGGCCACGCTTCCGCTTCTGCGGAGAGCCGATCGGACCAGCGTGACCATCACGCCGGACCCAGATCACCGGGATGGGATTGTTGACCTGATCCGTCCACCAATCCACCGGCCTCGAACGAAAGGTCCATTTCTTTCTGGTTCGGGCACCCGCCGGGGTAACTCACAACCCGTCCGGGACGCTTCCTATGATGCCCAGCCCGAAAGGACCGGCCGATCCTGATGAGTTCAACCCGCGCCACAGATCCGAGTCTTGTCAGTTCCATCCCGCCACCCGGCGAGGAATCCGGCGAGGCTGGGCTTGCCAGGAACCCCTCGCGTCGCCGTGAAGAAAAGCCAAGGAAGCGACGCACACTCTTTGAGCGCATCGAAGCGTTCGTGAGCCGGCTGTCGTCTCGCAACAACTTCTGGCACCGCGTCTGCTCGATGATCTGGCTGCCGTATGCCTTTCGCAGCGGTATTCGGATGCGACGGCTCGACGACAAGACGTTTTCCGCAACCCTGCCGTTCACGAGGTTCAACAAGAACTGGTACAACGCCATGGCCGGAGCGGCGCTGCTTGGCAACTCCGAGATCGCAGGGGGCATGTACGTCTTTGGAGTCTGCGGCGGAGACTACACCGTTGTCTGCAAGCACCTCGAGTATCGGTTTCTTCGCCCGTGCTTCGGACCGGCGGAATATCGCATTACACCGCGCGAGGACATCCAGTCTCTTCTCGACGCGGGTGGAGAGTTCAACATCACTATCGACCTGGATGTGGTACAGACACTTCCGGTCTTGCGCAAACGCGAGAAGCGCAAAGGCAAGACTCTGCCGAAGTTCGGCGAGAAGCGCGTCGGGCGAAGCTCGGCCACCTTTCACGTCACGCCCAAGTCGCACCAGAAATCCAAAGGACGTTGAGCGTTTCGGACTCGACTCGCGATCTGAGCGCGATGCGATCACCGGTCCTGAACAGCGTTGACGTGGTGTCGGATGTGCGGCTCGGGCTGTCCCTGTATGTAATCAATCGCGATGACGTCAATACGCATCGGCCGCTTGAACCAGGCATTGGACCGGCGCATCGTCTTCGCGATGGCCAGTAGCCGGGCACGTTTGCGCGCGTTGATCGCAACCTCAGGCGCATGGCGATCGAGCGCGGCCTGCTCGCGCCTTCGCGTCTTGACCTCCACAAGAACAATGCCATTTGTGCGGGGGTCTTCACACAGAAGGTCAGCTTCTCCGGCTGTTACACGCAGGTTCTGACCAAGCACGCGATACCCCTGAGACCGCATGTACTGTGCAGCCAGAACTTCACCCGCTCGCCCGAGCGCGCCAGAGTCCGGACCAGCACGACCGAGCCTGCGCAAGAGCGCAAACACGTTCATGGTGTGCGACCCGCCGACGGCGAACCGTACCGGCGATCGGCAATAATGAACAACTGGTCACGCATGTCTGTGAGCGAGGTGAAACTCGCTCGCTGCTGAAGCCGACTCAAAAATCGTTCGAGTTCACGCGAGCGGCGCTCGGTGAAAAGTTGCTGCTGAATGACGAGTTGAGCGTCGTACAGTGAAATGGACTGTGTGGTGATCTCCACGAGCTTGAGCCACGCCGTGCTGCTGCCAAGTTCGAACGCGTCGGAGTGTGAACCGGGCGAGAGAGTGCGTGCAACGCTGTTGAGCACGTCACTGCCAAAGAACGCGGCATCGGCAAACTCGCCCTCGAACTCGAAGCGATCAATGCCTCCGGTCTCGGGTTTGTAGTTCGATTCGGACGCATCGGCAACAACATCAAACGATTCGCCACGCGCCAAGGAGTCGCGGACAAACGCAACCCCCTCGGCTGAGGAATTTGGAACACGAATCAGTCGAAACACCGCTGTCGGAGGCGGATTGAACGTCTTTCTATCGCGCTGGTATCGCTGCTCGATGTCACGCCACGAGACATTGACGCGGTTGTTGATCTCACGCATGATGGTTGCACGAATCAGTGTTTCCTGCTCGCGCGAGCGAATGAACTCGTCTTCGGTCATGCCCTGTTCTTCAGCAAGGCGCTTTTGCGCAAGGCTTCGGCTGCCCGCAGCACCGCTCGCCAGATCGGCCCGCGCATTGGCAAGAAAATAGCGCAATCCCTGCTTCTGCTCGGGAGTCAGGCGAGCAAGGGCTTCGGCACGCAACAGTTCGTCAGTCACGATGTCCTGGAGCCTTCGCTCGATCTCCGTCATGGCCCACGGGACCCATTGCCCACGCGGACGACGCTCGGCTTCGGCAGCAAGACGAGCAGCCATCGGTTCGAGAAACTCATTGGCATAGATCGGCTTGCCATTGACGTCTCCGACCTTCGCCTCGACGAGCACCGCGCTCTCGATCGCCTGTGCCGAACCCAACTCGATCTGAGGCGGGCCGGCACGCACCGTGACCATTTCCGACGCCGACCGCTCCTGGCCGCCCCTCGAATCGACTGCAACCGCAGCACTGGGGGCGACATCATCCGGAACATTCCTCGAAAACTCCGCAACTTCAACGAATCGCACTTCGCGTGATGGCGCAAACTCATGCGCACTTCGACAGGAACTCAGCACCGTCACGGCCAATACGGCGGCTCCGACACTCGCCAGTGCTCGACTCATTCGACGACCCGTGTGATCCATAGTGCTCTCTTTGCGTCTCATGCAGAACCTTTGAATCAATCGCGGACGACTCTGTCACGCTACCATTGGCTTTCCATCAACGCCTTGTGTAAGGATACCCCAAAATGTCCGACGACCAGACCCCGAAAATCATTGTGGATGATGACTGGAAGTCCCAAGCCCGGGCGGAGAAGGAAAAACTCAAGACCCAAGTTGAGTCGACTGACGATGCCGACGCTGGATTTCCCGAAAAGGTGTCCTTTCCCCACCTGCTCGAACTGCTCGTCACACAAACGCTCATGTACCTCGGTGCATTTCCAGACCCCACGACCGGGAAGGCCATGATTGCTCTGGATGCAGCAAAATTTCATATCGACCTCCTCGGGGTGGTCGAAGAAAGAACCAGAGGAAACCTGTCCGAAGAGGAAGAACGCCAACTCAAGGGCGTGCTTCACGAACTGCGGGTTCAGTTTGTCGAGATCTCGAAGGCGATCGCCAAGGCTGCCAAGGATGGTACTCTGCGATCGAACGATCCAACCGCCAAGGCCTGACTTGCTAGGCCTGCAAGCGCATTGTGCTGGAGAACATGCACGTGGGAAGTGAACAGAGTTTCTTGCAACGGCATCATTTCTTGCTGCGTCGGCTACATTCACTGACTGGAATCGTGCCCATTGGCGCGTTTCTGATCATCCACCTCACAACCAACTCATCTGTCCTTTGGGGTGCTCTCAACAGCAGAGCGACCTCTGCGAGCCCCACCGGTCGCGGTATCGAGACTTTTCAGCACGAGGTCTCGTTCATCAATGGCCTGCCTCTGCTGCTGCTGACCGAGATTTTCGTGCTCTGGCTTCCGATCGCGTTTCACTCGATCCTCGGACTGGTCTATGCACTGGGGGGTTCAAACAACGTTGCACGCTACGCCTATCAGGACAACCGCCGATACGTGTTGCAGCGGCTGACGGGGTATGTCGGGTTCGTGTTTATTCTGTATCACGTGGCGACGCTGCGATGGGGCTGGCACTGGCTGACTCCATCGGGTACCGCGTGGAGCCATCATTTTGCTGCTTCGACACTCGCTGCTGCGCTGCGTGGCGATGAAGGTCGATGGACCTTGGGCGGCGTGATCGTGTCGCTCGGGTATTTCGCCGGAGTCACGGCACTGGTGTTTCACTTCGCCAACGGACTCTGGACCGCTGCCATCACTTGGGGTCTGACGATCTCGACACGAGCCCAGCGTCAATGGGGCGTGGTGTGCTCGGCACTCGGTGCCGGGCTGATGCTGGCTGGGTGGTCGGCACTGTTCGGGTTTCTCTTTCTGGTCGATCATGGCGAGGCCCAACGCATCGAGCAACGCATGATTGTCGAAAAATACGGGCAGGAATACTTCGATCATCTGATGGACAAAGTCTCGAAACGAGACACGCAGGAGCAGGAAGCGCTTCTTCGGCAGGCGGCAAGCGCGCCGTATCCGGGGCCCGCCCCACGACTGCCCGAGTAATGCCGGGGACGAATATCCCTTCGAAGTCTCACCCGTCAGGAGTTTTGAAACGTGTCCAATACGAACCAGCGTGTGATTGTCGTCGGTGGCGGGCTTGCGGGTCTGGCGGCTGCCATTCGTGTCGCCGAGGCCGACGTTCCTGTCGATCTGTTCAGCATGGTGCCTGTCAAGCGCAGTCACTCGGTTTGTGCGCAGGGCGGAATCAATGCGTGCAATGAAGTCGCTCGGCAGCAGGGCTACAGCGAGTATCAGCACTTCGACGAAACTATTTACGGCGGAGACTACCTCGCCGATCAGGGGCCTGTGCTCGAAATGGCCAACTGGGCACCGCGCATCATCGATCTGCTCGATCGCATGGGCGTGCCGTTCAACCGCACGATCGAAGGTCGCCGCGACCTGAGGCTGTTCGGCGGCTCGCTGTTCAAACGCACCCACTTTTCCGGTGCCACCACTGGGCAACAACTGCTGTACGCCCTCGATGAACAGACGCGGCGCTACACCGCTGCCGGCAAGATCAACATGTGGGAGTTCTGGGAGTTTCTCTGGCCCATCACGATCGGCGAAGGTGAAGACCGCCGCTGCGTGGGCATTGTCGCACAGGACATGCGAACAATGCAGATCCGCAGCTTCCGCGCCGACGCTGTGATCATGGCAACGGGCGGCTGCGGACTGGTATTCGGCAAGTCAACCAACAGCATCATCTGCACAGGCGGTGCTGCCAGCCGCTGCTATCAGGCGGGTGCGTGGTACGCCAATGGAGAGATGATCCAGGTCCATCCGACGGCTATTCCCGGTGCCGACAAGTGCCGACTGATGAGCGAATCGGCACGCGGCGAAGGCGGGCGTGTCTGGGTGCCGCGCACCAAGGGCGACACACGCGACCCGCGACAGATCCCCGAAAGCGAACGCTGGTATTTCCTCGAAGAGCGCTATCCCGCCTATGGCAATCTCGTCCCGCGCGACATCGCGACGCGCGAGATCTTCGATGTGTGCGTCAACGATGGCATGGGTGTCGATGGACAGAATCAGGTGTACCTCGATCTCACGCACAAGGATCCCGAGTATCTCACGCGCAAACTCGGCGGCATCATGGAGATCTACGAAAAGTTCGTCGGGGTTGATCCTCGCTTCAGCCCGATGAAGATCTTTCCTGCGGTGCACTATTCCATGGGCGGGCTGTGGACACAGTTCACACCCGGGTCGTACCGCCCCGCCCAGCCGGCGGGCGAGCACAAGCCGGGCATGACGCCCCCGGTGGGAACAGAGGTCGGGCTAGGCATGGCGTATGGCGCACCCAACAACATGATGACCAACATCTCGGGGCTGTATGCCTTTGGCGAGGTGAACTTCGCCTTCCATGGCGCGACGCGCCTCGGTGCCAACGCACTGCTCTCGTGCATCTTCGACGGTCTGTTCAGTGGCGTCTCGGTGGTCAACTCACTCTCGCAGGGACCGGCCGGCGACGCACCAGCCGAGGGCCTCGATGCCAAGGTCTTTGCCGATGCGGCTGCACGCGAGCAGGCCAAACATGATGCGCTGATCGCCTCGGTCACGCAGGGCGATCCCGACGAAACCTTCAATCCCTACGTCATCGCACGCCAGCTCGGCGATGAGATGACGGCGGCCTCCACGGTTGTCAAGACCGGCCCCCGCCTTGAACAGTGCCTCCGCACGCTGTCCGAACTGCGACAGCGTTACGCGCGGGTCCGCCTAGGCGACAGTGCGGGATGGACCAATCAATCGCTGAGTTTCACCCGCGCACTGGGCGACATGCTCATTCTGGCCGAGTCGATCGCCCTTACGGGGCTCAAGCGGCGTGAGAGTCGCGGGTCGCACAAACGCCTCGACTTTCCTGACCGCGACGATGCGCAGTTCCTGTGCGCCAGTGTGGCCGAGTACGACCCCGCCAGCGGCGAGCACCGCGTGTTCTACAGGCCGGTCCAGACGGACCTTGTGCGACCGCGCGCCCGCACCTATGGCAAGACAGACGACGCAGCGGGTGCTCCTGCTGCCAAAGCCTCGCCCGCCGCGCTGGCCTCGACCTGATCCCGTTGCATCGTGTCCGCTTTTTCTTTGCGAGATGAATCCATGAGCACCGCACCGCACCACCACGCTGCTTCCCGCACGCCTGCCAAGGCCGGGCGCACGGTCCGTTTCCGCATCAAGCGTTGTGACGGCCCTGGCCAGCCAAGCCGATGGGAAGAGTTTGATCTCTCGATCCCTCCGGGGGCCAACGTCATCTCGTGCCTGCAGCAGATTGCCGCCAGCCCGGTGACGATCGAAGGCCGGCGCACGACGCCGGTCGTGTGGGATTCGGGCTGTCTCGAAGAAGTCTGCGGCGCCTGCACGATGGTGATCAACGGCAAGGTCCGCCAGAGCTGCTCGTGCATCATCGATGCGCTTGCCCCTGCCGATGGGGACGTCATCACGCTCGAACCGATGAGCAAGTTTCCGGTCGTGCGCGATCTCTGGGTCGATCGGTCGCGGCTCTTTACTGACTTGCAGCGTGCCCGAGCCTGGGTGCCGATCGATGGCACCTACGCGCTGGGCGACGGCCCGCGCGAATCGCCCGAACAGCAGCAGCAGCGCTACGTCATGAGCACCTGCATGTCGTGCGGCTGCTGCCTCGAGGCCTGCCCGCAGTACCATCTCCAGCCCGATCCCGAAACGGCGGACGGCTTTGTCGGGGCGGCGGTCATCAATCAGGTCCGGCTGTTCAACGAGCACGCCACGGGCGCGGTCCTTGCGACCGAGCGCCTCGACCTGATGCTCGAACCGGGCGGCATCGCCGACTGCGGCAACAGCCAGAACTGCGTCAAGGTCTGCCCCAAGGAGATCCCGCTCACCGAATCAATCGCGGCGATCGGTCGGGCTGCGACGATCCACGGCTTCAAGCGGTTCTTCACCGCCCGCCGCTGAGCGTGCCGCTTTGCCCTGTGCTCCCTGGCCTACTTCTTCGTCTTTTCCTCGAGCTTGATCGGCGGGCGCCATTCTGTGGCGCCGGGGATGCGGCGTCCCCACGTGTTGCCGTGCCGATCGCCAGATCCGGTGAGGAAGCGCACGAGCATGCGATGCACCATGTCCATGTTGGGCAGGATCCCGTGGAACCCGGCGACGCGCGACAGCGCCCGGTCGCCGATCTCCCAGTAGCCGTAGTCATCAGGCGTCACAACGACGAGGTTCGATTCGTCGAGGAACGCGGGAATCGCGCCCTCGAGGGGCACCGTGCCGTCGCCGCTCTGGCGTCGCTCGGCGGGGGTCGGCTTGTCCCACAGGTTGCGGCGATCCTTGCTCGACAGCGCGAACTCGGGCTTGCCGCGGTGGAGCCCCACTTTCAGGCTCACGCGCGTCACACTGTCAGCGCCGACGACACACAGATAGTCGTCGCTCGTCAGGCCCGCCTTGTCGAGTTTGAACTTCTCAAGGCGTTGGCGGTGCGCGCGTGCGGTCGCCAGCATCGCCGAAAAGAGCGTCATCGCCTGATCGCGGTGGTCCTTGCGGTACAGGCCGTGCTGCTTGACGTACTCGGCGAGAGTGTCCACGATGCTCGGTTGCCACAGATCCGGGTCATAGAGGCTCGTCGGCAGGCCGCTGCCGGCTTCAATTTCGATCCCGCGGCTCATCGACGGGATCAGGTGATACAGCGCGGGCGTCAGCCGGGCCGACTCGCGCTCGCGTGAGCTGGGCGGGCTGGCACCGAGGTCGCTCGTGCCTGTGATGACCTTGATCACGGCTTCAAAGGATCCCCGATACGGCGAGGCGAGCGTGGCGACCTTGCCCACGCGGGCTTTGCTGGCCAGCGTGTCGAGGCACCCCGCGATGATGAGGCCGCCCATCGAGTGCCCGACGAGGCTCACCTTCGGATCGGTATCGAAATCACTGGCCGCGTAGTGCCGCAGCAGGCGGGTGCGTTCGATCACTTCGTCGATGAACGCCGCCAGCTGGGCCTCGACGATCTCCAGCGGCTGGCGCCAGTCGTACGAGAACGGATACACGGGCACACTCTGGTCGGGGCGCGGCGAAAGGTTGTGGCGGAGTTCGGCGATCAGCTCCTTGTAGGCGATTTCGAAGACCTGGTCGCTGCGCACCCGCGCCGGCTGCGCCGCCTCGAAAGCCACGTTGTCCGGGTGCATGGCGATGCGGTCGTAGTCCTTGCGCAGAACGCTCCACACCGTCTCGGGCGGCAGCGGATAGTCGTCGCGGAGGTAGGTCGCGGTGATGCCGGGGACAACAATGACGGGATCGGGCGGGCGGCTGGCCATGGGTGCTCCTTGCGCGGGCGGCTGGTTGCGATGCGCCCGCTGCGCATCAGAGCGTACCACAGACCGGAGTGCTCACGCGCCGGCGCGCGGGCCGCCCGCGGTTCAAAACGCGGTGCGTGCAGGCTTGATCTGCATCTGGTACAGTGGCGGTCCGGCCCGAGCGGGGGCGATTGCGGCACGCGTCCGCGACGCCGGGCCGCTGGAAACACGCAATGCACGACGACCACGCCCAGAACGAATATTCCGCGCCACCGCCGCTGTCCGATGCGGACGCGATGGCCATCCTCGGCTGCATCGAGTGCGGCTACGCGCTGGCAGGGCTCGATGCGGCTGGCGTGTGCCCCGAATGCGGCGCGCCGATCGAACGCAGCCTGCGCGGCAACCGCCTTCTGTTCGCCCCGGCCGACTACATCCGCACGCTCCAGCGCGGCCTGGTGCTGGTGCTGAGCGGCCTGGCGGCTCTGCTGGTGATTGTGATCGCCTGGTTGATCGGCTTAATGGCGGTGACATTCGCCGGTTTGGGCACAGGGATGCGCTGGCTGACGGGAGATCTGCTCTTTGCGGCGTGCGGGCTGCTTTTTTTTGCGGCGATGCTCATCGTGCTCGCGGGGTGCTGGTTGCTCTCGATGCCGCATCCCGGCTTTGTCGGGCGTGATGAGGCCGCGGGGGCGCGGCGGTGGCTGCGCATCGGGGCAGCGGGAATCCTGCTGACATTGCTGATGGTGGCGGCGATGATGATGCCCGTGATGCAGGCGCTGCCGCAGCCCGATTTGGTGATGCTGCTGGTTAGCGGGCTGTGGCTGGTGTTCTTTTTCATCGCGCTGGTCGCCTCGATCCTGCTGGTGCGACACCTGGGCCCGCTGGCCGACAACCGCATCATCGCGCGCCGCGCGACCCTGTATGTGTGGCTGTGCCCGCTGCTGTCGATCGTCGGCGGCCTGTTCTGCGGTCTGGCCCCGCTGATCGCGCTGGTGCTGTACTGGAACCTGCTCGACCTGCTACGCAAAGAACTCAAGCGCATCAGGCGTCAGCAGGCCATCGTGGCTGCCGGGGGGCTCATTCCATAACACGCGGCGCTGCGCTGCGGGGCGCGGCAGGGTATATTGAAGTACACAATGCACGACGACCACGCCCAGCACGAACTTCCCCCCGCACCGCCGCTGCCCGCCGTCCTCTCTCTCGACGACGCTGTGTGCGTGACCTGTTCCTACCGCCTGGCGGGGCTCGACGCGGCGGGGCTGTGCCCCGAGTGCGGCACGCCGGTAGCGCGCAGCCTCATGGGCAACCATCTCAGGTTCGCTTCGCCGCAGTATCTGCGCTGGCTGCACACAGGCCTGCTGATGATCATCATCTCCTTTGCCGGGCAGCTGGCGATCATGGCCTTGAGTCTGGTCGTCGGGCTGGGGATGGTGATCGCCAGCGGGATGGGGGGCGTGGGCACGCCGGCGATGATGGTCTTCACCTTCGTCTCGGCGCTGCTGGGGACGCTGGTGAGCCTGCTGGGCCTGTACGGGTGGTGGCTCTTCTCGACGCCGGACCCCGGCTTTGTCGGGCGTAATGACGGCGGGCAGGCGCGCCGGCTCGTGCGCGTCAGCGTCGTGCTGCTGGCCGTGATGTCGGTGGCCCAGGTCTTCACCGCCACGCCCGCCGCCGCTGCGCGGCCGCTGGTCATGATCGCCTCGATGGGCATGGGCGTGATCGGGCTGGCGATCACGGCCCTGTGGTTTTTCGCCGCGATCCTCTATATCCGCTGGCTGGCTCCGCGCGCGAGCAACACGGCGGTCGCGCTGCGCACCCGCCTGTATATCTGGCTGCTGCCGGTGCTGACGACGGTGGGCGCGCTCCTGTGCGGGCTGGGTCCGCTGATCGCGCTGATCCTGTTCTGGATCATGCTCGACGCGCTGCGGCGCGATCTCAAGCACATCCGCGCCGAGGCCGACCGGCTGGCGGCTGCACCCGGACCCGCGGTCGAAGCGTGAAGCGGCCACTGCGTCGCGTCGCGGCGCTGCTGAGCCGGATGCCGGGTGCCGTGGCCATGGCACCCAGCCCCCGGTTGTAAGTACTGGCCAACCCAAGGAGCCCCGAACACCAGTGAGGGGATGGCCTCCGACCCCGATGATCCCCCCGCCCCCTTTCGCTACACTGTCTTCATGGACATGGATTACACCTATCACTACCCGTCGCAGCGCGCCCCGGTCATGGCCCGCAACATCGTCACCACCAGCCACCCGCTCGCGGCCCAGGCGGGGTTGAGCATGCTCGACAAGGGCGGCACCGCGGCCGACGCGGCCGTCGCCACCGCCATGGCGCTGACCGTCCTCGAACCGACGTCCAACGGCATCGGAAGTGACGCCTTCGCCCTCGTCTGGGCGGGCGGAGGATTGCATGGCCTGAGCGCCAACGGTCGCGCGCCAGCGGGCCTCGACCGCAGCAGGTACGCCGCCAGCGGCGACATTCCCACCCTCGGCTGGGACGGCGTGATCGTGCCCGGGGCCGTGAGCGGCTGGGTCGCGCTGGCGCGCGAGTTCGGCCGCCTCCCGCTGACCACCCTGGCCGAACCGGCCATCCGCTACGCCCGCGAAGGCAGCCTCGTACCGCCCGAGATCGCCTACTACTGGAACCGGGCCGCCGACATCTACGGCCGCGCGCGCCGCCAGCACGAAGCGCTGCTTGCCCCGTGGTTCGAGACCTTCACCTCCGGCGGCAAAGCCCCACGCGTCGGCAGCGTGGCAAGACTCCCCGATCATGCAACGACCCTCGAAGCCATCGCGGCCACCGATGGCCAAGCCTTCTATCGCGGCGATCTGGCCGAAAAGATCGACGCCGCCGCGCGCGCGGGCGGCAGCAGCCTGCGCTCCAGCGACCTGGCAGCACACCAGCCGGACTGGGTCCGCCCGATCAGCATCAACTACAAAGGCTGGAAACTCCACGAGATCCCGCCCAGCGGCCAGGGCATCGCAGCGCTGATGGCCCTCGGGATCGTGCGGCTCTTTGACCTGGCCATGCTCGACCCCGACAGCCCGAACGCCCTGCACATCGTCATCGAGGCCATGAAACTCGCCTTCGCCGACGCCCACCAGCACATCGCCGACCCCGATTTCATGCAGGTCCGCCCCGCCGATTTGCTCGATGAAACCTACCTCGCCTCGCGCGCCCGCCTCATCGACCCCAACCGCGCCCAGGACTTCGGGCACGGCGAGCCGAAGACCGGAGGCACCGTCCTGCTCGCCGCCGCCGACGCCGAAGGCATGATGGTCTCGTTCATCCAGAGCAACTACACCGGCTTCGGCTCGGGTGTCGTCGTCCCCGGCACCGGCATCGCCCTGCACAACCGCGGGTGCAACTTCAGCCTCGAAGCCGGGCACGTCAACGAGGTCGGGCCGGGCAAGCGCCCCTACCACACCATCATCCCCGGCTTCGTGACCCGCACCCGCGCCGACGGCAGCGACGAGCCGCTCATGGCCTTTGGCGTCATGGGCGGGTTCATGCAGCCCCAGGGACACGTGCAGGTGCTCCTGCGCATGGCAGACCACCGCATGAACCCCCAGAGCGCCCTCGATGCCCCGCGCTGGCAGGTCGAGAAGGGCCTGCGCGTAACCATCGAACCGGGGTTCGACGCCGGGGTCTATGAGGGCCTGCGCGCCCTCGGCCACGACCTGCACATCCACGACAAACCCAATGCCGCCTTCGGACGCGGCCAGAGCATCGTCCGCGTGGACGGCGGATACATCGCCGGGTGCGACCCCCGCTGTGACGGACAGGCTGTCGGATTCTGATCACGGCCCGCTCAGGCCTTCTTGAGTGAGTCGCGGATCTCGCGCAGCAGGACCACATCCTCGGGCGGAGCAGCCGGCGCGGCCGCGGCCTGCTCCTTCTCGAAGCGACGCTTGGCCGCGTTCATCATGCGGATCATCATGAAGATGATGAACGCCAGAATGATGAAGTTGATCATCACCGTGATGAAACTGCCATAGGCCATCACCGGCCCGAGTGCCTTGGCATCGGCCAGCGGCAGCGGCGCCCCGCTGTTGGCGGCCGAATACGCCTCGACGCCCGAGCGCACCGTGTCGTTGAGCGGAAAATACAGATTCGTGAAGTCCGCCTTGCCGACAATGCCCACCACCGGCATCACCACGTCGTCGATCAGCGCCTTGACGATGCCGCCAAAGGCCGCGCCGATGATGATCCCCACCGCCATGTCCATCACATTGCCGCGAAGCGCAAACTCGCGAAACTCTCTGACGATACCCATGATGAAGGCTCCTGTGTGTGCTGGTGCTGAACTGACCGACACGGGCGAGCAGAATCGCCCGCGCCGCTCAGTGTAGCGAGGCATCGCCGCGCGTGCGATCATCCACCGCCACCAGTCGCGCTGCGGCCGCCGGCATGTTGGCATACTGGCACCGGCGCACACCGAGATACACAAGGATCTCGAACCACAGCAGACCAAGCAAGGCCCCGACCAGCGGCATGATCAGCGGGCCGAGCAGCAGGAGTTCGTACGTCGCAGGCGGCCACGTCTGAGCCAGATGACGCATCGCAAACCCGGCATAGAACGACGCCCCCACCAGCAGCGAGCCCGCCACCCAACCGGCCGAAGCATGCGCCACGATCGTGGACGCAACCCCCGCGCTGATGCGACGCCCGCGCGCCCGACCCCAGAGCATGATCCCGCGACGCTCCACCGCTGTCGCCGCCGCCAACCCCAACCACGCCAGAGGCATCAGCCACACCACAACAAAGGCTGCCAGACCAGGAGGATCGAACTTCGGATCCGGATGAAACGAGATCAGCGCCGCTGTACAGACCACCAGTGCCGCAATCGAAAAGTGAACCCACTTGAGAACAACCACGGAGTTCGCATCAATCCGCACCACCTCAAACATCCGCCTCGGCTGCACCAGCGCCATCAGCAGCGTCTTGAAGTACCCGAACCGCTCGCCCCGCTGCCATGGCGTGCCGCGCCTGGCGTCCGGATGGCTTGTCTCGATCAAAAGGCCGCACTCCGGGCACACGCTGCCGCGTGACAGACCATTGAGCACGTACCCGCAGCGGCTGCACAGGAAGTCATCATCAGCAAACGGACGAGGCTTCATCAACGGGCCTCCTGCCCCGCACGGGCGTTGATACACTGTACAACACTGCGGGGATTCGCAACACCACGACTGAGGGTTCCGACTTTGGTTCACATCCAGCGCATCAGCCTCGATCACCCCCTCTACGCCCAGGAGTGCGATCTGCGCGATCAGGTGCTCCTCAAGCCCATCGGGTACGACATGGCCCGCTTCCGAAGCGAGTACGCCGGCATGGAGGAAGCCTTCACGCACTTCGTGGCCGTCGTCGATCACGCCGCAGGCCCCTGCGTCATCGGGTGTGCCCTGCTGCGCCCCCACTATCCCACCCCCCGGCAGGGAAAAGTCATGCAGGTCGCCGTCGATCCGCAGCGCCAAGGCGAAGGGATCGGCCGCCAGCTCATCATCGCCATCGAATCGCACGCCTTCGGGCAGCTGGGCCTCGAAGAAGTCTTCTGCCACGCGCAGCTGTCGGCCATCGGGTTCTACGAAAGGCTCGGCTGGGCCGTCGTGAGCGAGGTCTTCGAGGAAGCGGGCATCGACCACCGTAAACTTGCGCTGCACAACAGCATTCAGGACACCGCCCCATGAACACGTCAGCGAGCCCCCATGTTCATTGAGATCGAACAGGTCCTCATTGATCGGCACCGCATCGCCCGGCGCGTGCGCGAGATGGCCGGCGCGATCGCGACCGATCTGGCAGCCATTACCGCCCGCGAAAAGAGCAGCGTCGAGGGCCGCGTCGTGTTCGTGCCGATCATGACGGGGGCGATGATCTTCGCCGCCGACCTCGTGCGCGAGATGCCGATCAAACTCAGCCTCGAACTGGTCGCCATCTCGAGCTATCCGGGGCAGTCCGTCGTCTCGCGCGGGGCGCGCCTGGCCAGCGAACTCCCGCGCGATCTGGCGGGCAAGCATGTGGTCGTCATCGATGACATCCTCGACTCCGGGCAGACGCTCGACCTCGTGCGCAAGGCGATCCTCGCGCAGAATGCCGCCAGCGTCCGCCTCTGCGTTCTGCTGCGCAAAAACGTCCAGCGCGTCGTCGAAGTCGAACCGGATTACGTCGGGTTCGAGATCCCCGACGCCTTCGTCGTCGGCTACGGCCTCGATTACGACGGCTACTACCGAAACTACCCGGAGATCGGTACGCTCAACCCCCTGGCCATCGCCCAGCACCCTCCTGTGACATGATTCCCACGTGACATGACTCCACATGGAGAGACAGTTCGCGCCAAGGCTTCGCGTCGCACCGGTCGCAGCGTCGTGCCCGCCGGCGAGAGCATCCTGCTCGACCAGAGGCCCAGCGCGTGGCTCATCGTCTTTCGTGCAGCCCCATACATCGGACTGGTCGCAGCCTGCCTGCTCTTCGCCGTTCCGCTCTCCTCAGCCGCGTCGACGCTCACGCCGCGCCCGATCGACCTCGCATCGATGCTCGTCATCCCGGCAACAGTGATGTGCATCGTGATTCTCGTGGTTGCTGTGCTCGACTGGCTGCTCCGCAGATACATCCTCACAGACCGTCGAGCAATCTCCGTGCGAGGCATCCTGCATCAGACCGTCGCCGATGTTCCCCTTAAGCAGATTCAGAACATCGGCCTGTCGCGTCCGCTCGCTGCACGACTGGTCGGCATCGGACACATCGGCCTTGCTACCGCAGGTTCCGACGGCTGGGATCTGACCTGGACGCACACACGCCGCCCGCACGCACTGATCGCGCAGGTCCGCAAGGCAATGGACCAGACCAAGGCATGACGCACAGCAAGCACAGCCAATTCGTGATCATCGGCATCGCTGGAGGCGTGGGTGCCGGCAAGAGCACCGTGGCACAAATGCTCGGCGACCTCGGATGTGTCGTCATCGACTCGGACGCAGCCGCCAAAGACGCACTGCAGCGCGCCGACGTCATCGCCACGCTCCGCGCATGGTGGACAGACGCGATTCTCACTCCGACCGGACAAGTTGATCGACGCGCCGTAGCCAGCATCGTCTTTCGCAATCCAGCCGAGCGGACACGACTCGAAGCGCTCATTCACCCCCTCATCGCGCAGGATCGCGCCAGGACGATCGAGGCTGCCGTACGCGCAGGACTCCCCGGTGCGGTCATCGACGCGCCGCTGCTCTACGAAGCCGGCGTCGATCGCGAATGTGATGTCGTTCTGTTCGTCGATTCCCCTCAGGATCATCGCCTCGACCGCGTCCGTAAATCCCGAGGCTGGACCGAGGAGGATCTGCGTCTGCGAGAAATTGCTCAACTCCCCCTTGATGTCAAGCGGGATCGAGCCGATTATCATGTAGTCAACTCGGGCGACCCGGAGGTACTCCGGGAGCAGGTGACCCGAGTTTTCAAAGAGATCACAGCACATCGCTGCATCCCAACGGACCCACCGGGCCCCTGAAGCCCGTTGCTCATGGAACACAGTCGGCCTGCCACGCGGCACCCGCCTCATTCGCGTGGGTCGGTCGCTCCAAAACGCTTTCGGTGCAGGCTCTCAACGCCGCACTCTCATTCAAGGTATACCCCCCTTTTCGACTCACACACGAGTTCCCTGCGATCCACATTCAAAATGGCTCGGGCGGAACATTCATCACGGGCCACATTCGCCTCCCGGCGATGTTCATAGCCCAAATCAAGGACCGAACATGACCAAGACAATCCCGGCTGCCGACGGCGAGGCCGACGCCAAAAAACCACGTACTCGCGCTCGCAAGCCCAAAGCCGAAGATGCCGGCGCAATCCAGGAGCCCGTCGCGCCAGCCCCCAAGCCCGCACCGGAGGCAAAGCCCGAACCTCGCCCAGAGCCCACGAGGAGTGAAAAAGTGACAACCGAAGGCCAACGTCCTGAGGAATCTCGCTCCGCACCACAAGGTGACTCATCCGGATATCGCCAACGGGAATATGACTCGGGCGGCGGACAAGGCCGCGATATGAACGGCGGTCGTACAGGCAAGAACCGCCGCAAGCGCAAGAAACGCAAAGGTGGCGGAGGAATGCCCGGTTCCGGGGGTGGCGGTGGAGGCGGTGGTGGCGGCGGCGGGCATTACCACTACAGCCCGGCCTACGACCACCTCCCCAGCGATGAGGAACTCGAACGCGAAGCCGCCGAACTCGAAAAGATCGCTGCCAAGGTCGGGCCGCTGTCCGAAGAACACCATCTGACGATCACCGAACTTCAGCGCATGGAGATTGACGAGATCTTCAAAGTTGCTGAGGATGAAGGCCTCGAAGACTACCACCAGACACCCAAGCAGGATCTGATCTTCAAGATTCTCAAGGCCCGGGCAGCACGGCTCGGGATCATGTTCGGCGAAGGCACGCTCGAAATCATGCCCGACGGGTTCGGATTCCTCCGCAGCCCCGAGCAGTCATACCTGCCCGGACCGGACGACATTTACGTCAGCCCCAGCCAGATTCGACGCTTTGGGTTGCGCAAGGGCATGACCGTGCGGGGTGCAATCCGTCCGCCGAAGGAAAGCGAGCGGTACTTCGCACTTCTCAAGGTCGAAACCGTCAACGGCCGCAACCCGGCCAAGATTCACGACATCGTGAACTTCGAAGACCTGACCCCGCTGCATCCCGAAGAGCGCTTTGTGATGGAAACCACGCCCGATGAGATCGAAATGCGAATCGTCGATCTTGTCGCTCCGGTCGGGAAAGGACAGCGTGCACTCATCGTCGCCCCGCCTCGCACCGGCAAGACTGTCCTGCTCCAGAAGATGACGCGCGCGATCACCAAGAACTACCCCAAAGTCAGAATAATCGTGCTTCTGGTCGACGAAAGACCCGAAGAAGTCACGGACTTTCGTCGGCACACCGCTCCCGAAGTCGAAGTTGTGGCATCGACTTTCGACGAGCAATCCAGTCGCCACGTCGCAGTGGCCGAGGTCGTCATCGAGAAGGCCAAGCGCATGGTCGAGTTTGGTGACGATGTCGTGATCCTGCTCGATTCCATCACGCGCCTGGCGCGGGCGTACAACTCCGAGATGCCGCACTCGGGCAAGATCATGACCGGCGGCCTCGACTCCAACGCCCTTCAACGCCCCAAGAAGTTCTTCGGCGCTGCCCGCGCGATCGAACGTGGCGGTTCGCTGACCATTATCGGCACCGCACTGGTTGATACCGGGTCGAAGATGGACGAAGTCATCTTCGAGGAGTTCAAAGGCACCGGTAACTCGGAGTTGCACCTTGATCGCCGCCTGGTTGAGAAGCGCATTTACCCGGCCATCGATGTCGCGGCTTCGGGTACGCGTCGCGAAGAACTCCTCATGGACCCGAAGGAACTCGAACTGGTCTATCGCCTGCGCAAGGTGCTGGCCGACATGAACGTGGTCGAGGCCATGGAACTGCTCAAGGCAAGGATGAAGAAGGTCAAGACCAACGCAGAGTTCCTGATGACTATGGCCATGGGATAACCCCCCCCTGTTTCAGGAGATCATGCACATCCACGCGACTTGTGGTATATTCGGCTTCCAGACGGGCACCATGGGCCCGCAGGAGGCAGTGTGGTACTCTCGCATCGGGTTCTCTTCCGATGGATTGTGCCCGTGTTCGCGGCGGGTTGGTCTGGTGCGCTCATCCTTGCCGGGATGTGGGTGATTCTTGAGGCCGCGACCCGTTGGCCGATCTTGTACGTACCACTGGTCGCGGGCGGGACATCGCTGCTCTCGGCCGGCAACGTCGTCTTTCTCGCGGGGGTGGCGGATCGCCTGTTCCCCAACGCCCGCCTTGCGATTGTCGAATGGCTGGAGATCATCTCGTGCCTCATGTTCCTTCTCAGCTTCCTCGTGTGTCTCGTTATGCTGGCTTTCGCCTGATTGCAACGGTCGGAGCCGTCCTCTGCCTCACGACGCCGTCGCACGCGCAATCGCCACCGACCATCGCACCCGAGATGCACGCCTCGCGGGCAATGCAGCAGCACGCCATGCTCGAGTTGCGGATGCAATCCAAACCCACGCCCGACGACTTTCGCATCGCCATGCTCACGCTCGAACTGGCACGCGACCTGACGCCCAACGATGCTGAACTGGCGCGATCAATTGCGGCTGCAGCCTGGTCAACCGGGCGGGCCGACCTGCTCATCGAAGCAACGCGAAACCTTGTCAAACTCGATCCATCGGATACCGTCGCACAACTCCGACTCATCACCGCCACCATCGCGCAGCTCCAGACCGCCGAAGCCAGACTGTCGGCCTATGAGCGGTTCCTCGGCCCGGCAGGGGCATCGCTGGATCCATCCATCCGAAGCCGCCTGGCAATCGATGCAGCCCTCCTGTATCGCGAGCGAGGCGAGGACGAACGGTTTGTCGATACACTCAATCGTGCCATCGCGCTCGACGGGACCAACAAGGCGGCTGCCCAACTCGCGCTGACGTTCTACACAAATCAAACCGTAGATCCAATCGGCGCCTTCGAACTGCAACTCAACCTTCTTTACGCCGACCCGCTGGATCCGAATGTGCATCAATCGCTTGCGAACGCACTGGCTCTCGAAGGCGCGATGAACGAGTCGCTGCGGTTCCACAACCACGTCATTCGCCTGGCAACGCTCGAAGGACGCTTTGGCGAAGCGCTTGAAATGGAATCGCTCGCGCTGGCGTGGCAGTTGCGGGGTGGCGAACCGCTGCTCGACGCACTCGAAGCAAGACTCGCACGGCAACGCCGCGAAGCCCAGGAGCAACGCGTCCTTGCCATAGAGAGAGACTTGCCGCTCGACAACCTTGTCGACCCCAAAGATGTCCGCCTCGATCCTGACAAGGACAAGCTTCGCATTTTGCTCGGGCTTGCGCTCGAGAAGCCAGAAATTGTACGCGCAGCAATGAGCGACTTGACGAACTCGATCTTCTTCGCTGCTCAGCGCCTCATGGATCCTGCCACTCGACCCGCAGGCATGTCCGAGGAACAAGGTCTCTCGCAACTGATCGGCATGCTGGTGGAACTTCAGTTGTATCGATTGTGGGCGAACCTCGATCGAGAGCAGGTCGATTCGGATCTTGATGTGCTGCGCGAGCGCGCGGTCGGCGATGTGGACACGCTGCTCGAACCTCTCAAGCCGTGGCTTCTGCTCCGCGACGGCAAGCCCGAAGAAGCCATCGAGTTCACCATGTCACGCCGCGGAGCCATCGGCAGGCTCGCAGAGATCGCAGCCGCGCTTGCGATGATCGAGCTCGACCGAAAGGCCGAAGCCTCAGAAATTCTCGTCGACGCATCGAGGCCACTGGCGCTGTCTTCGATCGGCGCATGGTGCCGACACATGGCTCTTGCGCTGGACTCGAAAGCGAAGATTCTCTCGCCTACAGGTCGAGCCCTGAGCACGCTCTCGAACGAAGTCCCGAGATTCATCGACGACATGATTGTCGACCCGAGCACGTTCATGTCGCTGCGCATCGAGACGGATCATCGCAGCCTCGGGCCGATCGATCCGTTCACGGTTCGTGTCAGGTTGCGCAATCTTGCAAGAATCCCGCTCGGCGTCGGTTCGGATCGCCCGCTCAACAGCCGCATCCTTCTCCAACCTCACCGCGACAACAACACAGCATACTTTGCGGGGATTCTGTTCCCTGAAGTCATCGAACTCGATCGCCGCCTTCGACTCAACTATCTTGAGTCCATTGAAGTCGAAGTGCCTGTCGATCTTGGTGCGACCGGATACGTTATGAGCCTCAACCTGCTCTTCAATCATCGCATGCGGTGGCGCGCATTGCAGGGATTTCGTATCGGCCGACTCGGATCATTCGTTCCAGGCCCGTTGTGTCTGAGCGACGAGACCTTCGCCGTCGAAAAACTCATGGCCCCAGAACGTGCGCTGCTCAGAGGCGTCGAGGTCGACATTCTGACCGTGCGCATTCGCACTGCAACCACTGCACAACTCCCCCACCTGGCCCAACTCGTCAGAAGCCTCATGCTCGGCTGGCCCGACCCGAATCAGCGAAGGCCCGACCCCCTCGCCCTTGTACTTGCCGAAACCGTCACGCTGCGCATGCGTGACGGCCAACCCATCGAACAACTTCTGCTCGCGTCGATCATGCCGCCCGAGCCGCTCGACCCCTCCATGACACGATTCGATCAGGTTGCGGTGTTTGTGCCGCAGCAGCCCGACTTTCGTGACCAGCCTCACGCTGCGCTGATCGAAGCGATGGTCCTTCTGACCCGAGTCCGCAACGCCGACGATCCGTTCATTGAGTTTGTCCAGACCAGTCCGGACCCGCGTCTGGTCGAACTTGCAGGGCTCGTGCGCGAGCGACTCGAACAATCTCGCCCGTGCATCGCGCGAGCGAAGCATCCGACCGAGTTTCTGCCTCGTGCCCTGAAGCAATAGCATGGACGAACCACGGAAGGGCCTGAAGATCCTGCACGACGAGCAGACCATTCCTTCAACCGAACAGAGAGCCGCAAGGGCGCGGCGCATTGTCGGCTTTGTAATAGGAATTCTGCTCGTGGCGGCCGCCGTCTGGGCGGTCGGCGGCGGCCAAGCCGCACTCGATGAACTCTCGACCCGCATTGCCGATGCGCCGATTCACCTCAAGGTGCTCACAGTCGCGCTGCCGATCCTGAACTGGAC
The DNA here is from genome assembly GCA_019636795.1 of Phycisphaeraceae bacterium. Lineage (NCBI taxonomy): Bacteria > Pseudomonadati > Planctomycetota > Phycisphaerae > Phycisphaerales > Phycisphaeraceae > Phycisphaeraceae bacterium. Next base: position 517,991 of record JAHBWW010000003.1, read on the forward strand.
GCTGATATCCATCTCATTCTGGCTTTTGTCGCGGCGGTTCGGAGTCGTCCGGATCGGTGAAATGCACGCCTTGATCGGGAGCGCATGGCTCCTGAACTACCTCCCGATGAGGCCCGGCATGATCGGGAGAATCGCCTATCACAAGTCAATCAACAGCATTCGTGTTACCGATTCCATTCGCATCACCATCACCAGCGTTGTGCTGACTGCCGTGGCCGTCTGTACGCTGCTTTGCTTGAGTCTCATCGCACTCGACCTGCGCTCCGAGATTGCCTGGTTCGTGCTCGCCGCGCCGGGGATTGGCCTTCTCGTCATCGGAGGCACCATTGCTGTGCGCACCCGATCGGTGTTCTCTCCGGCCGCTGCGATCACACTCGCAACGGCAACGCGGTTCTTCGATATTCTGACGTGGGTCGCACGCTATGCCGTCGTCTTTGCTCTGATCGGTGAACCACTGACCATCGCGCAGGCGGCGCTCGTCACAGCTGTCAGTCAGGTCGCGATGATGATCCCGCTGGCAGGCAATGGGCTGGGTATTCGTGAATGGGGAATTGGGTTGACTGTTCCTCTGGCGTCGGGTGCGGCTTCAAGTGTCGGACTGACTGCGGACCTGCTGAACAGGGCAGCCGAACTCATTGTGGCGGTTCCAGTAGGGCTTGCGTCGGCGGGAATCCTGCTTTATGCGCACCAAAAGCGAACTCGCGAACAGAAAGACCTCCAGTTGAGTCCCGATCCGGCCGATCCATCCATGCGTACTGATTGACAGAGCAGCGTCATGGTCAGCAAGATTGAACAGGACCACCAACGATTCCGGCAAATTGTGCGCGGTCGTATCCGCAAGGATCTACGCCGATTCCTGACACGAGACGAACTCATCGGCCGCGAAGGCAAGCGGGCGGTATCGATCCCGATCCACGACATCGACATCCCCACTTTTCGGTATGGCGATAACTCTTCGGGCGTGGGGATGGGTGAGGGCGAGGAAGGCGACGCTGTCGGGCAACAACCAGGCGAAGGCCAGAACGCCGGTGGCGAAGAAGAGGGTCGTCACCTGCTCGAAGTGGATGTCGATCTCGATGAGCTTGCCGACATTCTCGCTGAGGAGCTCGAGCTCCCGCGCATCAAGCCCCGCGGCGAACATCGCATCACCTCGATCCGCGACAAGTACTCCGGCATCCGCCCGGTCGGTCCCGCAGCCCTTCGCAACTTCAAACGCAGTTACAAAGAAGCCCTCAAGCGTCAACTCGCGATGGGTGACTACGACCCCGCAAACCCGATCATCATTCCTGTGCGGGAGGATCTGCGGTTCCGCAGCTGGAACGAGGTCAAGAAACCGCAGTCCAATGCGGTCATTGTCCTCATGATGGACGTCTCAGGATCGATGGGTGAGGAGCAGAAGCAGCTCGTTCGCTTGCAGGCGTTCTGGATCGATACCTGGCTTCGCCGCAACTACGAGGGTATCGAAACTCGCTATATCGTTCACGATGTGCGTGCTGCCGAGGTCGACAAGAAGACATTTTTCACGATGCGTGAAGACGGTGGCACACGCATCAGTTCTGCCTACGCGTGCTGCCACGAACTGCTCGACGCCCACTACGACCCCGAAGCGTGGAACACATACCTGTTCCACTTTTCCGATGGTGACAACTCATCCGAGGCTGACAATCGACAGTGCGTCAAGATCCTGGATGAACAACTCATCCCCCGGTGCAATCTGTTCGGGTATTGCCAGGTTCATTCCGCGTATGGATCGGGCAACTTCATCAACGTTCTTCATGAAGCGTTCCCGGATGGGAGGCGTGATGAAGACGGCCAGCGTCTGATTACCAGTCGCGTCAATCAGAAGGCGGACATCTACGATTCGCTCAAGACGTTCTTCCAGGCCGGGCGGTGAAGTATCCACCGCCGGCGCAGTACTCAGAGCATTCGGGAACTCACGGGTGATCGCATTCACGATCTATGCTGCGCTGGTTACGTTCTTTGCTGCTCGTTGGCGCAGGACATTGCGCGGATTTGTGATCGTGGCGCTGGCCGACGCGTTACTCGTGGGTTTGGCGTGGTTGCACCTCCAGATTCCTGTGCTTGAGGAGCAGGGATTCAGACTCGCTGCGAACATCAACATTCGACCGTTCCAGGCGATTCTGTATCCGTACATTGCGGTCATCGCGTTGGTCGGGCTGTTTGTCGCTTCACTGCCTCGCCATGCCCCGGTCGAGAGTTGCGGGCACTGCCGCTATGACCTGTCCGCGCTGCTTGAAGAACCGGGACCACTGATCTGCCCGGAGTGTGGGCGTCGCCATGTGCGTATTGGCTCGAAGGAGCATCGGCAATCGGGTACGCTGCGATCAAACTACCGCGAGAGTGATTTCGTCGCCATTGACATGCTGCATCCTGAAGAGCGTGCCTGACGAAGTTTGCCGCCTATCTCCCGCTGATCCCCTGCCTGCAGCGAACTATGCACATACGATGCCCTGTGAGTGACTTCGTACGCATCACAGACGTTTCGCCGCGCGACGGGCTGCAGAATGAGCCTGTGCCGATATCGACAGAGCGCAAACTCGAACTCATCGGTGCTCTGGTGCGCACTGGTGTGGCGGAAATCGAACTGACGAGTTTCGTCAGCCCTAAATGGGTTCCCCAACTGTCCGACGCGGCCGAGGTGCTCGAACGCGCTGCCGAGATGCGCTCAGACTCCGTCTGTTTCAGTGCTCTCATTCCAAACGAAAAGGGGCTCGAACGCGCACTCGAGATTCGGGATCGCACCCGATGCCTTGATAAAATCGCGGTCTTCACCGCTGCCAGCGAGACCTTTACACAACGCAACACGAACACATCGGTTGATGGCACGATCGATCGTTTTCGCCCCGTTGTGGACATGGCGCGGCAGGCAGGGCTCATGGTGCGTGGGTATGTCTCGTGCGCGATCGCGTGTCCGTTTGAAGGCCCGATTGCGCCCGAGGCGGTGGTGCATGTCGCGGCTCGGCTGCTCGCGCTGGGTGTAGACGAGATCGACCTGGGCGACACCATCGGTGCGGGCACGCCGGATTCGATTGCTCACCTCATTGACACGATGTTCGGTCGCCTCGGGCCCTGCCGCCAGACCGATCTGGATGAGCCATGTCTGACATTGCACCTGCACGACACGTTGGGCCATGCTGCTGCCTGTGTGCGCAAGGCTTTGGAACTTGGCGTGCGTTCGTTTGACTCGAGTGCCGCTGGTCTTGGCGGGTGCCCGTATGCATCGACCGAGACGTCGCGCGCTCCGGGCAATATCGCGACTGACACGCTTGTGCGCACGATTGAAGAGGCTGGCTACAACACGGGAATCAACCACGCTGCGCTTGCCGATGCGACCACGATCGCGCGTGCGATTGTTGCGGAGGCGCACTGAGATGATCCGAGTGGAAGATGCTGCGGCTGTGCGCACCATCGCGATGTCGCGCCCGGAGAAGCGCAATGCGCTCACGACTGCGATGCTTGGCGAACTTGAGCATGCGTTCGCAGTGCCCGATTCGATCCGTGCGGTGGCTTTGATTGGTGAGGGTCCGGTGTTCTGCGCCGGGTTTGATCTCTTCGAGAATGCGCCAGACGTTGAACTGCGCTCACTGCGGGCTCAGCTATCGGGCTTGGCGGCGGTGCTGTCGGTCATGCGAAGCAGCCATGCAGCGATTGTGGCTGGTGTGCAAGGAGCGGCTGTGGCTGGCGGATGCGCGCTGCTGGGCGGCTGCGACCTTGTGATTGCGGACCGCGCAGCCAAACTCGGCTATCCGGTGGTGCGACTGGGTATTTCGCCAGCAGTCACTGGTCCATACCTGCGGCAGTCGGTGGGCGACGGAAGCGCGCGAGCGATCATGCTTGATCCGATGCTGCTCACGTCGGACGCAGCACATGCAATGGGGCTTGTATCGCAAGTGGTGAACGACGCAGCGGAGGTCGCACCCGCGGCACTCGCCGCCGCCGGGCGCCTGGCGAGCAAGCCCGGTCTCGCCATTGCTGAGACACGACGCTGGCTCGGTGTGCTTTCGCCGATGGGTGATTGGACTGATGTTGCGCGCGATGCGTCGCTGGCGGCGCTTGATCGTGATACCTTCGTACGCCTTCAGCAGGAGGTCTGGAACCGATGAGTGACTTCGCACTGCTCGATTTTGACGCGCCACGAGCGACGCTCAGGCTCAACCGGCCACAGCAGCACAACGCACTCTCACTCGACTTGCTTGCTGCGTTGCACGCGCGACTCGAAGAACTCGAGGGGCGTGATGACATCACTGTGCTGACGCTGACGGGCACTGGGCGGAGTTTCTGTGCTGGGATGGATCTCAAGCAAGTGCTTCGGACCGAAGGTGCAGAGTGGCAGGGACCGGCGGTACTCGAAGCGCTCGCACGGTTTACGTTGAGGCTTCGCGAGCTTCCCATGGTCGTTGTCGCGAGCGTCAATGGTGCGGCGATTGGTGGCGGGTGTGGCCTGGCATGCGTTGCGGATCTTGCGATCTCGCATTCAGACGCGAAGGTTGGCTTTCCCGAAGTCGATCTGGGCTTGTGCCCTGCGGTGGTCGCGCCGTGGGTGGTGCGCAAGCTTGGTGCGGGTCGTGCGCGGCGGGTGCTCTTGAGCGGGGGAGTGATGAGCGGTGCCGAAGCACACAACATCGGGTTGATTGATCATTGCGCACCCTCGCGCGATGAACTTGCCGGGCTGACCGATAGGATCGTCAGTAGGCTGGCAGCTGGTGGAGCGGGTGCGATGCGGGCGACCAAGGATCTCTTGAACCGGCTTGATGGGTCGCTTGATGCAGCGAGCGTGCTTGAAGGTGCGCAACTGTCGGCCAGGGTGCTGGGAACGGCAGAAGCACAGGCTGCATTGGCGGCGCGGTCGGGTTGAAAGAGAGTTGCGGTTGCCAGGATGATGCAAAAATGCGGATTCGCAGGGGACTTGAAATCACGGGGCACCCCGGACCCAATACTGTTTCAGGCACGATCTTTCGGATCGCTCGAAGAGCGAGATTGATCGGGCCTGGGTGGCTGCTTTGCGGTTGGGGAAAGGAAGGACGATGCACGATCGAACAGGTCAAGAACGCACATCATTGAGAGCAATGAACATGGGAAGAGCTCTCACGTGGCCGTGCAAGAGTGCAGCAACGGGCGCGTGGCGACGGCGACGAGCGGTGTTTGCGGGCGTGCTCGTTGCGACATTGGCTGGCGGTGTTGTCGCGGAGCATGTGCCAGGCGCGGCATCGGTCGCGCGCGTGGCAGCCGAGCCGACAGTTGCTGAGCGCATTGCCTGGATTGAAGCCGAGTTGGAAAAGGCCCGCGTCGAAGCCCGCACACCCGGAGCGGGCGTTGCAATCATCGTTGACGGCAAGATTGTGCTGTCGCGAGGGTTCGGGTTGGCCGATGTCGCGTCGGGACGTGAAGTCACGGCGGATACTCGCTTCGCGGTTGGCTCGACAACCAAGGCATTCACAGCAACATTGTGCGTGATGCTGGCAGAAGAAGGCGCCATGAGCCTTGACGATCATCCGCGCAAGTTCCTTCCTGAGTTCGCCATCTCGGACGCGGAGGCGGATGAAAAGGTGACGATCCGTGATCTGCTGTGCCACCGCACGGGGCATGCAGCAATGACTCAAGTCTGGTACGGCGTCGAAGGGTTGTCGCGCGAGGATGTGCTGGAATGCTATGCGAAGGCCGAGCTGTTGCACCCGTTCCGATCGGCCTGGAACTATTCGAATGAATCTTTTCTTGCGGCAGGGTTGGCGAGCGCGGCGGCGGCGAAGACAGACTGGGACTCATTGCTGGCGGCGCGTCTGTTCAAGCCATTGGGCATGACAGGAGCGAACTCAACGCTCGCGGCGGCGAAGGCCGATGTGCTTATGGCGACTGGGTATTACCTTGACCCAACTTCTGATGCGATGGAAACTCAGCCGATGCGACTGATCGACCACGTGGCACCTGCGGGCTCGATCAATGCGAGTGCTGCCGATATGGCACGGTGGGTGATGTTGCAACTCGGGCGCGGGACGATCGATGGCGAGCAACTGCTCTCGCGTGAGAGCATCGAGGAAACGTGGAAGTCGCACAGCAAGATGAGCGGGAGCATCGGCTATGGACTGGGCTGGATGATCGCTGATTGGGAAGGGAAGCGTCTGATTACGCACGCTGGCGGAATTGACGGCTTTACAGCCGAGGTTGCGTTTGTGCCCGATGAAGGTTTTGGCGTCGTGATTCTGACTAATCATTTTGGGACTCCGTTTGCGCAGCAGGGGCGTGAGATTGCACTGCGCGGCATGTTCAAGGACCTGCCCAGTACGGTGGCCGATTTGCCGAACGAAGAGAACTTTGATCGCATGCTCGGCATGTACATTGCCAACTTCGGGCCGTTCAAGGATGCGGAGATGCCGGTGAGCGTGCAGAACGGCAGGCTTGCAGTGCTTGTGCCGGGGCAGACGACGTATGAGCTTCGGGGGCCGAGTGCGGATGGCAAGCGTCCATTCGCGCTGACCGATGCGATTGCAGTGACATTCAACGAAGACAAGGACGGAAATGTCTATTCGTTCACGTTTCATCAGGGCGGCATGAACTTTGAGGTATTCAAGCAGGGGGCTAGCGCACCGCTCGACATTGATCTTGCGGAGGCGAGTGAGTTGTGCGGCGTGTATCGCATCGATGCTGGCGGGCCTCAGATCGATGTGGATGTTCGCATTGAAAACAACCGCCTCGCGGTCAATGTGCCGGGGCAGATGGTGTATTCGTTATACGCGCCCGATGCGGAGGGGTGGTGGGTTTTTCGAGCGACGGACATGATTCGTGTGCGGTTCGACCGCGATGATGAAGGAAACGTTGTGTCGATGACTCAAAGGCAAAGCGGCAACGACATTGTGATGAATCGCGTTGGCAATCTGTCAGATCAGCCTTCACTTCCTAGCGTTGCCGATCTGATGACTCTGATTGCCGAGACGCTTGATACTGAGGGGCGCATCAAGTCGCTTGAAGTTTCGGGAGCAGTCGTCGCCCGACATCAGGGACTGGCCGGCACGCAATTGCTGCTGTCGGATTCGAGCGGGCGAGTTCGAAGTCACAGTAACTTGGGGCATGGGCGCGTCTCCGACTCGTGGGTCGGGGCGAGCGGCGGAACGAGTCGTGTGTACGCTGTTGCGGAAGATATCCCGATGACTCCGGGCATGTGTTTTGGTCTGTTGCAGCAGACGCCGCTCTTCTGGATGCGTGATTGGCGTGAACAATTCGAGCGGGTGCGCGTTGTCGGGAAGGAGCAGCGTGATGGTGGCGAGACATACGTTGTGCATTGTTCACGTCAGGGTTCGCCAGCGACGATCATTGAAGTGGATGTGTCGACCGGAAGGCTGCGGTCGATGAAAGTCACGAGCGAAAATTATCTCGGAATGCCAGTGGAGATCGAGACAAAGCTGGATGACTGGAGGCCGGTCGAGGGCGTGATGATGGCGCACCGATGGGAAATGAGCGTAGCGATGGCCGGTTCGAGCGTGATGCACTGTGAAAAGGTGCGTGTCAATGTGCCAGTGATGGATGCGACTTTTGAAGTGACGCCTCGCGAGTAGGGCGAGCACTCGAATCGTTTGTAGCATTCAAATGAAAAAGCCCCGTCATTGGTATGACGGGGCTTTCTATTTCGGACGCAGTGTTTCGCTGCGCGTCGGCGTTCAGGCGCGACGGCGGCGGGCTGCCATCAGGCTTCCGATGCCCAGAAGCGCGAGCGTGCTCGGCGAAGGAATGATGCAATAGGACAGGAAGTCGCCCGCGACCGAAGCAGTATCCCAGTCGGTCGTTGCGAAGTCACTGCGGCTCAGGTGGTCGACGCCCGGAGGGTTGCCGACTCCGCCAGATGAAGCGATATCGAACATGATCTTGTCACCGACACTGACGCCGAGCGATGCGAGCGAGACGGAGAAGACCTGCCTCCCGGCTGCATGCTGTGAGTCGTCGGAAGAGGTCAGGCCGTCGATCAGGTTCCAGCCGCCGCCGTCATGCGACCACAACTGCCCACCAACGCCGCTGCCGTTGTCATTTGCCCAAGTGCCGATCCAGTGACTGATGGATTGGCCGCCCCAGTTGATGTTGCGACCCCACGGGTTGTCGCCAGCGACGCCCGCACCGGTGTTGATGCCGACCACGTAGGTGCCCCAGTTGGTAGCATCGAGGTCTGCCCCGGTCTGAATGCTGATGTAAAGGTTGGTCGCGTCGTTGGTCACGGTGACGCTGATGATGTCGAGGTGATTGAACCCCTGCGAGGCGAAGAAGTCGTGGAGGTCGCCACCTGCGAGATGGTTTCCACTGTTGTCGTTGTAAACGTCCGCCGCTGCGACTCCGGCAGCGAGCGCCAGTACTGCCAATGCCATCTTCATACTCTGACTCCTCTCTCAATGAACGAACATCGAATCGTAAGGCCAAAGCCGCGGAACCGAGCACATCGCCAGCCGCGAGCGGCAGAGTCCAAGCCAACATGGTACAGCCAAATGCCGAAGATGCAACGCAAATCGCGGTCGGATCCGTGTGAAATTCACAAGATTTCAATCGGTTCCGAACAGGAATTTCAGCGCATCGGGAAACCGCTGGGCCCATGCGGCTTCATTGTGGCGGGCCTCGGGAACGATCACAAGCCGAACGCGATGCGGGTTCGCTCCTGATTCAGTGAGCCTTGCGTGAGCAAGACGGGCCCAACGTTGGAGGCGATCGTTGCCCAGTTTGACATCGGGTGAGTCGCCGAGCTCGCGGCCGCCCACTCCGATCGAGATTTTGGCTGGCCACAGATCCGAGCGGGCGAAAAGGGATGCCGCTTCGTCGCTGCGTTCCTCGACCGATGTAACGCTCTCGATCAGCAGACGTCCGAAAACTCCCGGGTTGGTGGTGGCAATGTAGATGCTGATGACGCCACCGAGCGACGACCCTCCAATGCCCGTCTGGTTGGCATCCTTCGATACACGAAAAGCCCGCTCCACGCGCGGCTTGACTTCGGACATGAACCAACTGCCAAACTCGGCACCCGCCGGCGCAACACCCGGCAACACATCGAATGGCAAGTACTCGGCGATGCGGTGACTCCCAGCGTGCGGGACGCCGACGATGATCATTGGCGGGATCGCACCGTGTTCGATCAGGCGTGAGGCCGTCTCATCCACCTGCCACTCGTCGGGCCCGCCCGGTGCACGATCGAAGAGATTCTGCCCGTCAAACATGTAGAGCACGGGGTACTGGCGGTTGACGTTCTCGGCGTTGTCATAATCTGGTGGCAGCCAGACGATCAGGTCTCGCATCATGCCCGCGGCGGGGCCTGCACCGCCAGCGACCTGAAGGCGGCGCACCGTGCCTGTGACAGTCAGGTCACGATACTCGGTGGTCTGCCGCCCGCTGGCAATGTCGCGTGGACTGCGAAAACGAGGTACCTGGAACTCGATCACCGGGCGCGAGCCATCGGCGAAGTCTGCGGCTTTGATGCGAGGCAGGACACGATTGTCGATATCGTTGCCATCCGGATCGGTCTCAACATAGTCCCAGGACCCGAGCGTGAACTTGAACTGGATTGTGCCATCGTGTGTGAATTGTTCGAACACATACTGCCACCGGCCGTCGGATCGAGGTGACATCTGGAACTCGCGTTTGGCCGGATCCCACCCACCGACGTTCGAAGCGATGAACATCGGTCGTGCGTCCGATGCCATGCGCGTGGTGTCATCAACAACGATCACAAATCCCTGAGGCAAGGTTTCGGGCTGGACGAGATCATCCTTGACGGCCAGAACAATGTCTGCGAAAGCGGGTGAGACCATTACAGACGCGAAAGAACAAGTCATGAGGCCGGCAATGAGAATTGATCTGAGCATGACTGGATCGTAGATCATTTGTTGGCGAGCAGGCTGGCCTTCACGCCATGGACTGGGAGGAAAAATGAAGCCTACTGCGGAGCAAAAAAAGCGTCGCCCGCGCCTAGAAGACACGGGCGACGAAATCGTGGTTGTTTCAGTCAGGTCAATGTGCCCGACATGGAATCATGACCTCAAGGGCAGCCCTGGCTGAAGATGTTGAGGTAGAACTGAACATCGAAGAAGTCGTAGAGACCGTCATTGTTCATGTCAGCAGACGGATTCTGAGCGGAGAAAGCTGCGAGGAAGTTCTGGACGTCGAAGAAATCGAGCGAGCCGTCTCCGTTGCGGTCTGCCAAACAGGGTTGAGCCGTTGCACTGAGGTTGACGTACTGCGTGCCTGCGATGGTGTTGAAGTCGATTTCGGAGACTTCACCGAGATTGTCGGCTGATGGCAGTCCACCGATGACCTGGTTTGAGACGAACCCGAAATCGCCGCTCGAAATCCAGCCGGCCATCAGAATGTCCTGTGTGCCGTCCCACCCGAGTTCGGTGAGATCGATGCAGAGCTCGATGCCGGTATTGACATCGGCCGCACCGGCTGTGGTCGTTGAGGTTACGCCTGCGACGTTGGAGTTGTTGATCGCGCCCTGGACCAAGCCGACTGCCGGGCGATCGGACGGGAGTGCGGAGCCCTGAAGAATCTCCAGCCCCAGTTCAGATGAACGACGCGGGCCATACTCAGCGAACAGGTTTGCGCTGAATCCGTCCTGCTGGTCAAAGCGAGGCCCGGAGAAGTTGATGAGTTCTACCGCGTTGGGCACTGCGTTGCCCTGACCATCGGTGACCGGGCCACCGAAGTAACAGCCATAGTCGGCCTGAAGCCCGAAGAAAGGATCAACCAGCGGGGAAGTGCGAAGCACAGCACAGTCGATGTAGTTGATGAGGTTGCCATTGCCCCCATCGACGCCGTTATTGATATTCAACCAATAGTCAGCCGCAAAGGGGCTGTCGAAGGTCACACCCGCCATGCGGTTGAGCCCACCGAAAGAGATGTCAACGTTGTCGTTGCGAAGCGAGCTTTGGCCGCCCGGACGAACATCGAAGAACAGGCTCAGCTTGTTGTAGTTGACTTCCATGTTGCCACCGATGAAGACGTACAACTTGCCCGCGTTGGTATCGATGTAGGAGCGGACATTGTTGATTTCAGAGCCGTATGCCCAGTTGGCATTGGGCGAGACCGGCGAGGCCTGCGACGGGCTGCCGATGACGCCTTCGACGTTCGAGTTGTCGACCGCGAGGGCATAGTTGGACGCGACGACGCCGGCATTGGCAGCCCCATAGCCTGCGATGGTGCCGAGTTCGTCAATCGATCCGGTCGTGGGCCCGGACCACAGGCGAGGTTGGGCGTTGGTCGAATCGACAGTAACCAGGAAATCGGCCCCGAAGTTTGAATCGAATGTCAGTCCGCCCTGCGCGTTGATGATGAACGCGCCCGCGCCTGAGCCGCCGCCGAGCGTGTTGAGCCCCGTTCCGGCATTCGAGTCAAGATCGAGGTAAAGGTCCAGCCCATTGCCATTGGCTTCGAGGTTGCCGGCAATGAAGAGGTAGAGGAATGTGCCGTCGGTGGCTGCGTAGACAGCGTCGATTTCGGATCCGCCGCCACCAATCTCGGTGCCTGCGGTCGAGTTGCCAAAGCCGGTGTAATTGGTCTGAAGGAACTGCGCCGCGCCGTAGGCCGCATCGCGCGTGCCATCGACAGTAATTGAACCGGCAGCGACTGCGTTGATCGCGACCCATTGATTGCCGGGGAAGGCGGGGTTGTTAGCGAAATCTGGGGTTCCGCCGATGTTCGGTGTGTCGATCGGAAGGTTGGAGTGAATGATCTGATTCGAGAGGAATGAACGATCGCCGGAGTTCACCCAGCCCGCGAGGCGGAAACTGGTCGCGTTGTTGATGGCTGAAAGTGGGATACGGATTTCGACACCGGTGCTGACGTTCTCGGGCGGCAGGCCGAAGTCGCCGCCGGTGAACATGCCGGCTTGATTGTCGCCGAAGGCTGTGGGCTGATTCTGAACCCACTGCACCGCGCTGTAGAGCGAGCCTTCCGCCCCCGGGTCGAAGATGCCGTCCACGGTGGGTTGGGCGACAGCAAGACCGGCACATGCCGCGAGCGCGGCGCACGAGATCATCCTCTTCATCATCACTTGGTTCTCCTCAAAGTGGGCTCGATCATGTCGCGCCCGTTGCTTGCCGAGTTCGCCCACATTGACCGCCCCGATGCGTTCGGGTCGTTCAAAGCACGGTGTGGGCATCGCGTCTGATCAGAATCAGAAGCCGCAACGGAAGAGTTTACCACCCTAATGACTTTTCGGCTAGACTTTTTTTCGTGGTGTGTCGATTTCGTGGTATTTACACAATCTGAACAAATGCCGCCCCAGGAACGATGACCGAATGCGATAAAGGCAAGCAGATATCGCATCCATGTCCCTGCGACAGCGAACAAGTGTTGTTGCACTTTTGATTGACTCGTTGTTGAACCGACTTTATCATCGGGGTCAGGAACGATGCACGTGGACAGGACCGATAGCCAATTCTTGGTGATCCGGCATGCCAGAGCGTGCCCCTGTCAGAGGGATTGACATATGAAACAGCCTCCAAACCGCTGCCTTCGGGCCTTCACGCTGATCGAGTTGCTCGTGGTCATCGCGATCATCGCGCTGCTGATCGGGATTCTGCTGCCTGCACTGAGCAAGGCACGCAAGGCTGCGCAAGTCGCGGGGTGCCTGTCCAACGTAAGGCAGGTTGGAATCGCGATGGCTGCCTATTCGGGCGACTCCAAGGATTGGAACCCGTTTCTTCCGTTTGCCAGCGTTGTTGATGAGCAGGCGTGGAGAGGCCAACTCTCTGCTCGTCCATACCTAACCGGGCAGGAAAAGTATGGCGGCGTTGCTGGCCTGTTCAGCACATACCAGATCGGCGATGGCACGCCGGGAACTCCGCCTACGGGCGATGTCGGTCACACCTTCACACTCATTCCCGGGCGTGGAATCGTCTATGGAGCGTATAGAGATGGAAACACATCTCCGCTCCTCGCGTCTTACATTGACGGCTTCGGCGTGCTCAAGTGTCCGTCGGATCGCGAAACCATTTACTGGGGACGCTTTTACGGCCAACTCGAAACACGTCTTGCAGCCGCTGTTTCTGCAGGACGACTCAAACTCCCAATCGCACCTGGTGGAAGTAACGAGGTGATCGGCTACAACATTTCATATATGTACATTGCCGGTTTCAAGAGTTACGACCCCGACATCCTTTCTCCCGCTCCACTATGGGGCGATGAGACGCAGGCTTCAGATGTCGGCACCAACTCGTTCTATGGCAATTCTGCCGACGCTCAGTACGCAGGCCTTACCGGCACTCACGCTGATCGCCAATCTTCCTACGCCAAGATCGACAACCATGGCGACTCAGGGGGCAACTGGGTCTTTACCGATGGCCACGCGACGTTCTATCAAGGCAACGTTCACGAGACATTCTTCAGGACCTTCCCTCCCGGCCAGCCGGCCAACGGCGAGAGCATCAACGTCATCAATCGTTACCGCAGCGAAAAGGTGCAGACGTACGATTGAAATTCGTCGGGTGGTTCAGCCGTCTACTCGCTCAGGAGTCGCTTCACACCCACGAGCCAGTTCACGCACAAACGCCCCGGCTTCGAAGGCAACATTACCGTTGCGCGCTTGTACCTCGCCCATGCGTCTGACGAGCGCGCTGCCGACGATTGCAGCCTCGGCGTGAGCGACGACTGCACGCACATGTTCCGGCGTCGAGATGCCAAAGCCGCAGGCAATCGGCAGGTCTGTCACTTCGCGCAGCTGCGACACGCGCCGTCCGACATCGGGAGCCTGGTCACGCTCTCCGGTGATGCCGGACCGCGCGAGCAGATAGATGAACCCCGTCGAAAGGGCTGCGATTCTGGCTGCACGTTCGCGTGAAGTGGTCGGGGCGATGAGCAGGCTGGCGGTCATGCCTGCCTCGGCTGTACGCCTTGCAAGCTCGCCCGCTTCTTCGAGCGGTGCATCAGGAAAGATGAACCCATCGAAGCCCGCTTCGCGCGCTGCTTCGATGAACCGGTCAGCGCCGATCCGATGCACGATTGACACACTCACCATCGCGATCAGCCCGACATTGGTCCGGCTGCGCACATGGTGTACCTGTTCGAACACTCCTAACGGGGTGCTGCCCTGAATCAACGCCTCGTGCATGGCCGCTGCAATCACAGGTCCATCGGCGATCGGATCAGAGAACGGAATACCGATCTCGATGATGCTCGCGCCCGCGCCGGCGACAGCCTCGATCACGCCTGCAAGCGACCCGCGTTGAGGATAATCCGCACACACGAATGGCATCAGGGCTTTGCGTCTGCTCTCCCGAAGTTGCGAAAAGATCTGATCAATCCTGTTCATTCGTCTTTGCGCCTCGACCTTGCGGCCATGACCGGCTCTATTCGATCACATCCCGTACCTGCTCAAGCCCGGCAGTCAGCACTCGAGGCCCATCGGGCGTGATGAGCACATCGTGTTCGTAGTGCACCGATTGCGACCCATCGGCGGTGTAGATCGGCCAGGCGCCCCGCGCTTGCGTGGTTTGCCCGGTCCCGACTGCAATCATCGGCTCAACCGCAAGAAGTGTGCCGGGTTCGCAGGGTTTGGCACCATCGGGCCATTCTCCGGAGTAGGTCGGTACCACGTTGGACACAAAAGGAGGCTCGTGCAGCCTGCGTCCGTATCCATGCCCGCCTAGCCCACGAATGAGGTGAAACCCGGCGATCTTCTCGACATGATTCTGTACCGCCTGGGCCCACGCCATATAGGTGTTGCCAGGGCGCAGTTCCGCGATGCCCAATTTCAGCGAGCGTTTGCCAGCGTCGCAAAGCCTGCGCACTTCGTCGGTGGGTTTGCCGAAGACGTAAGTCCATGCGGCGTCGCCGATCCACCCGCGATAGGTCACGCCAATATCGATCTTGAGCACATCGCCCTCGACAATCGGACGGGTGATATAGCCCGCTGTGCCGTGGACAACACATTCATTAAGGCTCAGACACGCATGCGAGGGGAACGGCGGCAGCCTCGGAACGCGATACCCGCGAAAGCAGGATTTGCACGATAGTTCTTCGAGGGTGCGCGCGACGAATGAGTCGATCGTCGCCAGCGTCAAGCCCACTTTGAGCATGTCCGCCAGGCGCAAGTGCACCTCGACGACCTTCTCGGCAGCCTCGGCCACCGCCTGCTCATCGCGTGTATGAAGGGTCTTTGACATCGACCCCATGGTAGGTTGCACAGACATGGTCGGCAGGCCGCTATTGTTGCTACTGCTGTGCATGTGACCATTGCCTACAACCCGTCCTCCGGCCTGGGCAAGTCCGAAGCGTCGGCTCGCCAGCTCGTGGGGGCTTTGGAGTGCTCCGGGCTGGAGGTTGATCTTTGCGACGCCCGCGCCGGGATCGACGAGACAAGCCTTACACAGTCAGCTGCACTGGTGGTTTGTGGCGGCGACGGAACGGTGCTGCATGCTTCAGCTGTTGCCGTACGCGCTGGTGTGCCACTCTATCATGTTCCAACCGGCAACGAGAATCTGTTCAGCCGAGCGTGGGGATTCTCACGCGATCCGGAGATGCTGGTCGCTGCACTTCGGTCCGGACGCACCGTGCGAGCCGATGTAGGACTCGCAGCAACTCAAAGCCCGGCGATCGCGCCCGAACGGTTCCTGCTCATGTGGTCGATCGGGCCCGATTCGAGTGTCATCACGCGACTCTCTCAATCACGCACGCGCCCGAATGGGCATGCGGCGTATCTTGGTCCAGTCTGCGTCGAAGCGCTCAGCCCGATGCTTCCGACGGTCAGCATCTCGATTGACGGACAATCGCTTGTCGAGCGTAAGCGAGGCTGGGTAATTGTCGCAAACTGCGCTCAGTATGCCTGCCGCTGCAACTTCGCCCCCGATGCCTCGATGACGGATGGCTCGCTGGATGTCGTCTTCATCCCGGCGACAACAACACTTGGCTGCTGCTGGGCTCTGCTTCGCGCTCGCCTTGGTACGTTGAGCAGCGACTCTCGAGTGCGCCGAGGCCGAGGCCAGTGCATTCAGGTTGCCGCAAAACGTGCACAAGGTATCGCTGCGCAGATCGACGGTGAATCTGCAATGTCCGCGGAGTGCCCCAATGCACTCGAGGTGACTCTCTCGCTCGATCCGGCCAGCCTGCAAGTGCTTCTGCCAGCTGTAAACTAGTCTGCCTGAGGTGAAGGGATCGCCGTTTTTTGTGTGCTTGGCGTACCGCTGTCAGGCGTGCGCAGAACAACCTCTCCATCCTTGTCATAAAACGTGAGCGAGCCGATACTGTCCTTGAGCATCAGAACCGCTGCCCCCTTGAGTTCAGGGCCGTGCATCGCGATTCCGCCTCCGCCATGCGAGAACTGTGCCGCGCCGAGTCGCACAACGCCGGCTTCATCCATGAGGTACATCGCGGTCTGAACTTCGTCATGAACGAGCGTCGCTCGGATCAGCCCGCCCCCATCGAGCACGAACAGCCCCGCTGAACCTTGTTCATCGATCCCCAGCTCTGCTCGTACACGCTCATTGTCATCGACCATCTGAATGCGTTTGGCCCGCAATACCTCTGGTGATCTGGTTGCTGTCGTCGTCAATCCCACTGTTGCCAGCGTGCCAATCGCACACAACGCGACAACAAGCGAGCGGTTGATCCTGCGAAGATTCGCCACGCGCGATTCGAGGCTGTCCAACCTTGCTGCGATTGATTCGCCCTCTGCGCTGGTCGTGCTGTTGGCGATGTCATTCAACGTCTTCATCCCTCGTCCTTTCATGGTGCCGTGCATGTTTGTCAAAGTGTGTCCATCTAGTCTCACTCGATCGGCCTCGGCCCGAGTCGGGCTCGGGACCGCGCCCCCGCATCAATTATCGACATGTCGAGTCAGTCTGGGCGAATCTATATCCTCCAGTGTTCCTTTCAGCCGCCACCTGCGCAAAAGTCGCAGGGCGTTGAGCACCACCACAACCGTTGACCCCTCGTGCAGAACCACCGCAACCCCGAGTTGTGCATATCCAATAGCTGCAAGCGGAGCGACAGTTGCGATGACGCCCAGTGCAATGACCAGATTCTGCACCATGATTCTTCGGGCACGCCGCGCCAGTGCATGAGCCTCGGCAACCGACATCAATCGTTCGCCCATGATCGCAATGTCGGCGTTCTCTGCTGCGACGTCGGAGGCTGCCGACCCCATCGATAGACTCACCGACGCGCGAGCCAGAGCCGGGGCGTCATTGGCACCATCGCCGACCATTGCCACCCGCCCGGTCTCATGCTCGATCGACTCAAGCCATGTCATCTTCTCGCCCGGTGCGAGTTCTGCGTGAACTTCATCAAGCCCGACCTCGGCAGCAATGACACGCGCCGAGCCCGCATGATCCCCGGTCAGCATCGTCAGCCGCAACCCCCGTGCAGCGAGCGCCGCAAGCGCAGCCTTCGCGTCAGGCCGCACCTGATCGCGCACACCGATAAGCCCGATGATGTGCTGCCCGCGTGTGACCACGACGATTGAGCAGCCCTCCGCAGCCAGTGCCGCAACATGCTGTAACGCATCGCTTCGCTCAGGTTGATTGTCGATGAGTTTGGGCGAGCCTGCCTGCACGGACTGCCCGCCGACGACCGCTTCCACCCCGCGGCCGGCGATCTGCCGGGCATTGCTGACTTCGGGCAGTTCGAGCCCGCGCTCCTCGGCCTCGTGCACAATCGCATCGGCCAGCGGATGCGTGGCCAGTGCCTCAACCGCGGCTGCAAGCGAGAGCAATTCCTGCTCGGTCGCTACCGCACTGCGCCCTGCTCCTTCCATGACCAACACGCGATGCACACGAGGCGTGCCTTGCGTGATTGTGCCAGTCTTGTCGAATGCAAACGCCTTCACGCGCGACAGGCGTTCGACGCTTTCGCCGCCCTTGAAGACGATCCCGTGCCGCGCGCCTGATGCGATCGCGCACAGATATGTCGCCGGCGCACCAATCACCAGCGCGCACGGTGAAGCCGCCGTCAAGAACGCCATCGACCTGTAAAACCACACCGCTGCCTCATACCCGAGTGCGACCGGCACAGCAAACAGCAACGCTGCCGCACCGAGCACACACGGCGCATACACCCGCCCGATGCGTTCGGTCAGCATCTCGATGCTCGCCCGCTTTGACCTTGCCTCGGTCACGACGTGAACGACGCGCGCCAGCGCGCTCTCGGCTGCTGGCCTGCTTGCTTCATAGACAAACGCCGAGCCCGTGTTGAGTGTGCCGGCAAAGACTTCGGACCCCACCTTTTTCTCGACCGGCATCGCCTCTCCGGTCAGCGTTGATTCGTCAATGGCCGTCTGCCCTTCGATCACGATGCCATCGCAGGCGATGCGCTCGAACGACCGCACCCGCACGCGATCGCCAACCCGCAGCGCGTCGATCGTGACCACTTCGTATGTACCGTCGCCGCGACCACGCTCAGCGGCAACGGGCACGAGCGATTCAAGGTGCTTGAGCGATCGTTCGGCGCGATCGAGTGCCATGTGCTCGCCCGCAGCCCCGAGCCCGAAGAGGAACAGCAGGAACGCCCCCTCGACCGCGTGATCGATTGCCGCTGCTCCGATCGCCGCGACGAACATCAGCGTATCGACATCAATGCGACGCTCTCCCAAGGCCTTGAGCGCACGCCGCGAGGTCCGCTGGCTCGTCAGCAGCGCGCTGAGCCCCGCAAAGATCCAGAGCATCGCCCCTGGCCAATCGCGAAGCTCGACCACCCATGCCAGCGCCACGCAGAGCCCGCCCGCGCCCACCATCGCAACTTCGTACCATGATCGATCGGGCACGACGGGCGCCTCGCCAGCCGCTTCCGTGGTGGGGAGTGCCGCTGATCCGTCTGGCGCAATACCACTCACATTCGGCTTTGCGCTGCGGCTCAATCGTCGCTCTCTTCGTAACGGCGAGGCACGAACACAGGCCAGTTCGTATCGCCCGTGTACTTCGTAAGCGGAGCGTGCACCCCGAACTCGTGGACCAGTCGCCCGCCAAGGTGCCCGACGTTGGCCAGTGCCACCACTCCGCCCATGAACGCAAGCAGATACACCGTGTGCAGACCGAGCATCATCGCTTTCTTCTTTTTCCTGAGCAGCACGGCCGTCAGACCCAGCACCGCGACGTAGCCCGCAGTCAGACCGAGAAAGATCCACCGCGCCATCTCGCCGCCTTCTTCATGCTGCTCAAGGACCGTGGTTGCGGCTGGAGACAGAATCCCATCGACCAGTTTCGCAGCCGCCTCGCCGCTCATCACCGCCAGCACCAGGCCCAGCGTGCCCACCGCGATTACCGTCATGGTCGCTGCAGCCAACCCGCGTCGCCAACGCTCGCCCGCAAGCGCCGTCGCAACGATCAGCACCGGCGCAAACGCAAGCAGACCGATCGGTAGATGGACGAGAATCGGATGTGCCGCGTCCCATGAAGGAATCGACGGAAGCGCAAACATGATCGTCCTTTCAATAAAGGTGTCTGCACGCTGATTATACTCTGCGCGGGCAAAGCCCAGAGTGACCAGAAGGATTGAACGGTCCAGCGGCGAATCAGGATTGTCCTGCACGTCGCACGCCGTGCCCGCAACACACACAAGGGCCATACTCCATGCAAACGCACAACCTCATCGCCGGGCAGTGGACTGCTGCTGCCGACGGCGCGACCATCGAAGTCACCAACCCCGCCACCGACGAAGTCATCGCCAGCGTCCCGCGCTGCGGCCGCGACGAAACCCGCCGCGCGATCGAGGCCGCTCACGCCGCTCTTTCCGCCTGGCGGACCCGCCCGGCACACGAACGGGGCGCCTTGTTGCGCACCCTCGCAGGCCTGATGATGCGCGATGCCGACCGCCTTGCGCGGCTCATGACCCTCGAACAGGGCAAGCCTTTGGCCGAAGCTCGCGGCGAGATCGCCTACGCCGCTTCGTTTCTCGAGTGGGCAGCCGAAGAAGCCCGTCGCGTCAGCGGCGAGATCATCCCCGCCTCGACAACCGCTAAACGCATCCTGGTCCTGCGTCAGCCTGTGGGCGTTGCCGCGATCATCACGCCCTGGAACTTCCCGTCGGCGATGATCACGCGCAAACTCGGCCCGGCTCTTGCGGCCGGCTGCACCGTCGTCATCAAGCCTGCCGAATCAACTCCGCTCTCGGCCATCGCCATCGGTGAACTCTCGCTCGAAGCCGGCATCCCAGCCGGTGTTGTCAACATCGTCACCGGCACCGCGCGCGAGATCGGCAGCGAGATGTGCGACAACTTCCTCGTGCGCAAACTCTCCTTTACCGGTTCGACGCCTGTGGGCCGCGTGCTCATGCAGCAGGCCTCGAAACACCTGCTGCGTCTGAGCCTCGAACTGGGCGGGCACGCTCCGTTCATCGTCTTCGACGATGCCGATCTCGACGCCGCCGCTGCCGCTGCGATCACCACCAAGTTCCGCAACGCGGGCCAGACGTGCATCTGTGCCAACCGCTTCTATGTTCACGCCAGCGTCCACGATGCCTTTGTCCAGCGGCTGGCCGCTGCGACCGAGCGCCTCGTGGTCGGCAATGGCCTGGGCGAGGGCGTTAACATCGGGCCGCTCATCGACGACAAGGCCATCGCCAAGGTCGAGGAACACGTCGCCGATGCGACCGACCGTGGCGCACGCCTGGTCTGCGGCGGTTCGCGCGTGCGCGTGAGCGGCTGTGCCGATCGCTTCTACCGCCCCACCGTGCTGGCCGGGCTCGCGCCCGAGATGAAGATCGCGCACGAGGAAACTTTCGGCCCGGTGGCGCCGGTGGCGCGCTTCGAGACCGAGGCCGAGGCCATCGCGCTGGCCAACGACTCGGAGTACGGGCTGGCGGCGTATTTCTTCACGCGCGACGCCTCGCGGCTCATCCGCGTGGCCGAAGCGCTCGACTATGGCGTGATCGGCGCCAACGACGCAGCACCTTCGACGGCGCAGGCGCCGTTCGGCGGGATGAAGCACTCGGGCTTCGGCCGCGAGGGCGGGCACTACGTCATGGACGAATACACCGAGATCAAGTACGTCTCGTGGGGCGTGTAGGCCGCCGCTCGGGTTCCTGTACGCCCACAAAACACAGAACCCTCGCATGCCAAGGGGCGTGCGAGGGGTGTGCGGTCCGGACTCATGCTCAGCAATGACCCCGGCGGGATTCGAACCCGCGTTACCAGGATGAAAACCTGGTGTCCTGGACCTGACTAGACGACGGGGCCGAGGGGCGTCATTGTAGCCCCCACACCCCCGGGGGTCGTGCATCCTCGCTGCATGTCGTACCATCGAGCGATGCCCGCAGACTCTGGCCAATCCTCCCGCCCCCCCCCGCCGACGCCTCTGCCTGTCGATCCGCGCTCTGCTGAACTGGTCCTCTTTGGCGGTTCTTTTGATCCGCCGCACCGCGCTCATTTCGCCTTTGCCCGTTTCGTTCTTGAAACTGTGCCGGGTTCATCGCTGATTTTCGTGCCCGCTGCGCGTTCGCCGCACAAGTCCACCGGCCCCATTGCCACAGGCCCGCAGCGCGTCGCCATGCTCGAAGCCGGCCTCTCCGATCTCGGGCTCGCGACCGACCCCCGCATCGGCATCTGGACTGACGAACTCGACCGCGCCGAGTCTGGAAGCGAGCCGAGTTATTTCGTCGACACGCTCTGCCGCGCCCGCTCGCTGCTGCCCGCGTCGGTGCGTGTGCGCTTCGTCATCGGCAGCGATCAGTGGTGCTCCTTGGGCGACTGGCGTGAGCCGCACGCGATCCTCGAACTGGCCGCTCCGATCCTGCTTGTGCGCGGCGCATCGGTCGAGACCACGCCCCCCGCCCCCCCCGGTCCCTCCGCCCCCCCCGGTTCCTGGTCGGCGGCTGAGCGTCTGCTCTTCGATCGCGCCGTGCTCCCGCACCAGCCTCGCTTCGACGCCTCTTCGACGCAGGCCCGCGCTCTGCTGGCCAACGATCCGCAGTGCGATGACCTCGATGCCCTGCTGACGCCTTCGGTGCTGCATCTGGCCCGCGGCATCTACCGCGGCTGAGCCCGCGGCCATAGATAGAAACGCCCGCCCGGATCATTCCGGACGGGCGGAGTGTTGGCGTCGATTGCTCCCGCGGTCCGGGCGCGTTTCAGGCCGCGATCGTCAGGTTCTTCTTGCTCGCGATGGGGTTGCCCTCGGCCGAGCCGAAGAAGACGGTGCTGACATCGCTGGGCAGGCTTGCTCCGCCCGAGCGAACGGCGATGATGTAATAGGTTGCGTTCTGGAGTCCGGTGGGCAGGGCCGAGTCGGTGAACCTGCGTTCTTCGCTGGTGCCCAGGAGGACGAAGGGGCCGCTCTCGGAGTTGGGGCTCTTGAGGCTGCGGAAGATCTTGAATGACGTTCCGCCCTCGCGTGAGCCCTGCCATGCCAGTTCGATCGTGCCGCCGGTGGTGAGGGTGGTGGTCAGATCGGTCGGCTGCTCGGCGGGCCCGAGCGGCGAAGGCTCGGCCGGTGCGGGGATCTGGGCCATGGCGTAGACGGCCGGGTTGTTGGTCTTGAAGGCCCAGGCGCGAATGACGCGCACCTGTGCGCGTCCGATCTCGAGCATGGCCGCGACCGCGATGTCCTGCTGTTCTGTGGCTGCCTTGGCAAGGTTGCGTGCGGCCTGTGCTGCGTTGAAGGCGGCGCGTGCAGCGGTGACGGCGTTATTCAAAGAGACGATATCGGCGGGCAAAAGGCCCAGCGATGGTGGACTGACCGACCAGACGGGCAGCCGCTGCTCGAAGAACTGAATCTTCTCGTTGAGCTTGGTGGGAATTGTTTCGTTCGCCATTGTGTTCACATTCCTTTTGAGTCGGGGGCGAAGCACCATCGTGCACACAGATCGAACTGCGCCGGATTCAGATGTGCGGCCCGCGACATGCGACCCGCGTCCGCCTGTTGCATCGACTCTCGATGAATGCAACTGAAGTGTGCGGGCGGGAAAATCTGAGAATTCTGTTCGCCCGTGGCTCGGCCCGCGGGGATCGGTCGCCTGGCGGCGCAGAAAATGCGCGGCGGCTGCGGCACGAGCGTGCAGTGTTCATGCATGGGTTCCGCGCTCGTTGATGCGACACCCCAGGGGGGGGGCGGCTTCCAGCCGCCCATGCACGGTCCAGTGTCTATCCATCGGGGCCGCGTTGGTTGGTGCGGCGTCAGATCATGGCCACAGACGGCACAAACAACACATGCCCCTACATCGGGACCGCGCTAGGTGATGCGACACCCCAGGGGGGGCGGCTTCCAGCCGCCCATGCACGATCCAGTGTCTATCCATCGGGGCCGCGCTGGTTGGTGCGGCGGTCCCAGGAGGGGCGGCTTCCAGCCGCCCATGCGTGTCCATTCACCGGGGCCACGTTGGTTGGTGCGGAGTCAGATCATGGCCACAGACGGCACAAACAACACATGCCCATTCATCGGGGCCGCGCTCGTTGATGCGACACCCCAGGGGGGGCGGCTTCCAGCCGCCCATGTACGGTCCCGTGTCCATTCATCGGGGCCGCGTTGGTTGGTGCGGCTCGCCCAGCCGCATCATCGGGCTGGCGTGCAGGCTGTGTCCATTCATCGGGGCCGCGTTGGTTGGTGCGGCGCGCGACTGCTGCATGGTGCGTGGGAGCGAGCCGGTGTCCATTCATCGGGGCCGCGTTGGTTGGTGCGGCTGCGCATCGAAACCGCCGCTGGTGACGCATGGAGGGTGTCCATTCATCGGGGCCGCGTTGGTTGGTGCGGCTGCGCATCGAAACCGCCGCTGGTGACGCATGGAGGGTGTCCATTCATCGGGGCCGCGTTGGTTGGTGCGGCGCGCGACTGCTGCATGGTGCGTGGGAGCGAGCCGGTGTCCATTCATCGGGGCCGCGTTGGTTGGTGCGGCGAGCGACTGCTGCATGGTGCGTGGGAGCGAGCCGGTGTCCATTCATCGGGGCCGCGTTGGTTGGTGCGGCCGCCGCACTCGCAACATGCTGCCAAACAGGCACTTGCGAGGCGGTTTGCGAGCGTGGGCGACAACGGGGCATCGCGGGGGCCTGTTTCGGGCGCTGCCGGGCCTCAAAACCATCGAAAACGCCGGGGAAAACCGCATCCGCGAGCGTGCCCCGGCCCCCCATGCACCACCATCGCACTCGCGGGGGCGGTGCGCGACAAAACGCCCGCGCACCAACACCCCCCGCCCGGAGGGCCGCAATCAACCAACTTGCCAACGCCGCGTCGCTCTCCCGCTGCGGCCCACGCCGCCCGAGATCACCACCAACGCGAACCGGATGAATGCCGAGTGCCAAGGCGCAGTGAAGGCGACGACACGTTCTCGGAGATGCGCTGGCCCGTGGCCAGACATCGGCAGTATATCAACCCGATGCACGGCTCGCAAGTTGGAGTCCCGTCGGATCCGGGCTGCGGCGAAACGATGAGGCCGATTCAAAACGGCGTTTCGAGGTCGTCATCGCGCTCAGGTATGGGGTTATCCACAAGGCCGTTGGCAAGGCGCAGGCGCGCCATGACGCGGTGCTCGACCATTCTCCAGTATGCACCCGGTTCCCACCACGCGCCTTCGTTGAGCGAGCCCGGTTGTGCATCCGGGTCTTTCCAGAGATTGATAATCTCCTTTTGCGATGCCGCCTTCTTCGCATCGTCGTGAGCCTTCTTCGCCACTTCGTAACGTGCCTGGGTCTGCGCCAGCAAGGATTGGTCCGCGCCCTTCTTCTTTGCCGCCCTCTTTGCGGCATCCCGCTCGCGTTTGGCTTCCTCCAGTTGCAACTTTGCTTTCTTCACCGTTTCGTCATCCGCTTCACCCAGTGGCGAGCCATCGGCGCACAAGAAGGCCTTGCCTTGCTTTGTCGCAACCTTCCAGCCGTCGAGACATGCTGCGCCTGCGCAACTCTTTGGCATCGGCACGCGCCAGCCATCCCCGATGGAGGCGGGCACATACCACCACCGGCCCGCGAAATCGGGGTCGAGCAGGGCCCGCAGCCCGATGTTGGCCGCGGCGTTGAGATCGGCCTGAATCGCTCTTTTACCGTCGCACAGGGGACAGGGTTGATGGCCGACCTTCCTGCACGATCGTGGGGGCGCGGCGACGAACAGGTCGCCGCTCTTCGACAGGATGCGAAGGGGCTTTGCCTTGTTCACCTTTTCCGTGTATTCCTCCTGCTTCGCTTTCGGGATGCTGCTGCGGTCGGGCCACAATTCATCGAGCGCAACGAAGAAGCGGGCCGCCGCATCGAATGGCCTGTCCTTCGTCGAGTTTTCCTTACGTTCCTTTGCCTGTCTGACCCGCTTGCGACACCACGCCTTGTCGAGAAAGTCGGCAACGGAAATGTCCTGGCATCGATGCCCCGGCAGGCCGGTGCGACTGCACTGGCGGCTGGTGTAGTTCGGCGAGACTTCGCGCAGGTGCAGGCCGCTGAGTTGGCAGGCTTCTTCAAGGTACTTGCGTACCTTTCCCGCCGACCACGACATCAGGCCCCGATTCTCGCGACGAGGCTGGGTGTCAGCGAACTTGTAGTTGCGCAGATTCTCGATGACAATGGCGTGACAGGGCGCGTACCTGGCGCTTGGCTCCTCGACCCACACTGATTTGGTCCGCTGCCGGCCGCGTGCGTCGAGCAACGCCCGGCCCGCATGGTCGCGGCGAATGACCTGTTTCCAGTGCCCGCCCAGCCCGAGGGCCGAAGCGGCGATGCGACTGGCGATCTGCTTGACACGCTGCTCGCGCATGCGCTCCATCGTGTCGAGAATGCGCTGCGCGACCCCGGCGTTGCTCTCGCCCTTTTCTGGCGCTCCTCTGACGTTGTCCGGCTTCGGCCGCATGGCAAACTGCTTGTGCAGTCGATACAGCGATTGCATCGTCCCGATCCGCGTCAGGGAGAGTCCGCCGACATTGCGGGTCCACATCGGTGAAGACGCACCATCAAGATGCCTGCCCATGATCCAGTCGGTCAGTTCGCGCAGGTGCCCGTGCCAGCCGCCGCCTGACTCCTTGCCCGGCTTCGGGGTTGTGCGCGTGCCGATGACTACGCCGTTCTCGTCAGTCACGGGAGCATGTACAAAATCTGCTTTCGTCCGTCCTTCGCCGTCGTCGCCTTCCCATCGCTGCCTCCATCCGGCATGCATCGCCTTGGTCATGTCCGGCTTGGCCTTGGACAGGTATTCAGCGATCGGCTTGATGCGCGTCTCGCGGAACTCGTCTTCATTCTTCCTTCGCTGTTGCCGCGAAATCTCAGTCGCTTCGGGATCGACCCGCGCAGGCTCGCCGACGGCGAAACCAACACCTTGCAGCGGCTGGATATGCTCGTTCCACAACTCCCGCTCGGCAGTCCCGTCCCAAGATGTGTCAACCGCAAGTGCGTGCCAGTCGGCGAGCGTCTTGGTGAGAAATTCGATGTGCTCAGCATCGCCGCGCGTGATGGCCGTCCGCTTGTCGCCCATGCCCGGGATGTACGGACACGCGGGATCGAGCGCGTACGCGATCTTGGCTCGCCGACCGTGGCGTGTGAGGCCTGTTGATGCGATCCAGACCGCGCGGCGCATGAGTTCGTCTACGCCGCGACCCTTGACCTTGTCGGCAATATCACCCCGATACCCGAGGCTGCAAGCCAACCGAGCCACCATTTTCTCTTCGTCGATGTCTGTTGGCGTTCCGTCCTTCAAGCGGCCTCGGGTCGCGGCCCGCGCAGGCTTGTCCTCACCTGGAAGTTTGATTGAGAATTGGCGTTCGAGCCGCGCCCAGGGCGCGGGATGCGGAGTCTCCGTCGGCTTGCCTGTCTTTGGATCGCGCAGATAGTCCTCGCCGATGCGGCGGTAGATCGTCGTCTCTTCAACAGGCACGGTCTTGCCTTTGTCGCGGCCCTTGGTGCGTTCCTTCTGCACGGTCCGGGTCAGATGCAGGTACAGATCCGACTCCCGGGGCTCGGCCTGCCCATGCTCGCGGCAGGCGGCTTTCATCTGCTCGCGGTCGATCGCTTCCCACACCGCGCACGAGGCCGCGAAGCGATGGCCCAGATCGACCGACTGTACCCGCAGGCCGGGAAGTCGGGAGAGGATGAGCTTTGCGTGAATCTCCCGCTTTTCTTTCTTGTTGAGGTCAGTGTGTGGACTTCCCTTCCAACCGAGTTTCGGGTGGATGTTTCGCCCAGGACCTTCCATTGTCACAAGTTCCGGCGCGAACGTGACGAACCAGCGAGCGAAACGAAGGTCCTTTCCGTCGTCCCGCCAGTCACGCCGGCTTTCATCCCACTCCTGTTCGAGCCGCTCCAGCGTGTTCCGGTCGAGTTGCAAGCGAGCGTTCCAGCCCTTTGCACTCTTCGTAAATGGGTGCTCGGGGCGATATCGGATCGGCTCGTTGTTCGTATCAAGAGATGGCAAGCGAGCTGCAGCAAGGCTGATCCGGTCTGCACGGGGAACCGAAACTTCGGTATATTCTCGCACTCCTCCAAGATCATTCGAGAGCCGCTTGCACCGCCAGCGCATCGGCACAGGTGCTGCCTGTCTCGAGTTGAAATCAGGAAGTAGCATCCACAAACGGCGTGAGCCGTCGTTATTGCCGCCAGATTCTGGATTCTGCGGCTTGCTGTCCGGCCTCCACGCGTACCACACATTCGGCTTGGATGTGCCGCCGAACTCGCACCACGTTGGGTGATGAAAGGCATCGGGGTGGCAGAATCGCGGGATCTTGAACCGCCGCTGGTCGTGCTGCGCCTGCCGCCACTTCACCCACTGCTTGAGAAGCTCTGCGCCTCGCTCGTTCTTCCAAATGACCTCAGCAGCGAGGTCTCCAGACAGATCCGCGTAAAAAAGCGCATCGCCGAACTTCTCGGCCTTGGACTGCACCGAAGCGGTTTCTCTCTCCCGGTCTTCGGGGGATTCGATTCCCTGCCAGGCTTTGAAGACCGCCTCGCACTCTCCGATCATCCGACGAGTGATCCGAAACTCTGATGTCGGTTGCGAATGCTCTCCCCGTTTTTCTTCGTATGCGGCGAGCCAGCCCCGTGCCGCCCGGTCCGGATCAATCGCATCCAGAACCTTGTTTGCCGCGTCTTCCCTCACGGCGGCCTTGTGGCGCTCGGTTTCGTTACGCTTCATCCATGTCTGTGTCTGGCTGATCCGACGAGCGGCGAGCGCAAACATCAGATAGCGAAACTCAGACGCCCTTCTGATTTCTCCGACCCGCGCAGCACGTTCAAAACGATTCTGAACCTCCTCGGCCCATTGGGGCTTGAATACACGCAAGTCTTCTGCAGTTACTCGTTTTGCGCATGCCTTAAGGATGCTCTCAATGAGCCCCAGCATGCCCGGTGATGTACTGGTTGTAATCGCCGCTTTCTTCAGATTATCCTGAACCCGAATGCCTGCCTTGTCATGCTGATGCGTGATTGCGCCGTCTTCGTCATTTGATTTTGGCCACAGATCGGCGGCGACCAAAAGCTTGCGGTATGGTACTGCGATCTTATTCACCTTGTTGTCGGGGCTTGCCTCTCGCGGGAGCAAATCAGAGCCATTACGACCCCACCCGTGTAGCGTTCGCCAATCACGAAGTTGGTCCGGGATGGAACGTTCGGGATCACAGCGATGTAGGGTCTCGCCAAGAAAGAGATTGGTCCGGTCGAGGAACACCCATACCTGATTTCCAGCCGCAAGTGGTGACAGGAACTCATAGAGCATCGCAGCAAAGCGAATCTTGTCTAACTCCCGTTTGACTTTGGGGCCCGGGTCACCACCGAAAAGATCGCAATAGACACCACGTGAAGCGTTGCTTGGCTCTACAGCCTCTTCGGTTTCAGATTTGGATTTCTTCGTTTCCGTATCTTCGGAGTCACCTTCATCAGATGGCTCGGTTTCTTCCCGATCCTCTTCCTCCTTGACAGTCTCGTCTTTCGGCAGTGTCAACGATGCGAAGCCTGTACCACACATGGCGAACAGGATGCGACGTGCCTGCTCGGGCATATCCGCGCCCGATTCACCGAACTCGCACTGCCACTCAGAAAAGGCCGCAGCGCGATTCACGATGACGGCGTCTGCGCGGATGTTGGCGCACAATGCCAATGCACAGTCGTTGACCCACTGTCCAATCTCGACTTGGTCAGTCAGCCCTTTCGACGTCTGCAGGCATGTCCTCAGCACTTCGCCAGCCGCTTCTTTAGTCAAAGATTCCCCCGGACCCAATGCGACCAATCGGTGCGGATGATGTTCCGCGCCACGAAGGCTCTCGACCGAAAACCAGCCGAGCGCGAGAACTCGCCGGGCGCCCCGCTGCAAAAGGCGGCGACGATCAGGGTCTGGCTCAGCGTCGCATGAAGCGAGCGATGCCGGGAGCCCTCCCCGAAGGTTGAGAAAGAACTCGCCAAACTCACGCGCGCCGCAGCAAACCGCGTAGTGGGTTTGGAACAACCGCTTCCAGAGCGGCAGCCAGTCAGCGGCATCTGATGTCGAGAGCAAGCCGAGCGTGTATGAGCGCGTTGTTGTAGACATCTTCTTCGCCATTCTCGATTGCTCCTCTTGGAGTGGGCTAACGGACATTAGTGGCAACTGAGTTCATGTTCGGTCGCCAAAGACATTGACCCCGGCGTTGATCGCCTCGTGCGTCGCCCACAGGGCTTCGCGCCAGGTTCGGTCTTCGTCATTTGCCCCGCGCAGGCGAAGGGTGTAGGCCCGCTGGGTCGTCGGGGCCTCGACAGCGTTGGTATCGGTCGGGGTGTTCGCCATAGCCGAAAGGATACCGCACCAAATCGGCCGCCGTCGTCCGTGTTGTGGGTGTTCCCCCGGCCCTCCGCCGCGTCGGCGCGGCCGCTGCGGCCGCCAGGCACCGTGCCCGGTGGGTGCGCGGGGTGAAATCCTCCACCCCATCGCGTCCACCGCGTTTATTGATGCCGCCAGCGGGGGACAGCGCAGTTCCTGCCCGTGAATGGCTCGTCCGAGCGCGACGTTTTGCTCGCCGAGCGCGACGTTTTGTCTTCCGAGCGCGACGTTTTGTCTTCCGAGCGCGACGTTTTGCTCTCCAAGCGCGACGTTTTGCTCGCCAACGGCGACGTTTTGCTCTCCAACGGCGACGTTTTGCTCTCCAACGGCGACGTTTTGTTCTCCAACGGCGACGTTTTGCTCTCCAACTGCGACGTTTTGCTCTCCAGTCGCGCCATGGCCAGAGCCAGCCGGGTGCCGTGGCCATGGCTCTGCATGGCCACGACGAAGAGCCCAGTTGGTTGCAGACGCCGCATCAGACGACCCGGGGAGCGAGGAGGGCCGAGGGGTGGGTGGAAGGCTGGGCGGCTGGAAGCCGCCCCCCCTGTGAAAAGGAAGCGGGGGCAAAGGAGTGGGCGGCCAGGGTGCCGTGGCCATGGCTCTGCATGGCCACGACGAAGAGCCCAGTTGGTTGCAGACGCCGCGTCAGACGACCCGGGGAGCGAGGAGGCCGAGGGGTGGGTGGAAGGCTGGGCGGCTGGAAGCCGCCCCCACTGTGAAAAGGAAGCCGCCTCCCCTGGGAAAAGGAAGCCGCCTCCCCTGGGAATTAGGAAGCGGGGCCCCCCCATGGAAATAAAGGAAGACGGGCGGTTGTCGCGCTGTTGTCGATGGCGGCCTGAAACGACGCACGCTGGTCGGACGCCTCGCCCGCTTCACTGCTCGATGCGCGGGTCCACCCAGCGGTACATCACGTCCACCGCAAGGTTGAACAGGATCAGCATCGTCGCGAACACCAGCACCACGCCCATGATCAGGAACAGATCCTTGGTCTGCACCGCGTTGACGAAATGCTGGCCCAGGCCGGGGATCGTGAAGACCCGCTCCACAATGAACGAGCCCGTCATCGCCAGCGCCGTCGCCGGGCCCAGAAAACTCAGCACCGGCAGGAACGCGTTCTTGAGCGCGTGCCGCAGGATCACCGACCGCTCGCTCGCCCCCTTGGCCCGCGCCGTGCGGATGTAGTCAGCCCCGAGCGTCTCGATCATGCCCATGCGCGTCAGCCTCGCGATATACGCCGCGAACGGCAGCGACAGGGCAATCGCCGGCGCGATCATCCGATCGATCGAGCCCCAGCCCGCGACCGGGAAGATCGGGATCCACACGCTGAACAGCAGCAGCAAAACCGTGCCCGTGACAAAGCTCGGCAGGCTGATGCCGATCAGCGCCACCGCCAGCGTGCCGATGTCGGCCCACGAGTTGGGACGCACCGCCCCCACCACCCCCGCCGACACCCCCACCACCAGCGCGATGAGCATCGCGATCATCCCCAGCGTCGCCGACACCGGCAGCGCCGAGGTGATGATCTCGTTGACCGACCAGTCCTCGTAACTCAGACTCGGGCCCAGATCAAACACCCGCCGCTCGCGCGGAGCCACGCCATCGGCCGCCGCGATCGCCCGCTCGGTCGCGATCGTGCCGTCAAGCCGCTCGCGGGCATACGTCACGCCCGTCGCGCTGGCCAGGTACGAGCCGTAGAACTTCCAGAAACTGTCGAGGTTGTACTGCGCCTTCATCCGCTCGACCACCGCCGCGGGCGGCCGCCGGCCCTCGTCACGCTCGAGCGGATTGCCCGGAATCGCCCACGCCAGCATGAGCGTGAGCGAATAGATCACCAGCAGGATCAGCGGCAACTGGAGCAGGCGACGGACAATCATGCCGATCATGATTCAAGGCTCTCCTGTCGTCGCATCAGTCGCCGAGGCGGGGGCCGCGGGCACCAGCGGCATGGTGCGCGGCGTGTCTCTCCCCTTGCCGTCGCCGAGCATGTCGATCAGAAACAGGTTCTGCATCGTGCGCGGGTGCGGGTTGAGCCCGCTGACACGCTCAGCATCGAACAGGTACATCGTCACGTAGTGATAGATCGGCACCATCGGCAGATCGTCCTCCATGATGAGGCGCTCGGCCTGGCTCAGCAGCGCCATCCGCCGGGGCACATCCAGTTCGAGCGCCGCCGCGTCGAGCAGCGCGTCGTAGGCCGGGCTCGAATACTTGCGGTCGTTGTTGCCGTCGCCCGTGCGGTTGAGTTCGAGAAAGGTCGTCGGGTCGCCGTAGTCGCCGTACCACCCGGCGCGGCTGGTCATGTAGTTGGCCTTCTTGAGATCGTCGCGGTAGACCTGCAGCTCCTTCTGGGCCATGCGCGTGCGCACGCCCAGGTGCTCCTGCCAGTTGCGGCTGATGGCCTGGGCGATCAGATCGTGCCCCGAATCCTTGTTGAACAGCAGCTCCACCGTCGGAAACTGCGACGGATCAGGCCAGCCCGCCGCCGCCAGCTCGGCCCGAGCGCGCGCCGGATCAAAGTCCAGCCCCGCCGGCGAAACATACCCCGCGATCGAGCTCGGCGGAATCAGCGTGGCGGCGACCGGCTCGCCCGTCCGCTTGATGTCGCGCACGATCGACTCCTTGTCGATCGCCATCGCAAAGGCCCGGCGCACCCGCGCATCGGCAAACGGATTGGCCCGCCCGTCGGGCAGCGTGGGCAGGCAGTTGAAGTTGTACCAGTACGTCGCAAACGCGGGGAACGCGTGAATGTTCTTGCGGGGATCGGCCGGGAGACGCCGATCAATCTCGAACTGGTCAAGCCCCTGGGCCCGCAGCCGCTCGAGCTCATCGGCGTGCTCGCGGTAGAACGCGAGCTTGGCCTGCCAGATGTCGGCGCGATAGTTCACCGCCACGTCCGACACCCAGTCCACCGTGCCCGTCTCGAAGGCCAGCACCTGCGCGTTGGGCTCGCTGACCTCGGGCGCGTAGATCGAGTCGATGTCCAGGTTCGCCCGGTCCCAGTAGTGTTCATTGGCGACGAAATACATGTCACGCTTGAAGCGCCAGCGCTCAAGCCGGAACGGGCCGTTGCCCACCAGCAGCGGCGGCTTGGTCCAGCCCATCTCCAGCCGGATCATTCCGCTGGACGCATCGACCTGCTCGAACTGCGAGACCAGCGGCGGGTACACCGGAGAGAACGTCGGGAACGCCGCCAGATCAAGAAAGTACGGCGTCGGCTGATACAGCCTCACGACCAGTTCATGCTCGCCCGCCGCCCGCACCGCCACCATCTCATCAAACCTGGCCACGGTCTGAGCCCACAGATCCATCGCCGCCTGCCGCGTGCGCTCGCGCGCCGGACGCGCGGCATAGGCGTCCAGCGCCGCCTCGCGCCAGTCGTAGAACTCGCGCGAGCCCTCGATGAGCTGAAAGAGCTTGGTGTAGTCGGCCGCCGTGTCGGGCAGCAGCGCACGCCGCCAGGCAAACACAAAGTCGCCCGCCACGACCGGCGAGCCGTTGGACCACTTCGCATCATGCCGCAGGAAAAAACGATACTCAAGCCCGTCGGCCGAGACCTCCCACCGCTCGGCCACGCCGGGCATGATGTCGTAGCCCCAGGTAAAGACATCGTTGCGCACCAGCGGCTCGAACAGAATCCGGCACACACGCATGTCGGGCACCCAGCTCATCCGCTGCGGATCGAGCGTCGTCACGCCGGTGCCGTTGAGCAGCGTGAAATCGGCCTCGGGCGTCGGCTTGTCCGTGAAGACAATCACCGCCACCAGCAGCACCATCGCAATCAGTGGAGCCATCAGCTTGGCCATGACGGAGCATACGCCCGCGCAAGCCCCAAGCCCGCCGCCACGCCCGCCGCCACGCCCGACTCGGGGGCTTTCTTCCTACTGGACTTTCTTCTACTGGATTGTCTTCTACTGGACTTTGAAGTGCGACGCCGCATGCCCGAACGGCTGCCGCGTCAGCACGCCACCTTCGCCCACGATCCGCAGCACCGCAAGCCGAAACTCAGCCATGTTGCCATCGGTCAGTCGCCGCGTGAGCACATCGGGCGTCGCGATGGTCGACTCGTCGATCCGCTGCTGGGGCGAACGCTCGTTGTGCTGCCCGACCAGCACCCGCAGCACTTCGACCGATCGCTGCGTCAGCCGCTCGAGGTGCCGCCTTGATGCGCCGTCACGCGGAACATCCTGATACGTGCGCGACACCAGTGCCAGCGTCTGGCCCATCAGGCCCCCGATCGAACGCATCGACGCCTCGTCAACCTGCGTCAGTCCTACCGCGACAATCCCGCGCACCGCGTCGGCCGCTTCGAGATACATCAGCAGTTCGATCATCGCTTCATCGGCCCCGCGAAAGTTCGACGCCTGCTGCCGCGACACGCGCGCCGCAACCGCATTGCACATCTCGACCAGCGCCGACCGCTGCGCCGCAGCAATACGCGGGCTGCCCGCCTCGGCCAGTGTCCGCAAGGCACGAACCTGATACAGCGTCACGTCCGCGTCCGTCTCCTCGGTCAGGCTCCGCCCCAGCGTCCGCGACAGCTGCACCAGCGTCTCGGGATACACCGCAGGATTGTCGGTCTTGCGCACTTCCAGAAACAGCACCCGCAACTGGCCCAGCGCCATCAGACGGTCGGCCTTGGAAGGTGTGCTGATCGCAGACTCGAACAGGATCGCCGATTCTTCTGACGCCACCTTGGCCGCAAGCCGATACCCGGCGAACCGATCCCAGTCCCGCTGCGACGCGATCAGCCTGCGCACCTCGGGCATCAGCGCCTCGGAACTCTCGATCCGGAACGCCACCGAAATCGAAGACCCGTCAAACATCTCCAGCAGCCGATCACGCCCGCTGCGCCGCGAGAGAAGATCCTCGCTCTGGAGCATCGTCTGCCCCGCACGGATGTACTCGCGGATCTGCGCCTTCTGAGCGCTGCTCAGGTCCGCAACTTCCTGAATCCCGGATGGAAGTGTCGCCGCCTGCCCGCACGCCATCGAAGGCACGCACAGCGCCAGCATCACTCCCGCAAACCAACCCAGTCTTCGAGACAGTGCTCGTCTCAAAACGGCATCCCCTCTATTGGTAGACCCGGCTGGCAAGCCCGGCTCATGCAAACCACTCGATCCTTCAAACAGGTGCGAAACCTACACCAATCCGCACCGCGCGTCAACTCTAGCCCCTGCCAACCCCTCCGACCCGCAACCCTAGTAGACCTCAAGCAGCAATCTGCCCGTGGCTCGCACCGAACGCCCGATCGCCCGGCGATCCCATTGCGACCAGGGCCCCGCCTCCGGGCTCACCCGCACAAACTGCGACACCACCTCGTCGTCGTAGTGCTCCGCAAGCCCCCGAATCAACCCCACCTCCATGCCCGCAATCCCGCACACATACACCAGCGTGCGCTCGCTCCGCAGCATTGGTTCCAGCTGCTCCCGATGCGTCACCAGACGATCCTGCACATACCCGCTCCCCGCCCCGTCCGGCCCCGGATCGCGACTGATCGCGGTCAGATAGGTGAAGTTCGGATGCTCCTGAGCCCACCGCTGCAGATCCTCGTCATAGAGCAGATCCGTCGTGTACGGAACCCCCATCACCAGCACGATCCGGCTGGCCACCCCGGCCGCCAGCAGTTCCTTGATCATCCCGCGGAACGGGGCAATGCCCGTCCCTGTCGCGAAAAAGACATAATCATGCTGCTCGGGCGCGACCGGAAGCAGAAACCGCTTCCCGCTCGGACCCGTCAACTGAA
The DNA here is from genome assembly GCA_019636795.1 of Phycisphaeraceae bacterium. Classification (NCBI taxonomy): domain Bacteria; kingdom Pseudomonadati; phylum Planctomycetota; class Phycisphaerae; order Phycisphaerales; family Phycisphaeraceae; species Phycisphaeraceae bacterium. Next base: position 553,388 of record JAHBWW010000003.1, read on the forward strand.
CATCGTCGCCCACCGAGAGATCGCAAAGATAGTTGCTCGCGACACCCGTCAGGAGACGGTGCGTCTCCCAATGTTCGTCGAGCGTTCGCTTGACCGTCGTGGCGATGACCTGACCCTGCCCGTCTTCGCCAGAGGTCGGGCTGGCAATCGAATACAGCCTCAACTTGTGAGGCTTGCCCCGTTCATCCACACCCGGAGGCACCACACCAAAGGCCTGCCCGGCGCGGAACGAACCGGCAAGCCTCGTTCCCGAAACATCTATCGCAACATGGCGCACAAACCCTGAAGCTTTGCGACCCCGCGTGCACAGCGTCGACTCGATCACCCGACCCACCACCGGCTGGGCCGGTGTCACCACGTTCACGAGCACTTCCGGAAGCACCGGCTCGCCAGGAACCCCGTCGCCAGTCTTGCCCCCCGGTTGGTTGCTCATGGCCGATTGGTCGCTTGTAGTAGATGATGGCCCGGCGTGCGGCTGCATCGTCGCATCAGCCTTCATCTTCGTCGCTCATTCCTTCGTCTTCGAACGGCTCGTCGATCGGGTCAGACTCCCAATCGGTCGCAGGCGCGGCATTGCGATCCCGGCGGCCGGCGATCTCATTGAGGCGCCCGATCACCACATCCAGCTTTTCGCGACTTGCGCCACGCCCGCCCGTAGCGCCAAAGTCATCGGCCGCCGCGCCGTACGCCTCCACCGCAGCCTCCATCGCACGCCTGACCTCCGAGGCTGCCCGCGATGCCTGCTCGGCGAACCAGTTGGCATCGGGCAAAGGCGGATTCATCATCGCCAGCCCCTGCATGAGCTCCTGCAACGCGCCAAACGAACGCGCACGCTTGGCGTGCACATCGCCTAACGCCAGATTCGCTGTACCACGGGCGAACTTCGCATTGACCCGCATGTCGGCCTCGGCCTGCCGGGCACTCGAGACCGCCGACGCCAGCGCGGCGATCTGTTCTTCATACTGCGCATTGAGCCCGCTACCTTCGCCCCGGCCCGCACGAAAGTCGATCAGTCCGTTCGCTTTCTCCCGCACCTGCTGGGCAACCGCCGCGGCCTTGGCACGCGCAGCCGATGCTTCGCTCGCAGCATCCTGAGCCGCCTGACGAATCTCAGCCTGCGAAACCCCGATCAGCGCCTTCTGCTGCACGAACTTCTCGTAGGTCAGCAAGGCTTCGCGGGCTTCGGTCTCGAGTTGATTGGCCCGGGCCGAAAGGCGACTGACATCGAGCAGCTTCAGGTCCGCAGCGTGAGCGTGCGTCGCGATTGTCGGCGCAAGCTCCGCTGCCTCGCGTGCCGAAAGGGTCGAGGCCCGCAGTTCCAACTCCGCAGCCTTGTCCCGCTCGGCCTTCGACTGGGATTCGAGTTGCGCGATCTGAGTCCGCAGGTCCGCAAGCTTGCCGTCAATCACCGACTTCTCACGCTGCGCACGCTCGATGAATCCTTCGATCTCGCCCTCTTCGCTCACGAGCAAGGCCAGTTCGGGTGCGGGATCGTAACTCTGCGCCGCAGCGGCCTCGGCCTGGAGAGCCTGCCACGCACGAGCGAGCCCGCGCAGCTCAGTCATCTGCGCAACCGCCTGCTGTTCGAGCGTGTTGACCTTCAGCCCCACCCCGGCCGCGATGCCAGTCTGCGCACGACTCTTGAGGATCTGCACGCTTGCCTTCTCGGCAGCCGTCCCGTCGGGCGTCCCATCCAACGCCCGCTTCGCAGCCGTGAAACCCGAAGCAGCCACGCCAGGATCAGAACCCGAGCCGCCGCCAGCCGCGATCCCGCTGATCGATGCCCCAGCCTCCCTCACCGCGACCTTCGCCTCGGAGCGTCCATCGCACCCCGTCAACACGCAACTCGCCAACCCCGCCGACGCCAGCACCAACTGTAGTTTGCCCTTCATCGAAACCCTTTTCATCATGGCTCCTGTTCCATCGGCTGCAAGGACCATCAGCAGGCGGAGTCCCCCTCCGCAGTGAGCCACAGTTTAGGTCATACACCAACCCGCCGCACGAGACTACCGCTCGAGCTTCTCGATATCCTCAGCCTCTCCTGTCTTTGGATCTGGTGGGGGCCGAACCTCATAATCAATCGGATACTCGGGTCTCGGGCGGTACATCCCCGAAATCCACGCCACCGCATCCTCAAATCCCTTGTCCTCGGTCGATCGGAAAACGGAGCTCCACCCGCGACTGCCTCGCGTCCTCGCCGCATCAGGGTGCGGATACAGCGAAACATCACGCGGCAGCGCCATCTGCAACAACGGCGAACGCGCCGGCTCTGCGTAGTTGATCAGTGGCGTCCCATCGGCCAGTCTGAACCGATCCAGAATCACCATGTTCGTGTACACGGTTTGATCCGAGTTGATCTTCTGGTTATACAGCTGCAAACGCCCCGCCTCGGCTCCGCCATGACACTGTTCGGTCGAGCACGCGTTCATCAGCCATCGTGCGTGCACGTCGCTCCTGAACCTCTGGATCGCCGGCGGATGATCCCGGATGATCACCTCACGGTAGAGTTCTCGTGCCTGAAGTTTGAACATCAACTCCAGCACTTCTTCCGGGCGCTTGCGGAACAGTGCATCACGCCCCTCCGATGTGCTCGGGATCAGATGACTGCTCGCGTGAAGGCGGATCATGCGATCAATCGTTTCCCGTCTGATGATGATGCGCGGCGGCCTCTGCAAATCGACCTCATACACCTTGATGAGATTGATCTCCTCCGGCTTAAGCAACGGGAATCGCCGCCTCGCATCCACACGCTGCGAAAAACGTTCAGCCCCGCTCGGGCCGCTGAGCGATTCATCACGCTCGTCCATGACCCGCTGCTTGCTGAGCAGATCCATCTGAATCTTCAGCCAGCTGTGCAACTCGCGCGCCTGACGATGGAACGGATCCCGCGCCAGCACCGCGTCGACCTCACCCATCGCCAGTTCGTACTGCTCCCTTGCTCGCAGCCACTCGGCCAGCAGCGTACGCCCGTCAAGGTCCGAGTCCTTGATGAGACGCCGCATGTTCTCATACCGCTCAATCAGCGGCGGCAGGATGCGGATCGTTCGTACCAGGTTCCCGGAAAATCGAGTTTCAATCCCCTCGATGCGCAGCACCACCTCATCCTCGCTGTGCGACACCAGCAGGCCAGTCACCTCACGCCCACCTTGCATCAACACCACGCACTCACGCAGCGCCGTCTTCTCGACATGCACTGAAGGTTGGTCCCCATCCGCTTCCTGTTCTGACTCATTCTGCCAAACTGCCCCAGCAGGCGCACCGGCACCGACCACGCCCGCCGCGATCACTCCCGCGCAGCACCAGATCAGGATTTGGATTCTTCCGGCACGCTTCAGCATCCCGCCATGATACGCGAAAACCTCACGCTCAGTCAGGACTCTGGAACGAATGCAACTGCGAGAGTGACAGCACACGCTCATCACGCTGTATCCGCACCGCACGATCCAGGGCAAGCACATGCCCCGTAACCGGCTGAATGAACTCGACGCTGCCCTTGTCATTGAGTCTCAGTTCGATCGGGCCGGGAACATCGCTGCGAAACTCCACAAAGTATCCGGGCAGCCAGACCTTCACCCCAGCACACACGCGCTTGCGGATCGTCAACTGCGCCGCGACCAGACCGAGCATCAGACTTGCCAGTTTCTCGCTCGAAGTTCGTACTCGGTCAAGATCCTTCTTCGCTTCGCTCGCGGACAACTCCAGTTCCGCCAGTTCCTCTGTCTGCTGCGCAGTGAGGGCGTTGAAATGCCGCTTCAGATCCCCCACCTTGCGCTCCGCTTCTGCAAAGACACGCTCCAGTTCAGGGATCAGATCCAATGTTCGTCGGGCTACCTCTTCCTGTTCCCTCAATGAACCAAGAACAACATGAGTCGAAACCCCCCCATATCCGCCGAGCAACCCAATCTCTGCGTGCCCAACCACCGAGTACAACCCCCCGCGCACCGATGCCCCGGCCGCAAACATCGGGCCATGCACTTCCAAATTGCAGTTGTTCACCTCGTTCTTGATCGTCACCGGGCCATAAATGATCCCGCGCACTCCATCGAGATACTTCGCCTCCAACGATCGTCCGACCTCGATGACACCCTGCTCGCGCCCCGCCATGCCCCCGCGAAGCGTCAGATGACGACCACATCGAATCGTGGCAGCCTCGACCAGACCCTTGATGCTCAACGATCCTTCAGCATTCACCACGAACTGGTCCTTGACACCCTCCTCAACAACCACATCACCAGGAAAACGGATATTGCCCGTCGAGAAATCGACCGCTCCACGCACTGTCAGCACCGGCTCAACCCCGATCAGATCATGCTTGCACACGAGATGCCCGGGACGCCGCGCTTCAACAAATTCTTCATCCCGTACGCGAATGTTCTCGTTAAACTGCATCTGACATTGCAGGCCGCTCTTGGCTGCGATGGCTTCGCCATAGATGTCTTCGCCATCCACTCCATCCGTCGGATGGATGATGCGCCCTATGCGATCCCCCCTGCGCACGATCACAAACGACGACTGCTCGCGAAAATTCACCGCCTCCTCGCTCGATTCCGACACATCCTCTTCAAGCGACACAAAGACACGCCGGCGATGTGCGATCTCGGCAAGCTGCTCCTGAATTTCAGTCGTGAACTCGAACCGCCCCGCTTCGCCGTTCTTCGGCGCCACTCCGCAAGCCACAAGCGCCTCGTGCCGTTCGTCCGGAGCCTCTCGGCACCGATCAACCAGCTGCGCAATCTCCTCTTCATGGATCACACGGCGAAGAATGCCCGCTGCGTCCAACTGACTGATCAGCGTCTGGGCGTCAAGCTGCGCAGGGTCATAGCCAGGTGTCACCAGCAGCACAGCGCGCACCTTCCCCTCTTCGTGTCGCAGTTTCAGACATTCCGAGAGATCACGACTCATCAAACACGCTCACGCTTCCGGCGCAAATCCACTCACGCCGCCTTGAACTTCGCCATCGTCTCGTCAATCCGCTGAAGCAGCAAATCCGGAGTGAACGGCTTGACCACGTAGTTGTTCACGCCCGCCTTGATGGCCTCGATCACGCGGCCACGGTCGGCCTCCGTCGTCACCATGATCACCGGTGTCGTCTTGTTCGAATGCCGAAACGACTTGACAAACGTCAACCCATCCATAGTCGGCATGTTCCAGTCCACGAGAATCAGGTCCGGATTGAACGCCGCGACCTTGCTCAGTGCGTCCTGCCCGTCGCCGGCCTCCTCAATCTCCGTCACGCCCAGCTGTTTGAGCACAGCACGCTGGATATTTCGCATCGTCTTCGAGTCATCAATCAACATCACACGCATCACGTAAACCCCCACTTCGACCCAAACCGTTCTTCCCTGAACTACGCCCTTGCTCGTGCGCTCGACGATTGCACTTCCTCAACTTCGCTCGCCAGACGAATCGCGATCTCGATCGAGAACCCGCCCAAATCTGTCATGCACGGAATCACAACGCAAGGCATCCCCTTCTGCTGCGCGATGAAGTGTCCAGGCCCCACGACCACACTCGGACACGCGATCGACACCGAGCGCAGCCCCAGATTCGCCTTTGCTCCGCCTGCCACCATGTTGGCCAATTCTCCGATCGCGTCTGCAAACTCCGCCTCATCTCGTTCAAGTCGCTCACCACAGAACAGCATCACCACCGCTTCGGCTGTATCGATCGGAAAACTGAGCACGACCGATCCATTGACATCCCCGCTCATCCCGATCACTCCCGACACGTCGCGCGGGGCAGCGAAGCCATTCTTCAACCGCGGCATGCCGACACTGACCGGAAGCTGCATCATCGTCATGAGCACATTTTGAATGCTCAGTATGAACGGCTCTATGAGTTTCAAGTCCATCATCACACTCCTGTCATTCATGCAGCTACTGCCTGTTGCCCTTCACTTCGCAGCATCCACCGCGCGAGCGCATCAACCTCCACAATCCAAATCGCACACCCATCCGTGCCCACGCTCGCCCCAATGAATGGACATCGCTCTCCCTGCCCAGTCATCGGCTTGACGACTACTTCTTCCTGCCCGATCACGTCCGACACCACCAATGCCATCAACTGCTCGTGCACTCTGAGAACGACCGCAACATGAGCTACCTCGTCTTGCTGTCTCTTCACGCCAAATGCTTCCGCCGCCAGGATCGCCGGCACCTCCCGCTCCCCGATTCGCAGCACCCGAGTTTGCACGATCCTCTTCAACTCCTGATCCTCGAGTTGCACAATCTCCACAACACTGCTCAGCGGCAGCGCATAAATCTCGCACGACACCTCCGCCAGCACCACGGGTAACACCGCAATACTCAGCGGAATGCGCACACGGATTGTCGTCCCCCGGCCTGCCACACTCCCGACTGTGATCTCCCCCCCGAGTCTTTCAACATTGGTGCGTACAACATCCATGCCGACACCACGACCCGAAAGATCGCTCACCTGCTCCGCAGTCGAAAAACCGGGCGTAAAGATGAACCGAAACACCTCGTCGTCGGACATCGCCGCAACTTGACTTGTTGTCGCCAGACCTCTCTCCACCGCCTTGGCAGCGATCTTTTCGCGACTCAGCCCGCGGCCGTTGTCGTGCATGACAATCTGCACGCAACTCCCATCCTGAATGGCACGCAGCGCAATCGTCCCTATAGCATCCTTGCCGGATTCGAGCCTCTCGGCCCGCGTCTCGATGCCATGATCCGCGCTATTGCGCATCAGATGCACCAGCGGGTCATTGAGCGCTTCGATCACAAACTTGTCAAGTTCGGTTTCGCCGCCCTCAACCACCAACCGAATCTGCTTGCCCGTCTTGGTCGCAAGTTCACGAATCACGCGCCTGTACCGACCGAACAGACGCGACAGTGGCTGCATGCGCGCACGCATGACCGCATTCTGAATGTCTGTCGTCACCTGCGCAAGCTTCTGTGAAGACGTTTCCATCGCTTCAAGCACTTGCGTCTCAGGCGTTGCGCCCGCTTCGAGACCGCGCACAAGCGACACGATTCGATTCTTCTCGATCACCAACTCGCCGACCAGATTCATCAGCGTCTCCAGACGCTCGACTTCGACGCGAATCGTGGCTTCCGGTGTGTTCTCGCTCGCGCCTGCCTTGCCGCCTGACGCATTTGCATCATCATCGCCCTCGACCACGCCCCAGGGCTTTCGCTCGCCGACCTCCACCACGCACGCGCCGCGATCCTGTCCTATCTCATTCAATCGCTTCACGAGACTTTCAGGTGCAGCCTCTATCTCAACCACCCCACGATGCATCTGCTCCAACTGCTTCCCAAGTACCCCCGACGCAGCCAGTAACAGTCCTATGAGCTCGTGTTCAGTGCCAGCACGACCGATGCGGACCGCATTGAGCGCGCTCTCCGCAGCGTGCGCGATCTCCACCATGTTGCCCAGCGCCAGGAACGACGCGCTCCCCTTGATCGTGTGCAGAGCACGAAACGCCTGATCAATCCTCCCCGGATCGGGTGTCGCACTCGATTCCATCGCGCCAAGATCACGCTCCAACTGTTCGAGCAGTTCGCCCGCTTCAGTCAGAAAGTCATGAATGATCTCCGGCTCGAATCCGCCAAGCGACATGCACTACCTCTTCTGCGATTCCTCGCCACTTCCCCTCAAACGCTTCGCAAAGCAGTTCCCCCGCGAAAACCGCTCCTCCTCAAACAGTTCCGTCACTTCATCGGTGTGTTCACCGCGCCCGACGATCAACACTCCGTCACCCGCCAGATGTTCATAAAACGTGCGCACAACGCGAGCCCTCCTTGCCTGGTCAAAGTACATCATGACGTTGCGGCAAAGAATTAAATCCCATGTGCCACGCGCCCGCGTGCTCATTGTGTCATTGAGATTGTGAACCTGAAACGAAACCAGATCCCTGATTTCGTCGCGCACATGCCACTTCCCGTCCACCTCACGCAGATACTGCGCCCTGATCGCATCAGGAATTGAACACGCAACAGCACTCGCATAGACCGCGGTTCGCGCCGTGCGTACCACACGCTCTGATATGTCCGTTCCGAGTATTTCAATGTGCCATTCCGCGAGCCGGGCTCCGAGTAATCGGTGAAGCATGATCGCCAGCGTGTACGGCTCTTCCCCGGTCGAGCACCCCGCCGACCAGATGCGAAGATGCCTGCTCTCCAATCTCGCATCTAGCAGCACCGGAAGAATCTGCCGACCCAAAACCTGCAACTGTGACTCATCACGGAAGAAACTCGTCTCATTGATCCCGACTCGGTCAAGCAACTCCTGAAACTCCTCCGCCTGATAGGGGCCAGTCGTCAGCAGTGCGAAGTACTGGTCAAAGTCATCCATGCCGAGCTCTGCTAAGCGCGTTCCCAATCGGGACTCGAAGACATGGATCTTGCTACCCGGAACGCGAATCCCGCTCCGGGTGCCGATCACTTCGCGCAACCTCGCAGCCTGCAACCCGCTCAGTTGAATCCCGTTGTTCGTGATCGTCACGCCAGATTCCTCCCCGACGAACTTGCCGCAAGCCGCGCTCGCGCTTTGGCTCTACGTCCAACTGCTGCCAGCAGCACCTTCATCTGTTCTGCATTGCCAACCGCATTGGCAAGCCCCGCCCGAATCACATTGCCTGGCATCTCATGCACCACACATGTCGTGCGCTCCTGCGCCACCACCGCAGCCCCTGCCGCGCGCAGACTTCCCGCACCGGCGGTCCCGTCATCGCCCATTCCCGTAAGCAACATGCCGAGCGCATGTTGGCCATAACTTTGAGCCGCGCTTTCACACAACTCGTTGACGCTTGGCTTGAACACGTCGCCCGAAGGCTCGCCTGAGACCTTTAGCCGCATTTCACCACCGACGCTTACCACACGCAGATGGCTCCCGCCTTCTCCGATATACACCACCCCAGGCTGAACCCGGTCCCCATCCTCAGCGATCATCACTTCCACATTGGCCATCGCCCCGAGCCGCTCTGCAAAGCAGCGCGGGAACAGCCCCGGCATGTGCTGCGCGATCAGGATCGGAACCTGCCACCCCGGCTCAAGCGAACACACCAGCGACTCAACCATCGGAGGCCCACCTGTATTGGCCCCGATCACCACCACACTTATCTCCTGCTCAACAATCGAACCAACAACTCCCTCAGACAGTGATCGCTCGTGAATCGGACTCCCCGATTCACCATTCGCCCGAGGAGCACCGACAGCTCTCAGTTTCGCGACCAGTTCCTCTCCAAATCTCGCAGGGTTGCGTTGACACGAGTCCAACTCTTTGGTCACGAAATCCGCCGCGCCCATCCGCAGGGCCGCCAGTGCCTCCAAACTACCGTCTTTGGTCAGGTGCGAACACATCACGACCCCTGGTCTGGGGTTCTGATTGAGACGAAGAATTTCACGCAACACAGCCAGTCCATTCATTTCCGGCATCTCAAGGTCAAGAGCGATCAGATCGGGCTTGAGCGCCATCGCCTGCATCACACAGTCACGTCCGCTCCGCGCCGTGCCAACCAATTCCAGACCCTCAGCCTTCTCGATGATCGAAGAGATCACCTTGCGCATGAAAATCGAATCGTCAGCAACAAGCACTCTTGACATGGGCGCGCAACCTCGGTCCAGACATTGGACCTATATCCCACGTATCGAGTAATTGGCGAGCCCAGTTTACTCTGCTCTCATGGGAAGACACCCAAAGCCCGTGGCATACAGCACACTTCCCATTTCGAGGTGCCCCGCCCGACTCACAGCATCCCCAATCCTGGTGGGGATGCGGTACAACCTGCGCACTCACCGCGGGACAAAAACAACGAGACGCCGAGTATGCGGCGTCTCATCAATGCCCAGAAGAGGACTCGAACCTCCACCCCGTTTCCGGGACCACCACCTCAAGGTGGCGCGTCTGCCAATTCCGCCATCTGGGCTGCTGGTTGTCGTCCCGCCGGATGACAGCGGGAGCGAGTATAGGCCACAACCGTCCAGTCAACCCTCTCACCCATTCGGACTTCGCAGTCAGGTTGCCTATCCTACTTCTCTTCCTGCAGGAAGCCGGTGTGCAGCACCCAATTCCTCGCCGGGATCAGCGTGGGTACGAACAGGTAGAACAGTCCCTGAAACAGGTGTATTGGTCGCTTCGCGCTGCTCGCAAGGCGCGAAGCCTAAAGGATCGGACTCGATGAGGATTTTCATGCTCGGGTGGGAGTTTCCTCCCTTCATCGCGGGAGGGCTTGGTACGGCCTGCTACGGCCTGACCAAGGCTCTGGCACGCGCCGGGCACGAAGTCCAGTTCGTCCTCCCACGGTCGATCGACCGTTCGCATTCCTCGCACGTTTCGCTGCTTTCGCCCGACGAACTTCCACACCTCCCCGACGATGTGCTTGGTCGTGAATTCCCTCCTGCAACAGGGTCGACCGCATCACAAGGAACTTTGCAGACATCGACCGAAATCATCGAACGCCGCGGGAGTCGGGTCGAGATGATCCCCGTTGATGCCGGGTTCAGTTCGCCGTATCCCGAGTTTTCGGGGGGAACAACTCTCGCGCTCAGCCAGATGATCGAACAGATCCACCACGACCGTCAAACTGGCACGATTCGCATCGGTGGCATTGAACTTCCAACAAGCAGCGCCACAGCCGCAATGCTGCGCGAGGCGTACCGACGAAAGGACGAACTGTCCGCCGCCGAGGGCCATTATGGATCGGATCTTTTCGGCGACGCCCAGCGGTATGCGTTCCTGTGCGTCGCCCTGGCTGCGACACGTCAGTTTGACGTCATTCATGCGCACGATTGGCTGACCTACCCGGCTGGGATCGCCGTCCGCGCCATGACCGGCAAGCCTCTGGTCGTCCATGTTCACGCGACGGAGTTTGATCGCTCAGGCGATTGTGTCAATCAATCTGTCTATGACATCGAGCGTGCCGGAATGGCGGCTGCGGATCGCGTCATCGCGGTCAGCCAACTGACGCGCAACATCCTCGTGCGACGTTATGGCGTGCCCGGAGAAAAAATCGACGTGGTCTACAACGGCGTCGATCAGGATTCCGCACAGCCCCCGACCGGCGCCATCATCGAACGCGACGACAAGATTGTCCTGTTCCTCGGTCGCATCACGATGCAGAAGGGGCCTGAGTATTTCATCCGGGCGGCCAAGCGCGTGCTCGAGAAGGTTCCCAATGCGAAATTCGTGGTCGCGGGTTCGGGCGACATGGCGCTGCGGATGATCAACCACGCAGCCGAGCTTGGCATTGGGCAGAAAGTGCTGTTCACCGGGTTCCTGCGCGGTCGCGACGTCAAGCGCATCTTCGACATCGCGTCGTGCTACGTCATGCCCAGCGTCTCCGAGCCATTCGGCATCGCGGCGCTCGAAGCGATGCATCATGACACGCCGGTCATCATCAGCAAGCAGTCGGGTGTCAGCGAAGTCCTGTCGCACGCGCTTAAGGTGGACTTCTGGGATGTGGACGAAATGGCCAACAAGATCGTTGCGGTGCTCAAGTACCCCCCACTGAGCAAGACCCTGCGCGAGCACGGCGCGCTCGAACTGCGCGGGCTGAGCTGGGACGGTGCAGCGGGCAAGTGCGTCAAGACCTACGCCCGCGCGATCGCGTCGCACGGTTGATATTGAACCCCTTCGGCGTGATCCAGCACACCGAACCACAGACAGATTCGTTGCGTAGGCGTTCTGATGCGCCCATAGACTTGATGTCCGCAAGAGGAGTTTGTCATGCCAAGCCATACCGCCAGTGCCGTCGCTACGTTCATCGCTTCCGCCGCGCTGGCCATGAGTTCATTTTGCGGGACCGCGTACGGGACGAACCCGGACCCGCAAGCCTCGCCATACATGCGTGTGGTGACGCCGGATGAACGGACACTCCAACTTGACATGGCTGTGCGCACACTGATCCCGAAAAACCCGAGCCATCCGATTGTGCATCTCGTCGGCGCTATCCATATCGGGGATCGTTCCTACTACGGCGATTTGCAAGCGTACCTCGATGTGCATGACATTGTGCTCTACGAAGGTGTCGGCGGCGCGCGCACGCCCAGACTCCTGACCGACACGACGCGCGACCGCAGGACGACCGAGCACCACCTGCAATTCCTCGGTCTGATGGCCGCAGACGTTCAGCGTCGAACGAACTCATGGCCTCAAGATCGCGATGCACTCCTTGGCCAGTTTGCAGGAACAACCCGCACCCTGATTGAGAGTGCTCTGACCGATGCCTGGGGGAACCAGATCACGATCATTGCGTCACCCGACTCGTTCGACGCCTTGAGCCTCGGGGCCGATCATGCGATCGGGGGCGAGGACGATAACGAAGACATCAGACTTTCGGATCTTCGTGCCGCTGCTGCCGAACGCGAGATCGTTCGCGAGAGCGGAGGTCTCCAGCGCGATCTGGCTGATGCCCTTGGTCTGGAGTTTCAGCTCGATGGGATCGACTACACCAAGCCGCATTGGCGCAACAGCGATCTTTCGATCGACGAAATTCGGGCTGCAATCTCCGGGCGTGATGCGCCTGCCGACGCCCCGGCCAATCCTGACGCTGAGTCCGGCAAGCCCACCGACACTGAGCGAGCAGCCAACGCCCTGTTCAGCGCGCTATCCGGCGAATCGTTCCTGGCCAAGACGGGAGGGTTTCTCTTCAAGATGCTCGGCTCGAGCCCGCGCGGGCGCACGATGATCAAGGTGATGCTGGCCGACACGCTCTCGCACGCCGATGATCTGCTCGGTTCGCAGCCGGGTGTTATGGGCGATTTGATGAAGGTGATCGTCGATGACCGCAACGTTGCCGTGGTGCGCGATCTTCAAGCCATCATCGAAAATGAGCCAACCGCTCGCAGCGTTGCGATCTTTTACGGTGCTGGCCACTTTGCCGACCTTGAAACCCGCATCAGCAATGAACTCGGGTATGCGTGGGACAGCACGATGTGGATTCCGGCGATGACCGTTGATCTTCAGCAGGCAGGCATGACGCTCGATCAACTCGCCGGGTTTCGCGCGATGATGCGAACCAGTATTCAGAGGCAGATGCGGCAGGGGCAGTAAGCCCAAAAACGAAACTCAATCCCTCGGCACGGGACTGGCGTGTGCAATCGGATCCTCGCCTCGCAGCCTCCGCGCAATGTCCACAATGATTCCCATGTGATGCGTAATCAACTGATGCGCGAGCAATGGCGGCCCATCGAACCAGATCGGGTCCACGCCCGGAGGTGATGTGTTGGTAGCGCCCACAAGCCAATCACCTGTTGCAGCGTATGGAAACAGTTCGAAGTCCGCGTGCTCGAGCGCCGCATCAAGTTTGGCAAGAAACTCTGACCCCGGCATCATGCACCGCGAAGCGGCATCAATGCGCACAAACTCGGCCAACCTCGCGCCGCGGTGCGGCGTCCCGAGTGTAAACAACCGTGCAATATTCAGCCGATGCTCGCGATCGGGCAGTGCAGCGGTCCGAGCGACCAATCCGCCCATCGACACCGCCACGACATCGACCTGCTCGCCGTTGGGAGACAGTCGAGACTTCGCCAGCAACACGGCGCGATCGGCCAGCGGCATGATGTCCGAGCCGTAGGGATACGACAGCCACGCGAAACTCTCGGGCGGCGCACCCGTCAGGCTCCGCAGCCGGCGCATGAGCACATACGCAAGCGTGCGTGGCGAGCGCCATCCGGCGAGGACCAAGATCGGCCGCTGGAGCGCGATCGGACTCGCCTTCATGCGGCGAACATCAGCAGCCAGCCATTCGCGTGTCTTCATGTTGTCCGTTCGCGATCGACGGTCAGTGGCACCGCCCGGGGTCCGCTGGTCGCAGCGATGCGCTCGGCTGCCATCTTCTCCCACCCGCTTCCGAGTTCACCCTCGGGATCGGGCGGCACAATCGACACCTTCTTCTCGCCGAGCTTCACTTCGCCTGCACGCACACGATCCTGAAACACGCAGCACTCGTGAAGCAATCGATCGAGAATTTCGGTTTCGGGCACGATTGCAACCCGCTCGCCCTGAACATAGATGATGCCCTTGCGATCGCCCGCGAACACCGCCACATCGGCGCCTTCAGCCTCACCGGGGCCATTGACCACGCAGCCCATGACTGCCACTTTCATCGGCACCGTAATGGCCTCGGCAAGTTTGGCACGCACCTGCTGCGTGAGGGTGAACAGATCGACCTGTATGCGCCCGCATGTCGGGCACGCGATCAGTTCGGCCCCGACGCGCTCGCGCAGCCCAAGCGACCAGAGCAACTCGAGCCCATCTTCAACTTCATAGATCGGATCGCTGGCATAACTGATGCGAATCGTGTCGCCAATGCCATTGGCCAGCAAGGTGCCCAGCGCGACGACCGAGCGGATGCATCCGGTTTCCTTTGGCCCAGCGTGAGTCACGCCAAGATGCAGCGGATGATCGAATCGCGCGGCTATCTCCGTGTAAGCGTCGATCACGACTGTCGGATCCATGCTCTTGGCGCTGATGCAGATGTCGAAGAAGTCTTCTTCGTAGAAAATGTCGAGGTACTCCTCGAGTTTGGCGATCATGATCGCGAGCAGGTAGCCGTGCTTGTGGTGACTGAAGACCGCGCCCAGTTCGCGCGCTCGCTTCTGCTTGTCCTTGCGTTCGATGATCGAGCCTTCGTTGACCCCGACTCGGATGGGAATGCCTGCATCCTTGCACGCCCGGATGACGTCTCGCACCTGGTCTCGTTCGGTGATGTTGCCGGGGTTGAGGCGGATCTTGTGGATGCCGGCTTCGACGGACTCGAGCGCACGCTGAAAGTGAAAATGCACGTCAGCGACGATCGGAACCGTTGTCTGAGCCAATATCTCGGGAAGGGCAGCAGTGTCCTTGCGCTCGGGCACCGCGACACGAACGATGTCGGCCCCGGCCGCGGTCAATTTGTGAATCTCTGCCACGCAGGCGTCGATCGTGTGGGTATAGCCCGCGGTCATAGTCTGAACGCTGACCGGAGCAATGGTGGTGCCGTGGAGTCCGCCCCCAATTGCGACGATGCCTGTCCGATCATCGCCGATTCTGATCTGCCGTGTCGCGCGTCGTGGTGTCATCGCGGCAATCGTACGACGACGCTCCGCAGCCGGGTCGCTGGTTCGACGGGCGACATCCATATTCGCACTCTGTTCGTTATCCTTGACCATGCCATGAAATACTCTTCGGAAAATATCGTTGGTCCTTACGAACAAATCTGTCAGTTGGAGCATCCAACCTGCGGCCGGTTTGTGTAAAGACGCGCAAGGGAGAGCAACCGAATGCGTCGGAGGAGTTTCGAGTATGTTGACTGCACGAGTCGAAGCCATGGACACGAGTTTGGTGACATCTCCTGCTCCGGATGACATGTCCCCGATCGAAGCCGCGATCATGGACGGCTGTAATGCCCTGCATGCTGCGCGTGCTTCGGGGGATGAAGCGTGCCGCCGTCGGATCCGGGGCGAGCTCTTTGAACTACTCGACCGTTACGACGCGACCGATGGCGAGGACCATCCGAACCCGGCGTGGTCGAGGCCGAACCAGCGCGCGTTGGTGCATTCAGCCGCTGGCGAGCTCGATGCCGCGATCCGTTTTGAGATTGCTGCCCTGCCCTACGCCGACACGAACCGTCGCAAGGAGATCAGTCTGGGCAATCTTGCAGAACGGTGCATCCGTGCAGGTCGGCATGACGATGCGGTCGAGTGGTTCCTGCTGGCGCAGGAAATCGCCCCGCACCGGGTACCGATTCTGTTGACTGGTGCGCAGGCGCTCTTTTTCGCTGGGTATCTTGCCGAGGCCGATCAGATTTTCGCCTCAATGCTCGACATGACTGAACTGCTCGCTGTCGGGAGCGAACTGACTGCGTATCTGGACTACGAGCCGCGTCTGCGCGTGATGGCTGCGGAACTGCCCTCGCTTGCAGAGTTGTATCGCCGATGGAACAAGACCCAGGGTCGGTGAAGGACTTGAAGGGGACTCACCATGATGAACCAACAGCAACAAGACGAGTTCTGGCGGCTGTATGAAGCCAAGGCCCGCAAGGTGCTCGAAGGTGCCTGTGTGCGTGCTTCGCGCAGTCTTTCCGGCGGGTCAATGGACGTCTTCGACATGATCGCCTGGATCGACGACCGGGTGTGGCGCATGCTCAAGCTCGAACAGGCACCCCTGTTTCATGAACTCGTCTCGCCGGAAGAGGCGGTCGAGCGCGTACTCGCGCACTCCAAGACCTTGAGTCGCTGGGCGTATCTCGCACTGAGCCGACGCCACTGGAAGCGTCTTGAAAGGTCGCAGGAATTCGTCGCACAGACATCGAGAGCCGAGCGCCTTGCGTATGTCAAGGCTGCGGAAGTGGACATCGAAAAGCAGGAAGAAATCGACGAAAAACTGGCCAAGATCCGCTCCACAGTGTCGCAGAATGTGCGTCGCCGGGCTGCGGCATCATGGCAGGACCTTGCCGAGCGCCATCGCATCGCAGCCGCACTCGGGGCAACTGAAAAAGAGGATACCGACTTGATCGAACAGACCACCTCAGGGGAAATCAAGATCAATACTGTCGAGCAGATGCGCAGCCGTTCGATTCGGCGTATCCGGGAGATCGTTGCCGAGCACGCCAGCAAAGCACTCGTGCTGATGGCGGTTGTGTCCGCATTGGTCGCAGCGGTCCCGGCGCACGCTGGCGAGCAAAGTGGAGGTCGAGGCGGCGGGTCGGCAGCAGCCGAAATCCAGGTGCTCGATCACAATGCTCTGCGGGCAGGCGAACAAAGTGGTGGCCGAGGCGGACGGGGCTGATTTCACCCCCAAGTCACTCAAAGCCGCCGAAGGGACTCGAACCCACGACCTGCGGTTTACAAAACCGCTGCTCTACCAACTGAGCTACGGCGGCGCTCGCCCAATCCTATCCCGGCCGGACGAGGAATCGTTGAGTCCCTCCGACCATCAGCGGCAGCTGCCATGACGTGACCCATGGCCCGCACTGATTTTCAATCGGCGAGAAATTCCTATCAGACCGTACCCGTTCTTCCTTGCCAAGATGCGGATCTTGGGGTACACTGTGCTCGTTGAGATTGAGTCTCAGTTACGACCATTTATCCCCCCTTTTCGAGGAGTGTTGTATGCTTCATCGCGCGATTTCCGCCGCAGGCAGCGTCTGCCTGCTGGCGACAATGACTAATGCGAACATTCTCGGCTTTGTCGAGTCCTTTGACGCTGGGCCCGCCAACTGGAGAAACTTCAACAGTTCGGCGGACCTGGAATGGTCTGCTGCAGGCGGCCCCGACGGGTCGGCCTATGCGTCAAGCGTGTTCAACCTCTCGGGCACGACCGTCGGCGGGTTTCCCCCCACCGTCATTCGTGCTCATGCGAACTTCAACTCCTCGAACAGCGCGTATGTCGGAGATTGGATCGCGGCCGGGGTGACAGGGGTTTCGTTCGATTTTCGTCACAACCTTTCTGAAGCCCTGACGATCACCGGGCGGTTTGCGACGCCCAACAACCAGTCCGGAGCATCAATCGAATCGACAGTTTTGATCCCGGGTGATGTATGGACCACAATCTTCGTCGATCTGACCCCGAACAGTTCGGATTTCATTTCCTTCGGCAACAGCAACTACAACGCGATCTTCAGCAACATCGGGAATATTCAGCTCGGATTCAACGTGCCTGTGTCGCTGGCGGGTCAGAATATCGATGCGCGATTCGATATCGACAACTTCCGCATTGTCCCGGCTCCGGCGTCGGCCCTGTTGATGGTTCCGGGCTTGCTCGCCTGCGTCCGTCGTCGCCGCTGACGCAGCATCGCCCGACCGAGTCGATTCAAACTACACAAAGTGTGCCAGCAGGGTGTCGCGAAGACACCCTGTTGCGTTTTGTGACACTGGCCAGGTTCATCTCGCAATTTGTGGGAGTTGGATCGGAACCTTCGGAGCGAGAACCCGTATGACATAGTGTCCGACATTCATCGGATTGGTGATTGCCTATTGGATCCTGATTCAAAAACCCGCATTCGCGGACCGGCAAGAGCCAGCACAGCAGGAAGAAGCCAAGCAATACCCCTCAGCGGATCGAGTGCCGGTGTGTTACAGGTGCAATCGTTGCGGGGGTGTGGGATATCGGGCTATAAAGCCCCGGATGCCTGGGGAGAGGAATCGTGACGAAGATGCCGGATCACTGGCGGCAGGCGGTCATCGCTGCACTCAATCGACTCGTTCATGGCGACCAACGCGGGTTCGAAGACACGCTGTGGCTCGAACTGGGCGATTCATGGTGGCCTTTGAGGCAGGCGCTGATCCGCAAAGGTCTGATCGAGGTCACTCCCCAATCGAGCTACCCACGACTCACTCCTCGGGGCGAAGCTTTCCTCCATCGCACTGGGAAACACTGAATCAGCGCGAGAAACTCCCCTCGGCGGGGTCGGCGAACTTCCCCGGATCGCCGGCCCCGCTCCCCATTTTGATTCACGCCGGTCTTGGCCAGAACTGCAACTGAGGCTGAACAACAGCGTCGATGCCGCCGCCTGGACCCGCAAAGCGCACAAGTGCTTCGGGCTGGGCGGATGCCCACTTGAGCATGGCGAACATGATGATCTCGCCCCCGAGCATCGGGCTGATGGTCGAACTGGTCACAGTGCCGATTGCATTGTCCTGGTTGTCGCGCGCAAAAACTGGAGTGCCCGTGACAGGCTGCCAGTCTGAAGGGATGGCGGTGCCCTTTTCAAGGCGAATTGCAGCGAGGCATTGTTTGGGATGGCCAAGGCTTTTCATGCGGGCGACGATTTCCTGTCCGAGATAGCACCCCTTGGCGAAACTGACGCGATCGTGAAGTACGCCTGTCTCGGCGGGAAGTGAGTCCGTGCCGAAGTCGAGCATGAAGAGGGGCTTACCCGACTCGATGCGGGCAATGTTGAACGCGTGCCACCCAGCCGGGCGCACTCGGATCGGCGGCTCCGATTCGTGCTCTTCGGCGTGGGCGAGAATGGCGCGCCACACGGAGGATGCATGCTCGGTTGGAACGGTGATTTCAAACCCAGGTTCGCCGGCACGATCCCAGCGGTCGGCGATCACATTGACCCCAGCGATTTCGAACGAAGTGACCTTGCCAGCGGCGTTGAGTGAAGCGGATGGGCCTGAAAAGCGTGCGAGGAGTCGCGGCGCGTCGGGGCCATGCAGAGCCAGGCGGTGCACTGACTCGGTGACGTCGAGCAAGTGGACATCTTCACTGAAAAGGTATTCGCTGAGCGTTGCGATGGTGGCGCCAACGGCATGAACATCAAGGTCGATCAGAACTCGATCTTCGAGCGCGACGACGCGGAGATCGGCGCGAATACGCCCCTGCCGATTGAGCCAGAGGGCGCAGCGAGCCTGACCGGGCTGGAGATCACCAAGTTTCTGCGTGAGCATGCGGTCGAGGAACCCGAGGGCGTCGGGTCCGCGCAGTTCGATGGTTCCGCGCTGGGGCTGATCGAAGAGTGCACAGGCTCGCCTGAGAGCTGCGTATTCGAACTCGATCTCGTCGAAGCGTTCGACGACCTCGACAGCGTTGCCCGCTGGGCCGTAACCGAGCGTTTCGGGCAGTGGATCGGTGATGTGGGGAAGAATGGGGCTTTGCCTTGCCATTTCGCTACACTCCTGTGGCATGTCAGCGGATCCTACGCTGCACCGGAACACACACTTTGGAGATTGAACGTGAACATCGAGTTGCTCAAGCGTCTTTGTGAAACCCCCGGAGTCCCTGGGCGTGAAGAACGAGTGCGTGCCCTGATCGAGAAGGAAGTGGCGGGGTTGTTTGATGAGGTGTCAACTGATGCGCTGGGCTCGTTGATCTGCCGTCGAAAGCCTCGCGCCGGAGCGGGAGCTGGGGCAAAAAAGAAGACCGGAGGCAAAGGCGGCGAGCCTCTCAAGGTCATGCTGCTGTGTCACATGGATGAGATCGGGTTCTACGTCAATCACATCGACGACAAGGGTTTTCTGTGGCTTGATCCGGCGGGAGGTTTTGATGCGAGAAACTTGTTCTCGCGCCGCGTGAAGGTGTGCACCGCGTCGGGCGATCTGCCGGGCGTGATGAATCCGGGCGGGAGACCCATTCACATTTCGAGTGAGGCAGACCGGAGCAAGGTGCCGGAGATCAAGGAGTTTTGTATCGACACGGGGCTCAAGGCAGACAAGGTCAAGAAGACCATCAAAGTCGGAGACTACGTGGTGATGGATGAGCCCTTCCGCGAGATGGGCGACAAATTGGTCAGCAAGGCGATGGACAATCGTGTCGCGTGCTGGCTTGGCATCGAATCGGTGCGTCAGGCAGCTGCAGCCAAGTCGGGTCATGCATGCGAGGTCATCGTGGCGTTCACGACTCAGGAAGAAGTTGGTCTGCGAGGGGCGCGGGCAGCTGCGTATGCCGTCAAGCCTGATATCGGGTTTGGGATTGATGTGACACTTGCGGTGGACACCCCGGGCGTTCCGGATCAGGAAGCCGTGACGCGGCATGGGCAGGGGTTCGGCCTGCACCTGAAGGATTCATCTTTCATTGCAGATGCGGGACTGGTCGGACATGTGGAAAAGGTCGCGATTGCGCGCAAGATTCCGTATCAGCGCACAATTCTTGCGCGCGGCGGCCAGGATGGTGCGGCTGCCCAGCAGGCGGCAGCCGGCGCCAAAGCCATCGGCATCACAGTCGGTACCCGGTATATTCACACTGTGACGGAGATGATCGACAAGCGCGACCTGAAGGCAGCGTGCGACATCCTCGCGGCGATGATCGGGGAACTGAAGTAGAACGATCCGATGGCAGAGGTCAAAAAGCCTCTGCCATCGATTAGACAGGGTTAATGCACGACGGACGTGACGTTTTCGATGATCTTGACAGCGTCGCGGACGGGGAAGGGCTTTTTGAGGAAGCCGTCGTACCCGGCGGAACGGAGTCCCTGGGCCTGGCCATCGGTGAGTTTTCCGCTCATGGCGACAACGCGGGTCATTTGCATGTGATCGCTGTCGCGGATGAGATCGGCCAGACTCTTGCCTTCGGTGTCGGCGATGTGGATATCCAGCAGGACGACATGTGGACGAAAGCGTTCACACTCGAGGCCGGCTTTGAATGCGCTGTTGGCGGTCCGGATTTCATAGTCGGTGCCTTCGCGAAGGGCTCGTTCGAGGGCGTCGACGATCTCGACATGGGAATCGACGATGAGGACGCGGGTCTGGCCCATGGCGATGCCCTCGACGGGGATGCCGTGGGCCTTCATGAAGCGGTAGAGCTCGGCGACGGGAATACGGCGGTCCTTGGATCCGGGGATGCGATAACCCCCAAGTTGACCTGAATCGAACCATTTGGAGACGGTACGGGGTGCAACCTGGCAGATCTTGGCGACTTCGCCGGTGGTGAGAACGTCCTTGTCAAGCGGCATGAAACAACTCCTCCGTGGCTTGCTAGAGACTGATCGCGTGAGTCGCACCGATCATGCCGTTTCGATCGGCATAACGAGGAGGGCAGTTGATCTGATGGGAACATCGAAATGGGATTGGGGGGGAAACCGGCAATTGTCGCGCGTCTGGACCGTAAGGAATACCCCAGACCCGGGTGGTGGACGGTTGAACGTGATTGGAAGGGATCCGCTCGGTCTGTGCGACGAATCGACGATTGGGCTACGATCATCGCTCGGATTGACGCGATCGGGTGCGGGTCGGTACAGTGCCTGCTGTCGATCGAGAGAAACGGACGTAGTTGGGGGCCGCGGGGAGTGTTTCCCGCCCCGAAACGGTGGTCGGTGTGAAGGGGTTTCCCGCTTGTCGCACACGCGTGGCGGGCTAGGTTCAAGTTCAGGAGACGAATGTGGGACGATCGCAGGGAAGACTCAACCGCATCGCGGCCGTGGTGGCACTGACGTTCTCGGTCGGCTTCACGGTGCCCGCCGTAGCTCAGACCGACGAACGGACCAATGAAGAACTGCTCGCGGACTTCGAGCACTTCATGCTGATTGCGAATTACGAACTTGCGGAAGCTGTGGGTGTCGAGTTGGTCGACCGTGGGCTTTCGCCGGTGGAGTATGTCGAACTGGTCGAGAGCGGGCGGAACATTCGTCGCTACGAGCAAGCACTTGCCCGGGCGATGAACGTGCCTGCGCTGGAGGATCTCGCGGCGTCGCTGGATCGCCTGTATCGGCAAGGGCGTCTGGATCGTTCTCGCAACCCGGACGAGATTGCCCGCAATATCGGACTCTTGACCGGAACGCTGCGCCAGCAGCAGATTGCGCGTGAGAGGCTGGTTGCTGCGGGCGAGTATGCCTTGCCACAGTTGCTTGATGCTGCGATTCAGCGCGAGAATCCGGAGTTGCGGGCGCGTGTGATCGGGGTGTTGCGGGATCTTGGTCGGCAGTCGATCATCCCGCTGGTGACGGCGATTCCGCAGTTGGATGCGGCCCGCCAGGAGATGGTCGCGGACATTCTCGGACAGATTCCGTACCGGACGAGCCTGCCATTCCTGCTCGAACTGCATCAATCGACGAACAGTGCTCCGGTTCGTGAGGCTGCACGTCGCGCGATCGAGCGTCGCGAAGGGCGGGTCGATGCGAGTGCTGCGGAGATGTACCGCTCGCTGGCTGAAGGGTACTACGACGAGAGGATCGAACTGACGAGTTTTGCCGAAGAATCGCACCAGTTGATCTGGCGTTACGACGCGGGGCTCGGGTTGGTGATGATCCCGATCAGGACTGAAGTGTTTCATGAAGCCATGGCGATGGATCTGGCCGAGCGATCGATGAAGTTGAACCCTTCGGATCGGGCGACGCTGGCGTTGTGGCTTGCATCGAACTTTTCGCGTGAAATTGATTCGCCAGCGGAATATCAGAACCCGGCGTATCCGAACACACGGCGTGAAGCGATGTACTACGCGGTGGCGGCGGGGCCGATGGTGAGCCAGTTGGTGCTTGCTCGGGCGATTGACAAGTCGGACACCAATCTTGCACGGCTTGCGATTGCATCGATTGCCGAGACTGCTGGAAGCGATTCGCTGATTTCGCTGGGCGAGGGCACTGAAGCTCGCAGCCCGCTGCTGGAGGCGTTGCGGTATCCGGATCGGCGTGTTCGGTACGAGGCTGCGCTGGCGCTTGGTAAGTCGCAACCTTTGCAGAACTTTGAGGGCGCGAATCGGGTGGTTCCGATTCTGGCCAGTGCAGTGCGTGATGCGGCGAGGCGTACGGCGCTGGTGGCAACGGGTCCGGACCGCGAGGAGTATGACCGGCTTCGGAATCACCTCGAGAAGCTCGGTTTCTCGGTGCTGCCTCCGGCGGACAGTGGGCTTGCGGATATTGCAGGACCGATCGCGGATGCCCCTGCTGTGGACATCATCGTGACTTCGCTCTCGGGCGACAGCACACGAAGCGTGATCGAGCAGTCGCGTGCGAACTCGAAGTTGATGGTGACTCCCGTGCTGGCTTTGCTGAGCGGCGAGGATTTGGAACCGACGCGGCGTGTGTATATGCGTGACACGCTGGTCGAGGCTCGTCGTCGGGCGATTTCGACCGAAGCGCTGACGCAGGCCATCAATGATGTGATTGAGGTTGGCTCGGGCGGGCTGATCAGCGATGCAGAGGCGACTGCCTATGCGAAAAGGTCGCTGGGTGTGCTTCGTGACCTTGCAGTGAGCCGCAATCCGGTGCTGGCAATCAATGACGCCTCGGCAACACTGATCGCGGCACTTTCTGAGAAGTCCGGGAGTACTCGTCTGGACGTTGCGGAAGTGCTCTCGCACATTGGTCGTGGCGAGGCACAGGTCGCACTGGTCGATGCATCGCTTCGTGCCCAAGGTAGCGAGCAGATCGCACTGCTTGGCAAGGTTTCGCAGTCGGCCAAGCGGCATGGGAATCTGCTCCCGGAGCGTCAGGTGTCGCGGGTGGTGGATCTCTCGAACAGTTCGGACTTCCAGGTGGCGACTGCGGCTGCGGCACTGATGGGGGCGTTGGAGCTGCCGAACGCGGGCGTGGTTCCGATGATCCTGCGCGACGGCGGGCACAACAATGCTCGTGCGGGCCGATAAGTGTTGATGCTGGCCTGACGTTCAGTTGCGAGACAGTTTGACGTAAGAATCAGTAGGCCGCTCCGGATTCGGGGCGGCCTTTTTTCTGCGCGCGTGAGGCATTGAGTCCGAGAAGCCACCCGGCAAAAAGTGCCTGTGGTGTGCAGGCGTTAGAACCGCACCTGATCCATTGAAATGAGAAACGTGAGCACTCAACTGTGGGTGTGTGGATGTCGATAGGTCTTGGCAGCAGGCAGAGTTGTCTGCGAGGCCAGAGCCATCGGAGGAGACGGCTCTGGTCGAACGCGAGGTACCCGGTCGAGTGCGAGTGGCACAAGGCCTCGAAGTCAATGTTACTTTGAAGGAGTGTGAAGCATGCTTGTGAATGGTGTGCGTCGGAAGACGCGTGGTTTTACGCTGGTGGAAATTTTGATTGTGGTCGTGATCCTTGGCATTCTGGCGGCCATCGTGGTTCCGCAGTTTACGAATGCGGCCAACGATGCGCGTGCGGGCAACCTGCGCTCGCAGATCAAGACGATCGAGAACCAGCTCGAGTTGTTCCGTGCCCGCACGGGTGCGTACCCGACTCTGGCTCAGCTCCAGGCTGCTCCGACTGACGCGACAGCTGGAACGTCGTTCGGCATCATGGTCGATAACGACTACCTGAAGACGTCGCCGACCAATCCGGTCAACGGCAGCCAGACGGTTGCTGCGGCGGCCGCTGCCACTGTCGGCTGGCACTGGGACGGTTCGGTCTTCGGCGCATCGTACTTCAATGAGACGACCGGCCAGATCACTTCTGATCCCTAATCCCCAGGTGTAACTATCGGGCGGCCCAGTTGCTGGGCACACGCCCTACAAGTTTCCCAAACGGTCGATCCCCTCGCGGGATCGATCGTCTTTTTGTCACCGACTCAGGGGGGGCTGTGTTTCAGCCGACGAAAGGGGTATGAACAGTTCCATTCAACAGCACGCCTCTGGCATTGTCGGGCATGTTCGCCGTGCGTTTACGCTCGTCGAAATTTTGATTGTGGTTGTCATCCTTGGCGTTCTTGCTGCGGTGGTCGTGCCGCAGTTCGGCAGTGCGGTGCAGGATGCTTCGATCGGAACAACGACGAGTGAACTGCACAAGATTCGGCGGGCTCTGGAGGTGTACATGGTGCAGAATGCCAATCTGCTGCCCACGGTAGCGGAAGGTGATGGCACCTGGGGGCCTCTGGTGACGGGGTCGGGATACCTCAAAGGTCCGCCTCTGAATCCATATGTGGGGGGCTCGAATGCGGGGGTTATTGTGTTCCGCAATGCGCCGGATAACGCGTATCAGACAACCTATGGGTGGGTTTATGACAACGCGACTGGGCGCATCTGGGCGGGCGGGTTCGACGGGAATGACAACCCGTTGCCTCGCTGATGGACCTGAGAGTTGTTGACGGTCTGAAAGGATGCACGATGAACCACGCACAAAGCGCATGTAAACGGGGCTACACACTCGTTGAGGTGTTGGTGGTGGTGACGATTCTAGGTATCGCGGGAATGCTGATCATTCCATCGCTGGGGCAGGCGGACGTGTTGCGTGTGCAGGGAGCGGTGAGGACTGTGGTATCGGACCTGACGTATGCGCAGGCTGACGCGCTGGCGTATCAGGAACAGCGCGCGGTGCTGTTCAACGTCAGGGACAATGAGTACACATTGGTTGCGGTGGATGAAACGGGCATCGACCCGGATCTGAACGCGCTGTGGGATCCTACCGGACCTGACCAGCGATACGTAGTGAGTCTGGATAACCCGGCCTACGGGCTTTCTCAGTTGGCGATAGCGAACTTCGGGAGCGAGAGTTACATTGTCTTCGATGAGTTGGGTGGCCCGGTTGTTGGTCCGGGATCGGATGTGCCGAGCGAGGGCGGGTCTGTGGACGTAATGAGTACGCAGGCACGCTTCCGGATCCATATTTCGGCATTTACCGGGGCCATCACCGTGGCATCGGTTCAGATGGATGGCGGGAGCAGCGAGGGAGGCTCGGAGTAAGCGAGCGGGCTAAGCCAGGAGATCCGGCATCATGCAAGGCAAGCAGGCGTGGAGAGGCAGGACAGTTGTGGCACTGACCGCGCTTGCTGGTCTGTTGATCTGGTCCAAACTGAGGCTGGTGACGGACTTCCCTCGAACGGTGCTCGCCGACCCGGAAGAGGAACTGGTGCTGGGGAATGGCTCTGTCACGGGGATCGAAGTCGAGCGCGACGATCACGCGACGGATGAATTGACCCACCCGGATAAGTGATTGCATCGCACGATCGATCGAGCAGGTGACTCGGGCTTGAAATGCTGAGCTACCGAGGTGTTGCGTGCATGGTGCGAGTTTTCTGGGACGTGGCGCAAGTCTTGCGCGACGGACGGAATGAACGCACCTCTGAGACGCTCAAAGTTCGCTGGATTGTCTGATCGTTGCAAAGTTTGCATTCGAGAGAGACGACAAGTGTGACGCAGTGGTTGCGTTGAACCGAAGCATCGAGTCGGTTCGGCGTTCGAGCCGATGCTCGGCGCCTGACCGTCTCTCCGAATGAGGGCTTGAAGATGTCGGACCGTGTTGTGAAAGAAACGAACTTGCCTTTCGTCTCGAGCGGGTCGCGTGGCCTGCGAGTGTCGGCGATGCTGCTCCTGTGCCTTGCGGGCACAAGTGTCGGCTTTGGCCAGAGTTCCGGGTTGAACTCGTTCCTCGACGATCTGGTCGACGACGACCTGATGTACGACGAGGATAGTGCGTACCCGACTCGGGAACCTGCGGACCTGTCTTATCTTGAGGACAAGGTCAAGGTGAATGAGTACGACATTGTTGACCTGCATGTGAACAACGAAGATCTGGGCAACGTGCTTCAGTTGCTGAGCCTGCAAAGCCAGCGGAACATCATTGCGTCGAACAAGGTGAGCGCGACGGTGACCGCGGACTTGTACAACGTGACGTTCGAGGAAGCGCTGAATGCGATCCTGCACGTCAATGGGTATGGGTGGGTGCAGAAGGGGAACTTCATCTATGTGTACACGGCTGAGGAGTTGACAGCCATCGAAAAGGCTTCGCGTCGAAGGATTTCGCGCGTCGTTACGCTCGACTATCTGAACGCGGTTGATGCGGCGACGTTTGTGCAGCCGCTGCTCTCTGCGGAAGGCAAGATCACGGCGAACAGTGCGGCCGGTCCGTTCAATATCGGTTCGAACACGCCGGTCGGAGCGGATGAGTACGCCTCGAACGCGATGATCGTGCTGTTCGACTATGAAGAAAATGTCGATCAGATCGTGGAGTTGATCGGCTTGCTGGACACCAAGCCGGTGCAGGTGCTTGTTGAGGCGACGATTCTGCAAACATCGCTGAACGAGTCGAATGCGTTTGGCGTGGACTTCTCGATCATCAATAACATGAACTTCACGGACTTCGTCGGGTCGGGCCCGCTCGGGGTCGTTGATGATCTGATCAGTGGTATCGGTTCAACGATGTCCGGCGGCGGCGCGACGGATGTGACCGTGCCTGTTCGCGGAAACGGCTCGGCGATCAACACGAACATCGGCGCGGTGCGCGATCCGGGCGGGCTTAAGGCTGGCATCATCAAGGAAGACGTGGCGGTGTTCCTGCGACTGCTCGATGAAGTCACAGACGTAACGGTCATCAGCAATCCGAAGATCC
Source organism: Phycisphaeraceae bacterium (assembly GCA_019636795.1). Classification (NCBI taxonomy): domain Bacteria; kingdom Pseudomonadati; phylum Planctomycetota; class Phycisphaerae; order Phycisphaerales; family Phycisphaeraceae; species Phycisphaeraceae bacterium. The sequence continues at coordinate 581,001 of JAHBWW010000003.1, forward strand.
TGACGCTCAATCGCATGCCGGCCCGAGTGCTTGTCGGTACGAAGGTCGGGTATCTCCAGACGACAACGACTGATACTTCGACGACGCAATCGGTCGAGTTTCTGGACACGGGTACGCAGTTGAATCTGAGGCCTTTCGTGAGTGCCGACGGGATCATCCGCATGGAACTCAAGCCTCAGGTGTCGAGTTTCAGGCTTCGGAATACGACCGACTCGACGGGAGCCACGATCACGATCCCGGACGAAGACACGAGCGAACTGGTGACCAACGTGATGGTGCGTGACGGCCAGACGGTGGTGCTGGGCGGTTTGTTCACGGAATCGACGACGGCGACGCGCCGTCAGGTTCCTGGTTTGGGCGACATTCCTCTGATCGGAGCTGCGTTCAAGGGGCACGACGACACGACACGCCGGAGCGAGATCATCTTCATGATCACGCCTTCGATCGTGAACGATCACATGCTCAACAATCAGGCGAGTCGTGCGGGTGATCACCTGAAGAACGCTCGGACGGGTGAGCGCGTCGGAACGCTGCCCTGGAGCCGCGACCGCCGTGTGAGCCGATTGCTGATCGAGGCCCGCAAGGATGCGGAGTCGGGAGATCGGGAAGGTGCATTGTTCAAGGTTCGTCGCGCATTGACGCTGTATCCGCAGTCGCTGGATGCGCGGCGCATGCTCGATCAGTTGTCGACGACGGACACCTGGCCGTCGCGCAGCATGCTCGAGGATGTGATCCACAACGAGTTGCAGTTGCCGCCCGCGTCGGTGAATCAGGGTGCGGTCAACTTCAAATCCAACTCTTCGATGTCGTCGAGCAACGGCAGCGCACAGAACGCAGTGACGGATTGGCTGCTGGCGAACGACACGCCGAGTTCGAGCACAGGAAGTTTCGGTACCACTGCGACCAAGGCTGAGCCGAACGGGTTCATTGATCAGCGCGGGCGGGAGCAGGCGATGCGTCAGTCTTCGCCGCAGGATTGGCCACAGTACGACGCGGCCTGGCTGCCGAAGCACAGTGATTGGTATAAGCAGGAGGCTGATTCGACGGGGCACGGTGCCAAGACGAACCGTCAGAATGTGGTTGAGCCGAGCACTCAGACCACTTCGATCTTCGATCAGACGGATGAGTTCGATAGCCAATCTGGATCAAACTTCGGGTCGGGTGAATCTTTGAACACGTCGCCCTCGATGATTGAGACGACAGAGCAGGTCCCCACTCAAGCTCAGACGCAGGACTATCTGAACAGCTGGGGCGACTTTGGCCCGATTACGTACGGCCCGGAGATGATTCCAGTTTTCATCCCTATGCACGGGGGATTGTTCTGGATCGCAGTTCCGCGCGGCATGTTTAGCGCCGAGTCGATCCGCAGCACGTTTTCTGAGGAAGCGGTGACCAACGCTCCGACGAATGCCAGTGGCTTTGCCGACTGATTTCGCAACCGGGGTGCTGACGCACTCCGGTTGTTTTCGGACTTTACATCAGGAGATTTGACGATGACATGGACTCAGAACTGTCGGGTTGCGTTGGGGTTGATCGCGATCGCAGGAACTATCGGACTGAGCGGTTGCGGGCAAGGCTCGTACACACGCGAGGGGTCGAGCCTTGCGAAAGAAAAGATGAACATGATGAAGAGCGCCACCGAGTGGGAGATGGCGCGACAGGCCTTCTTTGCGGGTGATCTGGACAAGGCGCTGCGCAAAGTTGATGTGAGCCTGGGCATGAACCCGAATGTGGCCAAGAGCCATGTCCTCAAGGGGCGCATTCTGCTTGAGCAGGGCGAAGTGGGGCTGGCGGTTCGATCATTCAACACGGCGCTTGCGATTCAGCCTGACTTTGTGGATGCGCACTACTACATCGGAATCGCGGCCGAACGGCTCAACCGGCACCAGGATGCGTTTGATCATTACGCCCGAGCGGCGGCGCTGGATGAATACAACGATCAGTACCCGATGGCTGCGGCCGAGATGCTGATCGACATGGGACGACTTGATGAGGCTCGCACATATCTGGAAGGCTGTGCGACACTCGAAGACAGCCCTGGCATTCGCCAGACGCTTGGGCACATCGCGCGTCTGAGAGGGGACATGCCGGCTGCAGTCAACTACTTTCAGTCGGCGCAGCTGCTGGCTCCGGACGATCAGGGAATTCTGGAGGATCTGACGCGGGCGCAGTTTGCGGTCGGCCGATTTGCGGACGCTGAGTATTCGCTCTCGACATTGCTTCAGAAGGCGGATTATGCGCAGCGTCGCGATCTTCAGCGTCTTCGTGCCGAGTGCCTGATCCAACTGAACAGAACTGGCGAAGCTCGCCAGTTGTATCTGGAACTGACGGGCACAGGCGAAGGGGTGAAGGATCTGGATTCGTGGATCGGGCTTGGTGAAGTGAGCCACAAGGTGGGTGATTTTGCAACGCTTCGCAAGGCTGCGACGCGCGTGGTCTCGCTCGCGCCTGAGCGTCAAGAAGGTTATGTGCTGTGGTCGCTGTGGCACAGGCAGCAGGGCAATCAGGAAGCAACGCTGCGGAGCATCGACGATGCGATCAGCCGGAACACGGACAATCCGCTGCTGTTCACGATGAGGGCAATGACACTGATCGAACTCAATCGAGGTTCGGAAGCGCGGCAGGCCCTGACCACCGCGCTGAAGCTCGACCCGAAGCATGCGCCTTCGCTCGCGGTGCTGAGCAATCTTGACAACCGTGTCGCGGGCGTGAGCACGGAACAGTAAGAAATGAACGTACAAGAGAACCCGGGGCACTCTTCTGGTGCCTCGGGTTTTTCATTGGGCTCGTTGGGTGATTGTCGGTGCGGGTGAGTGAGTTAGCGCTGATTCATCGGCACATAGGGTGCGTTATGCGGGCCGACATAGTCGGCTTTGGGCCTGAAAAGGCGGTTGTCAGCCAACTGTTCGATGATGTGCCCACTCCATCCGCCGAGGCGTGAGAGCGCAAACATGGGTGTGAAGAGATCAAGTTGCAGGCCGATGCAGTGGTAGGTGGTTGCGCTATAGAAATCGACGTTTGGATAAATACCTTTTGAACCGACTTCGCGGGCCATGATCTCTTCGATCTTGTGGCTCTTGGCGTAAAGATCCTGATTGCCGGTGTCCTCGGCGAGTTGCTTGGCGAGCGACTGGAGAGCGTTGGCACGCGGGTCCTTGGTGCGGTACACGCGGTGGCCGAAGCCCATGATCTTGTCCTTGCGCTCCAGTTTGCCCATGACGTAATCTTCGACAGCGTTAAGCGAAGGGATTTCGTTGAGCATTTTCATCACGCCTTCGTTAGCGCCGCCATGAAGCGGGCCACGCAGCGAACCGATCGCGCCGGTGACGGCGGAGTAGACGTCCGAAAGGGTGGAGATGATGACGCGAGCGGCAAATGTCGAGTTGTTCAGGCCGTGGTCGGCATGAAGGATCATGCAGATGTCGAACGCGCGAGCCATGGTCGGTGTGGGCTTTTCGCCATTGAGAATGTAGAGAAAGTGCTCCGCGAACGAAAGCGATTGATCCGGCTTGATGGGGTCGAGCCCGCGGCGGTAGCGATCGAAGTTCGCGACGATCGCGGGTGCCTGGCCGAGAATGTTGAGCGACTTGGCGCGGGCTGCTTCGACGGAATTGTCGTTGGGATCCGGGTCGTACATGCCGAGCGAACTGACCATCGTCCGCAGCATGTGCATTGGTTCGGCGTCCTTGGGCAGCGTGCGTATGCGCTCGCCCAGACCGGCGGGCAAGGCGTAGTGACTGCGCAGTTCTCTGCTGAAGGCGGCGAGTTCATCGGCCTTGGGAAGGCGCTTGTTCCAGAGCAGGAAGACCGTCTCCTCGAAGGTGCTTTTGGTGCTCAGTTCGCCGATGGGAATACCAACGTATTCGAGCACGCCCGCCTGGCCGTCGATGAACGACATCTCGGTTTGTGAGGCAACGATTCCTTCAAGCCCTTTGACGTATGTACTCATCCAGCAGTCCCTTCACGCTGTCAACTGATCCCGATGGTTTTGCCCTGAGTGGGTGAGTCAGCCAGCCGACCCCTCGGGAACTGCATCATAGTGCGCTTCCCGGCTGCGCTCCACAGCGTGGAATTGGCTGCGGCGTCTACCATGGGTCGTGATCATTCCATTGGGAACAGAGCGTTCGCTGGTCCGCAAGCCGATTGTAACGATCTCGATCGTGACCTTGACGATCGGCGTGCATCTGTCGGTTTTTATGCTCTCGATGTTCGATTCTCAGTTGGCGGACAGGATCGTCGAGACTTTCTGCGTGCAGGGGGGATTCCGGTTTCGCTGGTGGGGGCTGTTGACGAGCGCGTTTCTGCATGCGGGATGGCTGCATCTTGCGGGGAACATGCTGTTTCTGTGGGTGTTTGGGCCGAGTGTCGAGGATCGCTACGGGCATCTGGGATTTCTGGCGTTTTATCTGGCGGGGGCGGCAGCTTCTGGCGGGGCGCACGCCCTGGTGGAGGTGCAACCTTTCGCGATTGCCGGCGGGCAGACGATACTTGTCGGCGTACCGGCGATTGGAGCCTCGGGCGCGATTGCAGCTGTAACCGGGGCGTTTCTGGTGATGTTCCCGAATACGCGGGTTCGGGTGCTGTGGCTGATCGGGCTTTCGGTAGTTTTTGCTCCTGCGTGGTGGTTGATCGGGCTGGGAGTTGCGTGGAATTTGTTTGCGGTGGGCGTGGGCGATCAGCAGAACATCGCGTATATCGCGCATCTGGCCGGGTACGGGTTCGGGTTTGTGGTGGCGATGGGGCTGCTCGCGGCGCGTGTGGTGCCGCGCGATTCGGCAGATCTGCTGACCATGATTCGCCACGCGCAGCGGCGGCGACAGTTCCGAGTCGCTGCGACGCCCGAAGCCGTGGTCCCACGTCCTGTACGTGCGGCGACCATGCCTCCCGATGAAACGATTGACGCGGTGGCCGAAGCGCGGGCGGAGGTCTCCCGACTCATCGCCAGCAAGGATTTCGAGGGAGCGGCCAAAGCGTATCAGGCGATGGAGAGTCAGTTCGCGCACAGGCCCGAGATGCTCTCGCTGTCGCGCAATGCGCACGCAACGCTTGCGGCTCATTTGTATTCGTCGGGTCGATACCGCCTCGCGGGTTCGGCGATCGAACGGTTCGTGGCGTCGTATCCGAACGATCGGGAAGCGGATCACATGCGCATCCTGCTTGCGCGGCTGTATCGCGAGAAACTCGGGCGTGCGTCCGAGGCCACGACTCTGCTCGAGGAGATCATCGCGACGACGCAGGACGCGGAGGTGCGCACACTGGCGAGCAGCGAACTCCCCCACTCGCATCAGGAGCATACATCATGAATCACCACGGTTTCAGCCGCACGCGCATCAAGATCTGTGGTCTGCAGGACGAAGCAGCGCTCGAAGCGGCGGTGTCGTGCGGGGCCGACGCGGTGGGATTCATGCTTGTGCCCGAGAGCCCGCGGTATATCGCGGCGGAGGAGGCGCTGGAACTGATGGCGATGCTGCCGCCGATGGTGACTGCGGTTGGTGTGGTGCGCAATCTGAGCGTCGATGAGTTCTGCGATCTTGAGCAGACATTCCCCGCCCCACTGATGCAGCTGCATGGCAGCGAGAGCGAGAAGGTTGTGCGTTCGTGCGGACCGGGCGTCATCAAGGCTTTCAAGTTCGACCCGCGCACGATCGACGCTGAACTGGCGCGCTGGAGCGCGATTGATGAGGTCGATGCGATTCTTATCGATGGCTCTGACGGCGGCGAGGGAGCGGCGTTTGATTGGGAGGCTCTGGCGGGCAGACTCGATGGTGTTCAGACGCCGGTGATTCTTGCGGGCGGACTGAATGCCGAAAACGTCGGCGAAGCGATTCGGATTGTGCGGCCGTTCGCGGTAGATGTATCGAGCGGTGTCGAGTCGGCTCCAGGTGTGAAGGACCCGGACTTGATCGCGGCGTTCTGCGAGGCGGTGCATCAGGCTGGTCGTTGATCGGCGTGCCTGCCAGGCTTCGTGTGCGTGCTCTGCGGCCCTGGCGCGCAAAAAAGGACCCACGACCAAAGCCGTGGGTCCGATTGTGTGATCAGTGCGATCGCACCCTGATCGATGCGACTCTTATGGACATCCGGCGCTGAACGCGCTGAGGAACGCGCTGACGTCGAAGAAATCGAAGTTGCCGTCGCCGTTGAGATCGGCGATCGGGTCGAGGTTTGCAAAGGCACTGAGATACAGCGATACGTCGAAGAAGTCGAGCTCGCCGTCGCCGTTGAAGTCCGCCAGGCATGGAGACGTGCCTGCTGCTGCGGCCACCGCTGCCCCCGCGTTGATAAAGCCCCAGCCGAAGTCGGTATCGTAACCGGGCGTGCCCTTATCGACGGCGGTCTGTGCGAGGATCGCCTCGACCTCCGCGGGCGTCAGCGCTGGGTTTGCTGACAAGACCAGTGCCGCGACCCCGGCTGCATAGGGCGAAGCGAAACTAGTGCCGTCGATGGTGGTCCAGTCGCCGCTGGCGTACCCCGCGCTGCCGGTGCGGTCGGTGGTGAGGACGGCGGCCCCGGGCGCGCTGATGAACAACCCGTTGCCGTAGGTGCTGAAACTCGCGCGATCGCCGGTGCTGGCCAAGGCGGCAACAGCGTTGAGCGAAGCGAGATTGGCGGGGAAACTGACGGTGCTTGTGCCGTCGTTGCCCGCGGCGGCGAAGTGGAGCACGCCCGCGGCGCGGGTGTTGTTGAACGCCGTGGTGATCGCGGCCGACGCTGCGCCGCCCCCCCACGAAGAGTTGGTCACGCGTGCCCCGCTGCTCGCTGCCCAGTTGATGCCCGCCACGGTCCACGAATCCTGCGACTCGAGGAACGGCAGGCAGAACCCGAAGAAGTTGATTTCGTTGAAGATCTTGCCCGCCTGCACGCGCGTGCCCGGCGCGATGCCGACAATGCCGATGCCGTTGTTGATGGTCGCGGCGATGCATCCGGCAACAGCCGTGCCGTGGTTGTCGCACGAGTTGCCCGGACCGCCGTTGGTCCCTGTGCCCGTGAAGGACTGGCCGGTGACCTGGCTGATGTCGGGGTGGTCCTGCTGGGTGCCGCTGTCGAGCACGACCACGCGAATGGCTGGATCACCGATCGTGATGGCCCATGCGGCCAGCGCGTCCATGTCTTGGTTGTTTGCCTGCTCGAGAGCCCATTGCTGGGCGAACATCGGGTCGTTGGGCGGGCCACCCATGCGACGGGCCCAGAAGATGCGGTCCGATTGTGCCCACAACGTGAGCGGATGATCGTTGAGAGCCTGTGCGATGTCGAGCATCGCTGCGCCAGTGAGTGCGTCGGTTCGCGCGCGCACAAGACCGGCCATGCCCGCGGCATCGCGCTCGATGGCGGCTGCGCCAAAGGATGCGAGAACAGCGTTCTGCACCATGTCGGGCGTGCTCGGATCGAACGCAATGAGCAGGTCGCGTGTGGGAATCACAGGCAGGCCGCCCTGACCGAGATACACCAGCGACGCCATGCCGACCTCAGGCAGAGCAGCAAGTGCATGCACGGCCTGCTGAGCCGATGCCAGACTCGCTCCGTCGGCCGGCAGCATGACGTAGGTCCACCCCGGCACCGTACTGGCCTGTGTTTCGGCCCCGGCGAGATTCGCGGCTGCAAGCACACCTGCGACGCCGCCCGCTGCACGCTGCGGCGCAGGGGCTGCGGGGTCGAGATACACGGCGATCATCTGCGGATAGACCGACAATGGAGACTGCTGGTCGAAGTACGGCTCGGCAGCGACGTTGTGGATCGTGGCCACGCGGGGGTCGGCGAGATGTCGCTGGAAGTCAGCGTCGGTCGCCTGCGCGACGGCGAGGCCCGCACACGCTGAAAGGACGAGAGTACTCAGTGTTCGGTCAATCATCGGAATCTTTCTCCTCTTCAATCGCTTCGTGCCCGATCGCGCGGCGGCCCCCTCCAGAGCGCCGACCCACGCGCAGCAGGCTATCGAAGCCGGTAGCCGGGCCAGCATACCACGAGATTGAGTGCTGTACAACCCATAGCCCAAATACTTCGACAAGGCTGTTGCCGCCCAACCAAATGCATTAATCACACCCAGCCGCAAAGAGGCCGAGGAACAGCTGCACGTCAAAGAAGTCAAGAGTGCCGTCACCGTTGAAATCGGCAGCGGGATTCCCGGATGAGAATGCGGCAAGGAAGTGTTGGATATCAAAGAAGTTGAGGACCCCATCGCCATTGACATCCGCTGGGCATGGTGGCGAAGCCATCGGGCACGCTTGCCACTTGGCGATGTTTTCGGACACGATTCCTCCAGCAGATTTGAACGAGCCGCCAACGTACAGTCCCAGGCCAGATCCGTCGTCAAAAGCCGCCAGCGCTCGAACAAACAGATCGTTCGTACCCGATACTCCGATACCGGCCGGGCCAGAGAGACCAGACCATTGAAAGCCGTTCCACTTCGCGACGCCGCTGCAGTTGAGGTTGCCAATGCTGTAGAAAGCGCCACATGCGAACAGAGCCGGTCCGGTGCCATCATCGAAGACCGTAAGAGCACGGATTGCATTATGGATGGCATTTTCGCCCGGGATTCCGAGTGAGGACCAGTTTGTACCGTCCCATCGCGCGATGCGACTGGCAGAAGCACCACCAGCTGTCCCGAAGTTCCCTGCCGCATAGAGGGCTGGGCCAGTGCCGTCATCAAAAGTCGTCAAGGCATAGACACTAAATGGCGTTACGCCCGTTCCATTTGGGCCGCTCAGCGCGGACCAAGTTGTGCCGTTCCACCGAGCAATACGATTGACGGTCACTCCACCAGCCGTGATGAATGCTCCACCGACGTACAGCGCCGGACCTGTGCCGTCGTCAAAGACCTCGATGGCCTCCACTGCGTTGTTTACCCCGATGATGCCGCCGTCCCCTGTGAGCGCGGACCACAGCGTGCCGTTCCATCGGGCGATGTGATTGACTGTCACGCCGCCAGCGGTGGTAAAGTGCCCCCCTGCGTACAACGCCGGACCAGTGCCTTCGTCAAACACTTTGAGGGCTGCCACCCGTACCTGAATTTGTATACCGCTCATTCCGATTCCGTTGGGTCCTTCGAGAGCGGACCACGTCGTGCCGTTCCATCGGGCAATCCGGTTTGCCGTGATGCCGCTGGCGAGAGTAAACGAACCACCAGCGTACAAGGCCGGTCCACCACCGAGACCATCGTCAAAGACCACCAAGCAATCGGCAGCCCTGGTCAGCCCGCTGTACGGTCCAGGTCCGTTCAACTCAGACCATGTTTGCCCGTCCCATTTTGCGATTCCGTAGAAAATATCAACCCCGCCAGCTCGTGTAAACGGACCGCCTACGAACAGAGCCGGCCCTGAACCGTCGTCATATGTAGCGAACGAGTGCACCTCGTGCGTGGTGCCGATTTTGTTGGCTGGTTCAACCAGCGCTGTCCACTGCGATCCACTCCAGGATGCCACACTTTCACATTGTTCTCCACCTGCGGTATTAAAAACGCCCCCAACAATGAGCTTCGAGCCAGAGGCGTCATCGAATTGAATCAAGGAACTGATCGACGCATCAGAACTGGAATCCTGGACCCCAGGCATCGTGGACCACTCAGAGCCATTCCACGCGGCGATGTTCTCGACCGATATCCCACCGGCAGTGGAAAACATTCCCCCCGCGTACAGGACCGGGCCGGTACCATCGTCGAAGACAGCAAGGGCGTTGACGAACTCATTGATCCCGTTCCCACTCGGGCCGGAGAGAGAGTGCCACTCAGATCCATCCCACTTGGCGATGCGGTTGGCGGCTGTGCCGCCCGCCGTGGTAAACACGCCACCGACGAACAGGCCTGCTCCTTTGCCATCGTCGAAGACAACCATGTCTCTGACATTGGGAACAAAGGTCACAGCCGTAAGCCCTTCCCCATTCGAGCCTGTGAGTGAGGTCCACTCGGTCCCGTCCCATCGAGCGATGCGATTGACTGGGATGCCACCGGCGAATGTAAAATGACCGCCTGTATACAACGCCGGCCCAGCACCGTCATCGAAGACCGCAAGCGTATTGACGGTTGAAGAGACCCCTGTACCTTGGCTTCCAGCCAGCGCGAGCCAACTCGTCCCGTTCCACTTTGCAATGTTATTGACCGTCACCCCGCCGGCTGTGGAGAATGCCCCGCCCGCATAGAGAGCTGCGCCAGTGCCGTCATCGAAGACCACAAGATCCTGAACGCGAGCGGATTGAATACCGCCGACTCCGTTGCCGCCTTGTGTTGTGAGAGCAGACCAATCCGTCCCGCTCCATCTCGCGATGCGATTGGCTGCCACACCCCCAGCGATTGTGAAGTTGCCGCCCACATAGAGTGCCGGACCAGAGCCATCATCAAAAACCTGTAACGCACGAACTACATCATTGACACCTGTTCCGTTTGCTCCTGTGAGCGATGACCATGAAGTGCCGTCCCATTTGGCAATGTTTTGAACATCGTTGGCGCAACCAGCAATGGTAAACGATCCACCAACATAGACGGCCTGTTCGGTACCATCGTCCCATATCGCCATCACATCGACGAAGCCGGTGATTCCCGGAGGGCAAAATAGACCGGCGACCCAGTGCGGCTCGCACTCATCATCTGCACAAGCCGGGGCAGGTAGCAGCAACAGCACGCAGGACAACAGAACAAACAGCGGAATGAAGCGAAAAACGGGATTGGAAGGAGGACTTGTGTGCATGGGGCTCCTTATCAGGCAATATGCCCATCGATTTAAGTCAGTCGAGTATACCGAAAATCGGCCTGTTCACCGAAGGAAAAAAACGAATTTCCTCGCGGGCTGATGCCTCACTTACCCTCGAACCAGTTGCGGCTGATGGCGGCCTCGGCCACGATCGGCACCCGCAGCGCCATCGCACGCTCCATGCGCTCGACGATCACCGCTCTGGCCGCCTCGGCCTGCGCATGCGGGCACTCGAAGACCAGTTCGTCGTGGATCTGGATGAGCATCCGCACGCCAGCGAGCGCCTCGCCTGCGGTCGCCGCGCCGATGCGGCGGTGCAGGTCGATCATCGCGAGTTTGATCAGATCGGCAGCCGACCCCTGCACGACGCTGTTGATCGCGACGCGCTCGGCCAGGGCCCGGCGGTTGGGGTTGTTTGAGTCGATGTCGGTGATCGGCCTGCGCCGCCCGAGCATCGTCTGGACATAGCCGAAGCGTGTGGCCTGCTGCACGCACTCTTCGAGGAAGGTCGTGATGCCCGAGAAACGGCGCTTGTAGTCGTCGATGATGGTCGAGGCTTCGGCGTTGGAAATCTTGAGGCGCCGCGCCAGCCCGAAGGCCGTGATGCCGTAGACGATGCCGAAGTTGACCATCTTCGCGCCGTTGCGCTGCTCGCGCGTGACGGCGTCGAGCGGCACGTTGTGAATCTGCGCCGCGACGGCGCGGTGGATGTCTTCACCAGCCTCGAATGCAGCGATGAGTCCAGGATCGCGCGACAGGTGCGCGAGCAGACGCAGCTCGATCTGCGAATAGTCGGCCGTGATGAGCACATGATCGGGCGGCGCGACGAACGCGCGGCGGATCTCGCGCCCGAGCTGCGAGCGGATCGGAATGTTCTGCAGGTTCGGATCGCTCGAACTGAGGCGGCCGGTCGCGGCACCGGTCTGGTGAAAACTCGCATGGATGCGCCGGGTCTGAGGATGAATCTCATCGCGCAGGTTGACGAGATAGGTGCTCACCAGTTTGCTCAGTTGCCGGTATTCGAGGATCAGTTGCGGCAGTTCGCTCTCGACCGCAGGATCCATCGCGAGTTTCTCCAGGACCTCGGCGTCGGTCGAATAGCCTGTCTTGGTCTTGCGACCCGCGGGCAGACCGAGACCCGGTTCGGCTGAAGTCGGCGCGTTGAACAGCACGGCTGCGAGTTGCCTTGGTGAATCGGGATCAAAACCCCGCCCCACTGCGTCCTCGGCTGCTGAAGCGATCTCGCGCCGCAGTTCGACGAGGCGCGCTTCGAGCCGGGCACGCTGTCGTTCGAGTTCGGCCGGGTCGAGAAGCACGCCGTTGAACTCGAGCTCGGCCAAGACATCGACCAGTGGCATCTCGACATCGCGATAGAGATCGGTCAGACCCATGGCCTTGATCTGCGGGAGCATGACATGCGCGAGTTGGAGTGTGACATCGGCGTCTTCGGCTGCGTAGTCGGTCGCGAGCGCGAGCGGCACCTGATCGAACGTGCGCTGGTTTTTGCCGACGCCGATCAGATCCTTGATCGAGATGTTCTGGCGATGGAGCAACGCCTGCGCAAGGGCGTCCATGCCGTGGCTCGAGCGCGAGGCGTCGATGAGCGAACTGGTGACCATCGTGTCGCCGGCGCGAGGCTTGTCGATCGTCGGTTGATGCCCGCGCACACGCACGCCCGCGCGGCGCAGAACGATCAGATCGTACTTGATGTTGTGCCCGACCTTGGCGATGGATTCATCTTCGAGCACCGGACGCAGTGTTTCGATGACTTCGGCCTGGCTCAGGTGCGCCTCACCGACCGGGGCACGCACGGGGATGTACCAGCCTCTGCCCGGCTCGACCGAACAGGAAATGCCGCACAGATGGGCCCACATCGGACGCAAGCCGGTCGTTTCGGTATCGATGGCGACCAGTTCGGCGGCGCGCATGGCTTTGGCCACCTCGTCGAGTTGCGCTCGCGTCGTGACGCAGGTATATGTCCCGCTCGCAACAGCGCGCGGCGTCGCATCCTCGATCGCGTCGAAGAGGCCGCCGACGATGCGCGGTGCTGCTGACGTCTTGCTGTCGCTCGCTCCCCTTGGCGCAGCGGAATCGGGCATCGGCGAAACCGCCCCACCCTCGCTCTGACCGAGCATGAGTCGCACTTCATCCTGATAGCGGTTAAAGCCCAGTTCCCGCAGGACCGGCAGCAAGGCCCCAAGATTGATCCGTTCGACACTGGCCTGTGCAAGATCGAGCGCCACAGGCGTATCGTGCCGCAGCGAGACAAGCTGGCGCGACAGCGGGAGGTGCTCACGCGCGGCGAGAATGTTCTCGCGGCGCTTGCCTTTGATCTTCCATTCCTTTGCGGGCCTGTCAGCCACGACCTCGGCGAGCACCGCTTCGAGCGAACCGAACTCGGCGATGAGTTGCGCCGCGGTCTTGGGCCCGATGCCGCTGACGCCGGGCACATTGTCGACCGTGTCGCCCATGAGCGTGAGCATGTCGATGACCTGCGATGGCGTAATGCCGGTTTCATCGCGCAGTGTCTCGGCCGTGATGAGCTGGTCGGTATGCACATCGTACATTTCGGTCGGCGGTGCGCCCGAGCCGAGAAGCTGCTTGAGGTCCTTGTCCTTGCTGATGATGCGGACACGCACATCGGGGTGCTTCTCGCTCCACGCGGTCGCAATGGTGGCGATGACGTCGTCGGCTTCAAAACCCTCAGCACCGAGTACGGGCACGCCGACTGTTTCGAGCAACCGAAGACACCGCTCGACCTGCGGCTTGAGATCTTCGGGCGGTTCATCGCGGTTGGCCTTGTAGGCCGGATATAACTGGCTGCGAAAGGTGCCACGATCGCCGGAGACATCGAGCGCGACGGCGACGAAATCGGGCGGACTTCCCATCGCGCCTTCGCCGCGCAGCAGTTTGAGCAGCATGCCGACGAAACCGAACGTCATGTTGGTCGGCTCTTTCGTGACCGGGCTGGTCATCGGGGTGCGGATCGCGTGGTAGGCGCGAAAGAATTGCGCGTAGCCATCGATGATGTACAGCGTCTTCATGCCCAGAGGATATCAATGCAGCACCGCGGAACGAGTCTCCCGGCCGAACCGGGTCAGGAACTCGCGGTTGCGTGCAGGCGTGCCAGACGCTCTCGCATCGCGTTGGTGGCTTGTAGGTGCCGTCGGCCCATCATCGCGTCCATCGCGTCGTTGAATCGCCCGAGGCGGTAGAAGCGGGCCCCCTCGTCGGTCACCCAACTGAAGCGCGACGTCGCCCCGCTCAGAGCGCGTGTGGCGGCCCACATCGTGCCCGTGCCGACGACGCTCCCGCCCATGATCCGCGTATGAATTGCTGTCTTGGCGTGATCGCCAATGATGCCGCCGAGGAACTGCAGGCCCGTGTGTTCGCGACCCGAACCAGGCGCGGCAACGGCGGATATCTCGCCATAGGTGTTGAGCAAGTTACTGGTCGTCGTGCCCGCGCCGAGATTGACCCACTCACCAATCCACGAATCGCCGACATAGCCTTCGTGGGCCTTGTTCGAGTAGCCCTGGAAGATCGTGCCCGCGACTTCGCCGCCGACCTTGCACACCGGGCCGATGGCCGTGTTGCCGCGGATTGTCGCCTGCTCGGTTACCGTTGATCGAATTCCGACATACGTTGGCCCGATGAGCACTGCACCCGATCGCAGCACCGCGTGTTCATCGACCACGATCGGCCCGTCGTCAAGATCAAATGTGACACCGGCCGAGATGCGAGCACTCGGATGTACGCTCAAGGGGTTCTCCCCGTTCATCCACGGATAATCCGACATGTCACGGCGCGGCATGGTTGCAAGCAGCGACAGGTCAATCGCAATAGCCCGATTGCGGTGATGAATCACATCCCACGGCCTTGCCAGCAATACGCGATCTTCAACGACAATCGCTTCGCGCGTCGGGTTGTCGCCCGCGAGCAATCGCTCGATCTCGGACCAAGTCAGCAAGGCGCAGATCAGATCGCCCGATGATCTCTCGACAGCGGCCTGCCCGGGTTGCAGTTCCTCCATCACGTCCAGCGGCAGCGGACATCGACCATTGATCAGGAGCATTGGTTTGGAACCGTCGATCGCGGGCGTGCGGTTCACAGCGAACGTATGCCGTTCCTCGACTAACCTGCGTATCGATTCGGGCACGTAGGCCGCCACGGCTTCGAGTCGGAGCGTGCGCGTGATGCGTTCGAGCGATGTGAGCGCGCCGGTGCGAATTTCGAAACTGGCGCGCAGGTCGCAGAGCGGCTCGAGCATGCCGCGGCCATCGTCAAAGAACACACATGCCTTTCGATCCGACACGTTCTCGATCTCCAGTGCGAGCTTCAGTGCCCGAAACGCCGATGCGACTGCGGAAACCCGAACAGGCCCGACATAGGAATCAGCGCGATGGCCAAGACCGACGCCACGATGCCTGTAAATGCTGCATTGAGCAATCCGTCGAGGAGTCGTTGAGTTGGTTCCCACACGATCGGGTCGCCGATGAGCTTGTGCACGGTCAGAAATGCGACGACAATGATCGAGGAGATAACGCCCACAAGCATGGCAAGCACACCCATAGCAACTGGGTTACGACTGACAACCATGCCGCGGAGCGCGAGCACTGCTTGCGCACCAATGACAAATCCAACCGCGTGCGGGCCGATGAGCAGCGTCGTGCCTCGCGGCAGAGTCGTGATCGAACCAGTCAGATCGGTGAGCACTCCAAGCACAATCGCTGCCCAGAGCGAGGCTCGTTGAGAAGCGTTGAGGGCTACGAACACAACAAGTGTCACGACGAAACTCGGTGCGATTCCTTGAGGCCCGATATGCAACATCTCTCTCAGGCCCAATTCAAGCCCGAGGCACAACCACGCCGCCACCGCGAAGGCCAACCAGTTCATGGCGCACGCTCCTCGCCATCGACCGGAATGCGCAGTACAGCCTGACTGATGGTGCGCAGTTCGACAAGCGGCTCAACCGTGATCCATCTCCGTAGCGGCTGGCCCGGGGCAGGGTCAATCGCGACAACGCGCCCTATGAGGAGCATTTGGGCGCTTGTAGGCCACGAACCATCGCGCGCCATGAGTCGCACATCCTGCCCCAGCGCGAGTTCGGGTGCGTCAACATTCGGACCGAGCTCCGTCACCGGGCCGGACAGTGTCCCGTCGCCGTTGGGGGTCAGGCTGCAATTGAGCGTGGCTTCGCCGTCAGGACTGAGCATGACCACGCCATCGACCCGACCGCTCCGACGGGCTGTGATGGGTCGGATTTCGCACACTGAGCTTTGTACGCGCTCGACACGCCCGACAAGTTGCATTCCGTCGTATGTTGCCACCGTGCTTGTCGTCACGCCGTCACCCGAGCCCGCCCGCACAATCAACACCCCGCCGGAGAGATCGCTCGGGTTTCCGATGACGGGTCTGGCGAGCAATCGCACGGGCACGCCTGCATCGAGCGCAAACCCTCGTTGCAAGTCGTCAACGAGTCGCCTCAATCGATCATTCTCCAACTGTTCGCGGAGCAGTTTCTGCCTGGTCAGTTCCAGTTCCTGCGCCAGTACCGCCTCGGGAGCATCAGACAACGCGGTCGAACGGTCCGGCGAAACCCAACGTGTCAGTTCGGAAATCGGGTGGCTGACCGGTGCGATCACGCGCCAGGCCAGGCCGCCAAACCACTTGACCCACGACTCGGTGAACCGAAGCGGCATGAGCCCAAGCACACAGAGTACCACCACCGTCACCGCAAGCGGTCGGCCACCAGGAGCAGTGTGGGTTGTGGCTCTTGAACTCGGCATCCTTGCGTTGTGCTCGACTCCTCGCCTGCTTTAGGCCCGTTCGTGCGGGTGTGCTCAAAGATCCATGTCGCTCTCAAGCGTGTCGCGCCATTCCTCGATGTTCTCGAGATAAATTGCTGTTCCGCGTGCCACGCACGTCAGCGGGTCGTCCGCGAGCCTGACTTCGAGCCCCGTGGCCTTGTTGATTACGGTTGGCAGCCCGCGAAGCAGCGCGCCACCGCCCGCCAGCACAATCCCGTTTTCCACAAGGTCCGCAGCAAGTTCGGGCTCCACCCGCTCAAGGGTCCGAGTCACGGCCTCGATGATGGCATTGACCGGTTCCTGCAGTGCCTCCCGAATTTCCTCACTCGTGATGACCGTCTTGCGAGGCAGGCCAGAGATCATGTCGCGCCCACGGACTTCCATCGAAGTCTCTTCTCCTGAGCTGGCAGCCGAACCGATCTCGATCTTGACACGCTCGGCACTCTGCTCGCCGATCATGAGGTTGTAAGTCCGTCGCATATGAGCGATGATGGCTTCGTCCAGATCGTCGCCGGCGACACGCACAGACTCGCACGTCGCGATATCACCCAGCGACATGACTGCGACTTCGGTCGTGCCGCCTCCAATGTCCACGATCATGCTGGCGGTCGGTTCGCCAAAGGGGAGCCCCGCGCCGATTGCCGCTGCAATAGGTTCTTCAAGCAGATACGTCCGTCTTGCTCCCGCTCGCTCGGCCGAGTCGAAGACGGCTCGCTTTTCGACCGCGGTAATGCCCGACGGAATCGAGATCACGACGCGCGGATGAAAGATCCAGCTTCGCCCCGAGACCTTGCGGATGAAATATGAAAGCATGGCTTCGGTGATTTCGAAGTCGCTGATCACGCCGTCCTTCAATGGCCTGATCGCGGTGATCGAGCCCGGCGTCTTGCCGAGCATCTCCTTGGCCACCCAGCCCACTGCCTGCCCGCCCTTGAGAACCTGATTGGTTCCCTTCTTCACCGCGACGACGCTCGGTTCATTGAGCACAATGCCACGACCCCTCACCGCAACAAGTGTGTTGCAGGTGCCGAGGTCGATCCCCATGTCGACGCTAAAAAATCCTAGAAGTTTATCGAGCATCACACAAACGGATTCCTCTCGGGTCAATCCATGACCCCATCGAGCGACAGAAACTCTCATCAAGTTATCGGGTTGAACCCGATTTAGCCACTACCCCCTATCGAGAACTGAACAAATCCATGCCTTGGCCATCGACTTGGGGACAAAATGGAGCGTGACCGCCCTGACGGAGACGATCTTACGCCTCTGCCACGACGGTCACGCTGCCGAAGGGGGATGCAATCGGCGAACCCCGGCCTCGGGGAAAGTGGCGGCCTCGGGCCGCCCAGGGTCACTGACGCGACGCCAGTGGTTTGCCACTTCCCGTGTCGGCCTGTTGAGGCTTGATCTCGATAACTTCAACCTCGGTCTGGAACCCCGCGCTCGGCAGGGTTCGAACGTCGCGCCCTGCCGCGCTGGCGTCCTGCTGGATCAGGTACTGCGCCTCGGTTTCGTAATCGCGGTGCTGTGTTTCCCGCCCGATCGAGTCCAGCCTTGATTGCTGCTGACTGCGAATACTCGCGAGTTTGCGATGCAACTGGTCCAGACTGCTCGCGTGATAGCGAGAATACTCGTCGATCGTCGACTGACGCTTCTCCATCGTCGCGATCATGCGATCGTTGCGACCAATGGCGTCGATCTGTGCGTCGAGTTGGAAGAGTTGAGCTTGAAACTCGGTGCGCTCGGTTTCAAGCCTGGTGAGCAAGGCTGCCAACTGCTCTTCCTGCTGCGTGAGGTAGGTCAGATCACGCGAAAGATCTGTTGCCCGTCCCGAATGGAACTTGGCGGTCTGCTCGATCTGATTCCTGCGGGAGTAAGCATCGGGCAGCGCGAGCGAGCGATCATTGAACGAAATACGAACAATTGCGCCTTGATGAGCGGCCTGCACAGTGCGTGCCTCACCGATCTGCTCATCGAGACGTGCGAGATCGGTTGACGTCAGGGAAACAACCTTCTTGCTGACCGCCAGTTCATGCTGCAACTGCCTGATCTGCTCCTGCACATCGACCAAGTCACCCCGAACCTCGCCGATCTTCTTCGGGTACTCGGCTTCGAGCGAGCGAATCTGGGCACGCAAGGCGATCGGGTCTTCGATCTTGCTGTCGATGGTGCGGCTCAGGGTACCGCGAGCCTGTCCGGCCATGGCACGAACAGATCCGGGACTTGCCCACTCGGCAACAACAACCCCTGCTCCAAGAGTCAGAGCGCCGACGACTGCGACACGAACGATACCTTTGACGAGTGCCATGATGTAACCTCCTGATTCGCTGTTGCTCGTTCCTGCGAGGCCTCACGCCTCGGTTGTGTTCAGATGCGCCCGACTCGCCTGGGCGGTTGGGCACAGGTTTCATTCCGAAATGCACTCGCTCAATTTCACACCCAGGGTCGCACACCCCCAGTTTGTCTCCTTGCGGGACGTCCAACGCCCTATATCAGGCGGATTCACCCATAAAACCCCATTTCGAAGCCCTTGGCCCCGCTTTGTGTGCACAATCCGTCTGGGTCTCGATATCCTTGTGGGAGTCCACACAAGGCCTCGGGGCGCGAAATCCCCAGAACCCTGATCGGAATACAACGGGGGGCGCGCGGTCCTGCGCGAGCCAGAAGGGCGGATGCAATGCTCACTCAGGTCACGACCAGTTTCATCGCGCGCCTCCGCGCCAATGACGAAGGCGCATGGTTCGAACTCTGGGAGGTGTTCGGCCCGATCATTCGCGCACAATTGACGAAATGGGGCAAGGGGCGCATTGGGGCTGAGACTGTTCGCGACCTCTCGCAGGAAACGCTCGCTGCCCTTTCGTCGTCCATCGACCGCTACGACCCGGGGCGTGGGGCGCGCTTTTCGACATGGCTGCTGGCGATTGCCAAGCATGTGCTGGGCGATGAGATGGACCGCCGCATGGCGCTCAAACGCGGCGGTGGAAAGACGGCCGCCCTGCTCGATGAAACGTGGATGTCGGCCTGCGATGGACGCAGCGTGGATCGGGCGTACGAAGAAGGCGTGTTCCGGAGCAAGGTCGAGGCTGCCATTCGGATGGCCGAACGTGAAGCCGATTTCACTGACTTTTCTATCTACCGCATGCGCGTGCTTGACGGACAGAGCGGAAAGGACGTTGCTTCGGCACTGGGCATCAGCGAGCCGACCGTGAGCCGCCGACTGGCGAAAATCCGCGATCTCCTGCGGATCAAACTGACAGAAGTCATGCTGACCTATTCCTTCACGGAGGAGGAACGGGAGGAGGCTGCACGAAACGGGCTTTCCCTCAATCCCAAAGCAGGTTCAGACAAGAACGACGACTCGATGTTCGACGATGCCATTGCCGAGATTTACCATCGGCAACTCGAACTTCGGCGTCATGACGAGCAGGAACTTCTGGGCTGACACCCACGTACACGCACTGGAGCCGACATGTCCGCCGTGCCACCATTTATTCTCGTCACACTGGGGCTGTTCGCCGCGGTCGTCATTGGCGTATTCGCGATCTGGCTTCTGGTCAAGTGCTTTGCCGTTCTGGGCATGGTGGCGCGGCACATCGGGCGGTTTGTCATCGGCATGTTCTCTGACTTTTTCCGCACCATTGGTGCCGTTGTCCTTCTGTTCATACTGGCACCGTTGACGGTTCTGAATGTTGTGCTTGGGCGGTGGTCGGCGTCGGCCCACTATGGGCGTGCGTTCAAGAATGAAGTCAAGACTGCGAGCGTGAGCGTGTATCGGCTGATCGTTGGGCACCCATTGCGTTTCCTTGGGTTGGGTGGGGTCACTGAGGGACTCGAAAAGCGGCTCCCGCGCGTCATCGCCGAGGCCCCTGGAGCAGACAAGCCCGCACGCCGCGTCGGCATGTTCGAGGGGTACACGATCATCGGCTCGCTCCCGGGCGGCGGTTCGGGGAGCAAGCTTTTTATTGCCGAACCAAATGAGATAAAGCGCGCAGCATTCGAACGGCAGGGCTTTGGCGCGATCGATCAGGTTGTCATCAAGAGTTTTCGGCTCGACGATGGATCGAGCCTGCCGCAGATCGTGCGCGAAAGTCGTGCCCTTGACGCAGCCAAGAAACTCGGGCTCGTGTTTGAGCATGAACTGACGAACGATCGCTTTTTTTATGTGATGCGGTATGTTCCAGGAGAATCGCTCGCGACACTGACGACCCGCATGCACGGTTTGTCGCCGGCGCAAGGGCTCTCAGACCATCATCTCCGTACCACGCTGTCGTACACGACCGACCTACTGACTTCACTTGCCGCGTATCACGACGGGGGCCTGTGGCACAAGGATGTCAAGCCAGACAACATTATCGTTGACGGCAAGCAGGCACACCTGGTCGACTTTGGTCTCGTCACGCCGCTGCGCAGCGCAATGACCCTGACGACGCATGGCACCGAGTATTTCCGCGACCCGGAACTCGTACGGCAGGCCTTGCGTGGGGTGAAAGTACATCAGATCGACGGCACACGTTTTGATGTGTATGCAGCCGGTGCCGTGCTGTATTCGATCATCGAGAACTCGTTCCCTGCTCATGGCGGTCTGAGTCAGATCACGAAACGCTGTCCGGAAGCCGTGCGTTGGATCGTTCGCCGCGCGATGGCGGACTATGACAAGCGGTACGCGTCGGCGCACGAGATGCTTGCGGATGTCAACGCCGTTCTTGCGGCTGTCGATCCTTTCGCGGTGCGTCCGATCGACCTTCCAAGCATGAGCCAGCGCCCGGTTGATCTGCCGCATGCGCCTGTGGACGTAGTGGCGCACGCAGCCAGCCCGGTACCTCCGCCCGTCCCGCATGCAGCCCCGGCTGGCGGCGCGAGTGTGCCGGAGTCACCGGCACGTCCGGTGCCCAAGCGTCTGCTCGGTCGCCCTTCGCTTGCTGTGACCAGTTGGTGGACCGGAAAGTACAACCTCGCGGGACACGGTGGCGCCAAGCATCCAGTCAAGTATCCAGCCGATGACATTCTCGCGTCGGTTCCTGCTGGCGTGTATTTGGGTGGTCTTGTTGCCGGTGGCCGGACGCCTCGGCCCGCGCCGCATCTGCCGATACCGCATGCGCGTTCCCTTCGCCCGAAATCGGAGCGAGCCAGTGCTGCCGATCAACTGCGCGAAGCGCGTGGTCGTGCTGCAGCCCGTCGCCGTTCGGCACAGGCGCGTGTGACATCGCGTCGTGGCGGACACGGTAAAACGCCGGATCCGACAGGTATCAACGCGGGTATCGTCGGTTCGATTTTTATCGTTTTGCTTGTGGCTGCAGTCGGCCTGGGAGCGCTCCTGATCCTCGTTCCCACATCATCTCGTGTCAAGATCATGCAGGAGGGTGGGATTGCTCACGGCCAAGTGGATCAAGCACCAGCCCCTTCGTTGCCCAACCCAGTTCCTTCCTCGATCAAGACCATCTCGTACGACAGTCTGGGTGGACAACGCATACTTGTGATATCTGATTTGAAGCATCCGCTTCCTTCATCGCTTTCCGACGCTCTGTATTCCGCAACGCTCACAATGACAGACGCTGGCGCGACGCTGCTCGGCGACGGACCCGTGCTGCGGCGTGACATGGATGCGGTAACCGATGAGCACATCACGCTTGTTGCCGAGCTCAAGTCGCGGCGTGGTCAATTGCCCCATGATTCCAATGAGCTTTTCAATGTTGTCCGCTCGTTTGTGGCCGAGCGCCATGACATCGATCTCGTTATCTGGCTCTCCCCGCCCACCAACTCGCGCATCGGCGTCGACGCCAACATTTTCTCTTCCCGATCGAACGAGGGATACTACTTTGGTGATGACATCGGCCAATCGCTTCTGGGAGTAACGACGATCATGGCAGGCGAAGTCAAGGCGTCGCGGAACGCTGCGAAACCTTGACGAGAGTTTCCAGGACTTTCCTTGCCGAGCCAGAGTCGATAGATTCCTCAGCCGCCTTGATGCCCTCTGAA
The DNA here is from genome assembly GCA_019636795.1 of Phycisphaeraceae bacterium. Lineage (NCBI taxonomy): Bacteria > Pseudomonadati > Planctomycetota > Phycisphaerae > Phycisphaerales > Phycisphaeraceae > Phycisphaeraceae bacterium. The sequence goes on from JAHBWW010000003.1 coordinate 603,463, forward strand.
AGCGATGGGCAGACATCGGCAACGACGAGGGCCGCGGCAGCGTTGAGCACTGTCAGATCGCGACGCGGGCCGCGCTGCGCATCAAGGATCTCCCGCGCAGCCGCAACCGCCGCTTCAAGCCCGTCGACAGAGAGCGATTCGTGCGACGCGCTCGCGAGGCCGAGCGATTGCGCATCGACTTCTTCAACACGAACACGCCCGCTTTCGACATGCGCCACAAGCGTCGGGCTGCTCGTTGAGAGTTCATCAAGTCCATCAAGGCCATGAACGACCATTGCCCGTTCGGCGCCGAGTTGTGCCAAAGACTGCGCCATGGTTTCGACGAGATCGGCTGCGTACACCCCGATCAACTGCCTTTGCGCTCCCGCGGGGTTCGTCAAAGGTCCTAGTAAATTGAAGATCGTGCGCATCCCGAGCGAGCGGCGAGGCCCGGCTGCGTGCTTCATCGCAGGGTGGTGATGGATCGCAAAACAGAAACAAACCCCCGCTTCTTCCAGACACTGCGACTGCACCTCGGGGCTTGCATCGACCCGCACGCCGAGTCCCAAGAGGACCTCGGCCGACCCGCGCCCTGTGCGACTCCGATTCCCGTGTTTGGCGACAAACACACGTTCACGGCCCTCTCGCCCGCCTGCTCCGGCAGCGACAATCGCGGCGAGCGTGGAGACATTGAAAACTTTGGGCCCGCCGCCAGTCCCGCAGGTGTCGATCAATCTCTCGCCCCGAGGCGCCTTCACGCGGGTGACGTGTCGGCGCATGACACGGGCGGCCCCGCAGAGTTCATCGACGCCAATTGGGCGGGCCTGCAGCAAGGCGAGCACAGCCCCGATCTGTGCCTCATCGAGTTCGCCCGCCAGCAGCCGCGAGAAGAGATCCTCAGACTCGTGCGCGTCAAGCCTTCTCCCGGAAACCAGCATCGAGAGTAACGCGTGTGTATCCATGCCCTGAGCGTAGTCAAACTGCAAACGAAGTGTAGTACGGATCGCGTACAATACTTACATGGAACATCGCCCGATCAAGACGATGCAGGTGGCCACGAAGGCTCGCTCTCGCCATTTCGTTGCGACACTGGTCGCGAGCGTTGGGGGCTCACTCCTGGTCGCCTCCATCGCTGCTCTGGTGCTGGGGGTTGTGTCGGCACATTTCCTGGGTCGCGATTTTGGGCTAATCGTCATTACTGCGGCGCTGATCGTTGCAATCATCGTCGCGATTCTGCAGACGCTGCGGCGTCAACGCCCACTTATCGAGTCAGTTGCTGCGGTGGATCGCGCACTGAACCTCAAGGATCGCCTTTCGTCGGCACTGGACTTGTCGAGGTCCGCGTCTGCTGTCGATCCTGCCTTCGTTGTCTTGGCCGTCCGTGACGCCGAAACTGCTGCTTCAAACGTCCGAGTTTCAGATGCACTTTTGGTTCGTTTCGGCAATGCGTGGGTGCTGTGGCCCATGCTGAGCCTTGCTGCTGTCGCAGCCGTTTTGTATGTTCCACTTGCTGCATCGCGGATGCACCATGACAAGGAACAGGTGTTGAGCAGCCAGACACGGCTGGCCATTGCTGAAGCTGCACGAGCAATCGAAGACTCACGCGAACCGGATGCCCCGATTGATGAAGCCGATGAGCAGGTGCTGGCACAGCTACGCGAAATCGAAGCCGAACTCTCTGCCGGTCGGCGCGCTCCGGATCAGGCTGCGATCGATTCGGCTGCTGCACTCGAAGAACGCGCCCAGGCACTCGAAGCCGAAGCCCGGCGTGCAGACCCTTCACCGCTGGCCGAGATGCTTGCGGAAGACCTCCGCAACGTTGCGCCCGATGAACTTGGCCAAGCAGGAATGCTGGGTGAAGCACTTCGCGACGCCGATTTCGCAGCCGCGCGAGAGGCTCTGCGTGAACTGATTGAGAGTTCTCGTGCGCTGCCGGATTTCGAGCGAGAACTGATGGCTGAGGATTTGCGGAAGCTTTCCGAAATGCTCGATCCAGACGCCGCGGATCTGCCGGATCCTGCATTTGCACGCCCTGACCAGACGCCGAGCGATCAGGAGTCTGGCACCGAGCAGGATCCGGCTCCGCAAAACCAGCAGACACAGCCTCGCGACGCTGCGCAGGACGCGGACTCGCCACCGAACGAAGCTGAAACCACACCTCCGACACCATCTGCGCCACCCATCGAGGAGGTTCGAGAGTCTAAGCCTGAATCAACTGAACCGCCCGCTCAACCGCCGATGCAGCAAACACCACCTGCATCGCCTGAGCCACCTTCTCCTGCCGACCAGGCTCTTGATCAGCAACAACGCGAGCAGCAGACTGAGCAGGAACGCCGCGATCAAGCCCGCCAAGCCGCTCGCGATCTGAGTCGCAATCTCCGCGACGTTGCTGAGCAGATCAGGCAGAACGAGCCGCCGACCGAACAGCGTGAGAGTGGGCAGCAGAACCAGCAACAGCAGCAATCGCAGCAGGAGCAACAACCCGATGCTGCCAAGACCCCCGAAGGGCAGTCTTCCGAACAACAACAACAACAACAACAACAACAACAACAACAACAACAACAACAACAACAACAACAACAACAGGGCGATCCCTCTCAAGCCGATCCAGCGGCGCAACGGTCCGCACGCGAGCAATCCACTCAGAGTTCGAGTGATCCGCCATCGCCCCCGAAAGATCCATCGCAGCAACCCGGGCGGGGGGATCAGGCAGCACAGGAGCCTGAACAGGCTGATTCGGCAGCATCACCGCAAGCGGACCAAGGGCAGGAACAGGGGCAGGAACAGGGGCAGGAACAGCCGAATGGGCAACCCTCTCCTGACGCGGTTGATCGGGCACTAGATCAACTCCAGAACATGAGCCACCAACAGCGTGAAGCTATGCGCAAGGCGTCTCAGTCGCAGTCGCTGCGCGACAAGGCACAGGAACTGCTCAGCCGCGCTTCTCCGGAGCAGCGCGAGCGTATCGCGGACTTGGCGCGTCAGTTTGCTCGCGATTCAGCGCCCGACGAACCGGCCGAGGCTCCCCCCTGGTCGCCGTCGACCACGCCAGTTGATGCCCGCGACCGCCGCGCGAGTTCAGATTCTGGGCGCAACATCGGCGACATTGCCCCGACGCTTCCGCCTGGGGATTTTCCGGCTTCCGATCCTGGCACGCTCGCGGGGCAGGTCCGCGATGCAGCCGCCAGTGCCGAACGTGCGATCGAGGGACAGGCGATTCCACGCCGATACCGCGACTTTGTACGCAGCGTATACCGCCGATATGAGGATCGGACACATCGCTCCATCGTGGCTCCGGATGGTCGCGATGCCGACGCACCGGCCTCACCCCCTCGCTCGGACTGATCTCGCCCCCGATCGTTGAACCCAATGAAGCCCCAATCGTGAACATCTCATTCGACGATCCTCAACGACTCCTGCTTTCGCTGGCTGCGATTCCGCTCGCGCTGGTAGCGCTGCGTTGGTTCAGGTCGATGATCCTCGCACGCCGCCTGAGCGCTATCGCGGCCCGAGCGGTGCTCTTGCTGCTTGTCGCGTCGATGCTTGCGGGCGCTCGACGTGTGCGCGAGACTGAACTTCTGGCTGTGATAGCGGTGGTTGATCTCTCGGAGTCGGTCCTTCGTTTCTCGACCACAGGCCTCGAATCAAGCGAGCGAGTGCGCGAGTTTCTTCAGCTCGCGACGACGGATCGAGGGCCTGATGATCTGCTCGGCATTGTCGCGTTTGATGGCAGATCCATCGCCGTCGCGTCTCCATCGCGTGCCGACGTGCTCACACGCCCGCTCGAACCGGCCGGCATGGTGGGCACGGATCTGGCGGGCGCCCTCAGGCTCGCCGCTTCGATGATCCCACCCGATGCCACAGGACGCATCATTCTCTTCTCCGATGGCAATCAGACAACCGGCTCGGCTCTCGACACCGCATCAGAACTTGTCGCGAACTCCACGGCCACCGCTCGCTCCCCAACACCAATCGATGTGATTGCATTTGACTACAACGTCCAGGACGAAGTCGTGTTCGAGTCGCTCGACGCGCCACCGCACGCTGCCGGTGAATCCACCATCACCCTTCGCGCCATCTTCAACAGCACATCACATACCCAGGGCACACTCTCGCTGCTGCGCGAAGGGGAACCTGTCAATATCGCACTGTCTCCGGCTGCTGGGCCCTCGCGCCGTGTGACGCTCACCCCAGGCCGAAGCATTCAACTGCTCACGGTCCCGCTCCCGTCCGGTCGTGTGCACCGCTTCTCGGCCGTCTTCGAACCGGACCCCATCGATGGCGGTTTTCTCGGCGACTCGACGCTGGTCAACAATATTGCCTCAACATTTACACTCACACCGGGCCGCGGCTCGGTCTTGCTTGTCGATGGAGTTTCGGATGGATCCCCGGTCGGTCCGGGCGCGACACTCTCGCGAACTCTGATCGAAGCCGGGATCGACGTACAGACCATTCCGCCGCGCGCGTTCCCTCGCGACATGCTCTCGCTCCAGCCGTACGACCTGATTCTCTTTCAGAACGTGCCCGCCGACGAGATCGACGACGACCAGCAGCGTCTGCTCGCCTCATCGATTCGTGACCTTGGTGCCGGGTTTGTGATGATCGGCGGTCCCGACGCCTTCGGCGCAGGCGGATGGCACAACTCAACTGTCGAAGCACTCCTTCCCATCCGCATGGATCTGCCCGATCAACTGATCGCGCCCGAAGCTGCCATTGTGTTCGTGCTCGATCAATCTGGTTCGATGGCGGCCAACGTGCTTGGCTCCATGCGATCACAGCAGCAGATTGCCAACGAAGCTGCTGCACTTGCCATCCGCTCGCTCGACAAGTCGGATCTTGTCGGCGTCATCGCGTTCAACGATGCGTATCGCGTGATCGCGCCGCTGGCTCCCAACTCGAACGCAGACCAGACGGCTGCCCGTGTTCGCGCGATTGCTCCTGGCGGCGGCACAACCCTCGGTCCGGCACTGCGCGAAGCCGGGCGCCAGCTCGCCGCAGCCGACGCGCGCAACAAGCAGATCATCGTGCTGACCGATGGCGTCTCGACCGATGCCGGCGAACTGCCTGCACTCGCTGCTCAACTGTCGCGCCAGGACATTCGTGTCTCGACCATCTCTGTCGGCGACGGCGCCGATGATGCTGGCCTCAACCAGATCGCCTCGCAAGGCGGCGGAACATTCTTCGCGGTAGTCAATCCCAATGCCCTGCCGCGCATCTTCCTCAAGGCAGTGCGCGTCGTCCGAAGCCCGCTCCTGCGCGAGCGTGAAACATCGCTCATTGTCCCGGCCACCGGCTCGCCCCTGACGGCCGATCTTGTTGACCCACCGCCGCTGCTCGGGCACGTCATGGCCCGCTTTCGCGACGATGCGACGATCACCAACGCGATCATCTCTGCCGAGGGCGAACCGATCTTTTCGCACTGGAACGTGGGCCTCGGACAGGTCGGTGCGTTCACATCCGATGCGCACCGCTGGGCCGAACTGTGGCTTGAGGCACCAACGTACCGTCAGTTCTGGATTCAACTCGCGCGGACTGCCGCGCGCGTGCCTGCTGATTCCAACTCCGAACTCTCGGTCGATGTTTCGGGAGGCATGCTTTCGATCGGGCTCGACGCGTTCGATCGCGACCTGCGTCCGCTCGACCTGCTGACTGTTCCCGCAACGGTCTTTGCGCCTGCGGGTTCGAGCTTTGAGGTGGTGTTGTCGCAGAAGGGACCAGGCTCGTATGAGGCGCTTGTGCCCGTCGATGCTGAGGGATCGTACATCGTCATCGCCCGACCACGCCTGGGCACGTCGCGCCTCACGCCGCTGCTTGCCGGCGCCACGCTTCCTGCCGGAGCCGAACTGGCCCGCCTCAGCCCCGACCTCGGGCTGTTGCGCCAAATTGCCGAGCGCACCGGCGGGCGTGTGCTTTCACTCGACATGGCGATGGATCGCGCAAGCACGCCGCTGCTGTTTGATCGCTCGACTATTTCGCCTGCGCGGACCAGCCGCCCGATTTGGCCGTACCTGCTTGCGTGGGCGCTGGCCGTGTTCCTGCTCGACGTAGGCACGCGCCGCATCGCGTGGGATCGATTCATCAGTCGCCGCTTCGGCGTCGATCTGCGACGAGACATGCGCGAGGCCGTCGCTGCGCGCGATGTTCGGGCCCCCGAGTTGTTGCTGGCGCGGCGTTCCCATGAGCGCGAGGTGTCCCCCGTTGCCCTCACATCGCAGGACGCACGCGAGGCGGTCGCGGACGCCAAACGACGCCGCGCCCAGGCTCATGAACGCAAGATTCAGGAGCAACGCGCCAATCGCGATCAGAGCCATGCGGCTCCGATCGAGCGTGATGCGCAGCCGCCGCCGTCTGATGATGCTCCCGGCGATCTGCTTGCTGCCAAGCGAAGGGCCCGCAAACGATTCGAGGACCAACAGCCATGAGCGACGATCCACATCCGACAATGCGCTTCACCTCGCGTGCCGACGACTACACACGCTTCCGCCCAGACTACCCGGTTGCTGCATTCCCCGCCATGCTCGAAGGCCTCGGCTATCCGCACATGCTCACCGCTGCCGACATCGGTTCGGGCACGGGCATCTCGGCGCGCCAGCTGGCGTCCTTTGGCCCGCTGGTCGTCGCGGTCGAGCCCAACGCCGCGATGCGAGATGCGGCCGCATCGCACGAGCGTGTCCTGCCGCACGAGGGCAGTGCCGAGGATACCGGCCTGAACACCGGCTCGATCACGCTCGTGCTGTGTGCACAGGCTTTTCACTGGTTCCGCGCCGATGAGGCGCTGGCCGAGTTTCGCCGCATTCTCTCGGGCCTCGGCCGGCTCGCGCTGATGTGGAACACGCGCGACCTCTCCGACGAGGCCACACGCACCTACACCGACCTCATCAGTCAGGCCGCTGCTGCGCCGTTGCCGGATCTCTTTGTTGAGCCTGCTGCGGCGCTGGCAGCCAGTCCGCTCTTTACCAACTATCGCGAACTGACCTTCGTGCACCCGCAGCGTCTGTCGCGCGAGGGGCTTCTCGGCCGCGCCCGCAGCGCGTCATACTGCCCCAAAGCCGGCCCGGCCTACGACACCCTTGCTGCCGGGCTCAATGCCCTCTTCGACTCGTGCGCCGAAATTGACCCGGACTCGGGCGAATCGCTCGTGACTCTTCGCTACCGCACCCGCCTGTATCTTGCCGAACCTGCATTCGAATGAGACGTGCCTTGCGCCAACGGTGCTTGAGTGACGGCCTTTGAGCGTTGATCGTTACCATCGCGTGACGTGCTTCCAGCGGGCATTCTGTACGATAATGACATCCGGAGAACACACATGATGCATGCCATACCAAGCGCGGCGATGATCGGAATCATGCTTCTGGCCTGCGGGTGCAGCCCCACTCGCCATCAGGTGCGCAGCGAGCCGGTCCAGACTCAGGCTCCACAAACCCAGGAAACGCACGCCCCGCCGTTCGATCCGCTCGACGGCGCGTATCCCGCGATCCACTGGATGTTCAACGTCTACGACGTACCGCTGACGGCTGAAATCGCACCCGATGGCAGGCTCCAGATCGCCCGGGGCGAGCGGGCCCGCGGGCTCGGGCTCGTCAGCGCCGCTCAGGTCCCCGCCGCAATCGAGTCGATCAGCGCGTTCCCCGGCGCGGTCCATGTGGCGGCTCCATCGATCCTCTCACAGCCCGGCCAATCGGCCCGCATCGAATCGACATTCACCGACAAGCCCGGCGCCACGATCGGCTCGCGCACAATCGCCATCAGCGGCCAACTCGCGCAGCACGGCGTGGAGACTGAACTGGACATAACCAATGCCGCATCGGGCACGGGCTGCGGCACAGGCCCGCTGATCGTGGCCGAGGGCGGCGCTGTGCTCTTGCTCTGCCCGGGACCGGATCAGCACCACCCGATGACGCTCGTCGTCGTGCGGCCCATCGTGCTGCGTTCGATCGAGGACTATCCGTTCCAGCGTGCCAGCAGCATGCCCCCACCGAAGTAAACACCGTCCCGGCGCGGCGACTCCGCTCAGAAGCATGCGCAGCGCCGCGGCGCGTCCCAGTGCATGCCCGCGGCATTACCCTTGCCCGCGGTCACTGCGCCCAGACAGGTCGGCGCGGAAACGGGCTTCGAGCCGCGTCTCGGCGGCGCGCGTCGGGTCGAGGCGCAGCGGCACGATGAGGCTGAACATCGAGCCGTGCCCTTCCTGACTGACGATCTGCAGTTCGCCCTGAATCACGCCAGACAGTTCGCGGCAGATGGCAAGACCCAGGCCCGTCCCCGGGCGGGTGCCGTCGCGGTCGAGGCGGCTGAACTTTTCGAAGAGCAGTTTCTGATCGTCGGCGCTGATGCCCGGGCCGTTGTCGATCACGCTCACGCGCACGCGCGCATCCTGACTCAAGAGCCCGGTCGGCGCGAGGCGTTCGGCCCGCAGGATGATCAGCCCGCGCTTGCCTTCGGGGCTGTCGGTGAACTTGACGGCGTTGGACAGCAGGTTGAACACGATCTGGCTGAACTTCTTGATGTCCGTCTCGATGATGGGCACATCGGAGCGCACGTCCAGTTGCACCTCGAGCCCCTTGCGCCGCGCCAGCGGGTCGATCAGGGCGACCAGACTCTCGCACGTCGCCCCCACGCTCATGGGCGCGGGGTTGACCTCGATGCGCCCGGCTTCGAGCTTGGCCATCTCGAGCAGCGACTCGATCATCTCGAGCAGCGTGCGGCCCGCGCTGATGATGTTGTCGAGGTAGCGCTGCCGTTTGGTCAGCGCGACGGGGATCGACTGCGAATCCGTCACGAACCGTTCGTGCTCGGCCCGCGCGATCTCGGCGAGCAGTTCGGCAAAGCCGAGAATGGAGTTCATGGGCGTGCGCAGTTCGTGGCTGACGCTGGCCACAAACTCGCTCTTGAGCTGCGTCGCCTTGGCCAGGGCGGCGTTGACTTCGGTCAGTTCGGTCAGGCGCCCGTCCAGGGCCGAGTTGATCGCCCGCAACTGGTCCTGCTTCATCTCGAGGTCGCTGAGCATGAGGTTGAAGGTCTCGGCCAGGGTCTCAAACTCGTCACCGGTGCGGATCTCGGAGCGCGTCGCCAGGTCGCCGTCGCGCACGCGTTCGGCCGACTCGCGCAGCGACCGCACCGGCGAGAGAATGATCCGCGTCAGGATCGCGCGAAACAGGAGCACGGCCACGCCCAGCACCACCAGCCCGGCGGCGAGCAGGTAGAGTGTGTTGATCGCCAGGTTGGCCGCCGCACCGTCGGAGCGCTGTTCGATGCTGACGATCGAGACGAGCGTGCCCGCCTCGTCGCGGCGGGCGCGGGCGTATCGATATCTCTTGCTCCCGCCTTCCCAGGTGCTTTCGAGCAGTTCATTACGGGGTTTGGGGCGGGTGAAGGCTCGCGCCGCGCGCGTGAGAAAATCGTTGAATGACGCTTCGTCGGCAGGGGTCTCGGTGATCGAAGCCCCGGCGACGAGGAGGGCTTCGGGCTGGTCGAGTTCGATCCAGACCTGTGCCAGTTCGCGCGAGATCTCCAGTTGCCCGGCCCGCACAAGCCCGTTCATCCGCAGCCACGGCACGGTCAGGGCGATCGCGATCAGGATCGTGATGGCCCCGCCGAAGAGCAGCAGGCACTTGTTCGAGAGCGACAGTCGCAGCAGCAGCGGGCGCAGCATCGGGTGAGTGTAGGGAATTGGTGCCGCGTGCACGGGGGCGGGCCTCGCCTTGATTCAGGCCGGAGCCGATGGCTCGCGCACGCGCCACGCGCCGCCGCACTCAGGACAGACGCTCAGGCCGTCGGCTTCGGGCGGCGTGGCGGTCAGGTCGTAGCCGCACGCGGCGCAGCGGCCGGCAGCGGCGATGAGATCGGCCACGCGAGGACGCAGCAGGATGAACCACATCACAAAAGCGCCTGCGCAGATGCGGCGAAACCGGCGATGTAGATCAAAGGGAGCCAAGCCATCCACGCTTCAACCGCCGCGAGGTCAAGATCACCCGGATCTTCGGGTAGAAACAAGTCAAAATACAGCGGTATGGCGCAGGCGGTTCCGAACCATGGGAGCGTCACAAGCACGGCGTAGAACCACGAGGCCATGAAGTACCGAAATCGTGCGCGACGGGCGAAGGCATTGGGCATGCGGACCCACAAACTCCAGTTGAAAGAGCGCTTGCGGACCCGGTTGTTGCGGTGATCGCGCATGGGATATGGGCATCATACCTGATCGCCCGTGATCGGTTGCGGCACAGTTGGACTCTGGACGGGTGCATGGCGCGATCTGCGTCGAACACGGGGCGATATGGCGCGATCATGCCGGGTTTGCGAGCCGCGAGCGGCGGTTGCGACCCGAAAAGCGCGCATTGGTACTCTTGAAACGCGCGTTTGTACTCCTGCAGCGCGCGTTGCAACGCCTGCAGCTCGAGAAATTATCGTGTCAGCGCGCGTTGCAACGCCTGCAGCGCGCGGAATTGTCGTGTCAACGCGCGGAATTATCGTGTCAGCGCGCGTTGCAACTCCTGCAGCTCGAGGAATTATCGTGTCAACGCGAGAAATTGTCGTGTCAACTCGAGGAATTCTCGTGTCAACTCCAGCGTGTGCAGCGCCAGCGGGCGCAGAACCTGCGCCCCCCGCCCGCCCTGCCGACGCCCGCAGGGCCGTGCGTACCATCCCTCCCATGGCTCAGCGGACCGTCTATCTCGAAACCTTCGGCTGCCAGATGAACGAGCTCGACTCAGAGCTCGTCGCCGGGCGGCTGGCCGATCTGGGCTACGCCTTCACCGCCGACAGCGAAGCGGCCGACATCGTCCTCTACAACACCTGCTCGGTCCGCGAGCACGCCGAGCAGAAGGTCTGGAGCCGCCTGGGCGACCTGAAGGACCGCAAGGCCCAAAGGCCCGACCTGGTCGTCGGCGTCCTCGGCTGCATGGCCGAGCGCGACGGGGCGGGGCTGATGAAGCGCATGCCGGTCGTTGACCTGATGTGCGGCCCGGCTGAACTCGACAAGCTGCCCGACCTCCTCGACAACGCCGTGCGCACGCGCCTCTCGCTGCTGGCCGACGACCCGGCCTCGGCCGCGCGCGTCTCGGCACGCATCGCAGCGCTGGCCGGCGGGGCCTCGCGCCGCAGTTCGACTCTCGCCGCCGCCGCCGACTCGCTGGAAATGCTCGACCTGTCGCGCACCATCGCGCCGACGGACAGCGCCCACCGCCGCAGCGCGTACGTCCGCATCACGCGCGGGTGCAACAAGTTCTGCACCTACTGCGTTGTGCCCTTCACGCGCGGGGCCGAAGTTCACCGCCCGCCCCAGCACATCATCGACGAGTGCAAACGCCTGGCTGACACCGGCGTCATCGAGATCACGCTCCTCGGCCAGACGGTCAATCACTACCGTTTCGAGCACGACGCGGCCGTCAGCGCCGGCGGCATCACCCAGCCGCAGAAGGGACGCAGCTATAAGGGCGGGCATCGGCGCGATCCGTTCGCCGGCTCGCGCGTCACGACGTTCGCCGATCTGCTGCACATGATTCACGAGCGCGTGCCCGAGATTCTGCGCCTGCGCTTCATCACCAGTTACCCGCGCGACTTTGGCGATGATGTCCTCGACGTCATGCGCGCCAGCCCCCGCCTGTGCCGCTACATCCATGCGCCGGGCCAGAGCGGCTCGGATCGCATCCTGAGCGCGATGAACCGGGGGTATTCGGTCAGCGAGTACGACGAGTTCCTCGCCCGCTGCCGCGAGTACCTCGACGAGCCCGAAAAGGGGAGGCCCCTGATGCTCTCGGGCGACATCATCGTCGGCTTCCCGACCGAAACCGACGAAGACTTCGACAAGACCATCGCGCTGGTGCAGCGCAGCCGTTACAAGAACTGCTACATCTTCAAGTATTCGCCGCGTCCGGGCACCATCGCCTTTGACAAACTCGCCGATGACGTGAGCGAAGAGGTCAAACGCCAGCGCAACAACGCGCTGCTGGCCGTGCAGGCCGAGATCTCCGACGCCATCTCGCGCCAGCAGGTCGGGCGCACGTTCGACGTGCTCGTCGAGGGTCTGAGCCGCCGCGAACACAAGAAGCGCGGCACCGATGTCAAGCCCGGCAGCGGCATGATCGAACTGACCGTCGGCGGTCGCGCCTCGCATGCGGCCGTCCTCGATCTCGAAACAGATCCCGGCCAGAGCGTGCAGCTGAGCGGCCGCACCGAAGGCGACCAGATCGTGTTCTTTGACGCTGAGGCCCAGACCGATCCCGCCACAAACCTCGCCGAACATTTCGTCGGACAGATCGTGCGCGTGCACATCACATCGGCCGAGCGACTCGCTCTGCACGGCCACCTCGTCTGAACGGCTCGAGCGCCGCCCGGCCCCGGCACTCACGTCAACTCGACTTACTCATCGTTGTCAAGATCGGCCAGTGCCCTGTCTGTCGCAGCCGCGACATCCGCAGCCGGCAGGACCGTGTGAGCAAAGACCAGCTGGCCGGTCATCGAGTTCTGCATGGCCATCATCTCGTCCTGCTCGGGCAACTGCAGCACTCCAAAGCCCACGACCGCTCCGTCGCTGGCGAACACCGGCAGCCCGACGGTCACGTTGCCGCTGGCGACAAACAGACTCCGTGGCTTGCTGACAATCGCCGCCACCTTGCCCTCGACGATGTACGCGGCGCGATCGAAATACTTATCGAGCTTCATCACCTGAAGCACCTCGGCCCCGAGATTCACACTCGACCCGCCCGCAAACGCCACGGCCGCGAACTTCTGCTCGGCCTTGGGAGCGATGCGCAGCCAGGCCAGATCGCGCTCGCGATCGCGGATGATCACCGTCGCGTCCAGGCCTTCGGTGTCTTCGCCGACGAGCACCTTGATCTCGCGCGGGCGGATCTCGAAGCCCATGCCCTCATAGCCGAACATCATGGCGCTCGAGACCAGCACAATGCCGTCCTCGCGAATCATCACGCCATGGACCTCGCTCTCTTCGCTCTGCTCGCCCCCAAAGCCGCTGTCAAAGTCCATGACGAACTTGACGTTGACGATCGCGGGGGCGACTTCCTTGGCAAGCTTGGCGTAGGTCGCTTCGGACGACGAGACAACACGAGCCGCCGGGGCCGGAGCCTCGATCGCAGCGGGAGACTGAATGAACGACCACGCGACAAGCGCGGCGGTGAGAGTGAACATGCGGGACTCCTGAGTTGGGCGGGAGCGTTCCCGCGGTGTTGACGCCTGATCGGGCGGCCGATGAGGCACGCCGGGAGAAGTTTAGTCCTCGGCCTGAACCTGCGGCTTCCACTCGGGTTCGACGAAGCGGAACGACGTGCGATAGCCGCGCAGGATGCGAAATACAACGCGCTCGGGCTGCGTGTCGATGACCGTCTCGATCGCGGACTTGAACGACGCCAGCCCCAGCACCGGCGAGTCCCCGATCTGCTGGATCAGATCGCCACGCGCGATGCCTCCCGCCCCGGCCCAGCTGCCATCCTCGACACCCTCGACCAGCACCCCCTTGACCTCCTCGTCCCAACGGTTATCGATGCGATCGAAGAATGTGATGGCGCGCACCGTCAGACCAAAGTCGCGGTTGCGCTCGCGGCGGGCCTCGGCCGGCGTGGTGCGCGATCGCTCGAGCACGACATCAACAGTCTGGGTCGCCCCGTCACGAACGACCGACAGCGTTGCTCGCGAGTCGATGTCATGTCGCCGGATCTCGCGACCCAGCAGACCGGCCTGCTCGATCGCTGTAGGCTGTACCGCAACGTCGTTGATGGCCGTGATGATGTCACCAACATGCAGGCCCGAGTCGGCAGCGGTGGTCTGCGGGTAGATGCGCGTCACGCGAAACCCGGTGGTGATCGACAGTTGACGAGCAAGTTCGGACACGATCGGCTGCGTCTCGATGCCGAGCCAGGCCTTTGGAAGATCCGCCGGAGGGTCACCAGGCTCGGGCAGGTTCGTGCGCAATGCCGTGACCATTTGCGCGTCACGCCGGGCAAACTCGACGACCAGATACTCGGGAAGCTCGTCCGAATCGCGCAGAGAGTTATAGAGATCCACGAAGTCGCTGATGCTCTTGATGGGCTGACCATGCACGCGATGAATGAGATCGCCCCACTGGAGCGGCGGCTGAGCCAGTTCGGCGGGCATGCCGCTGCGGGTGCCCTGCACCAGCGCCCCGTCAGTCGAATCGAGCCTCAGCCAGCGCGCGCGGTACGGCGTGATATCGGCAATAGTCAGGCCCAGCGGACGCAGCGAGACACGCCCGATATGATCGAGTTCGAGCCTCTGGGTGATGATGTCCAGATCCAGTTCTTCACCAGATCGCAGGACACGAACCGCGATGGCCTGCCCGATTCGGGTTGACGCGATGTCGCGTTCGAGCGATGGGATCTGCTCGGGAAAGCGGATCGTGATTGGCTCACGGTTGACGTGAGTCATGACATCACCGGCGCGAAGGCCGGCTGCGTACGCCGGGCCATCGGTATCGACAGAATCGACAAACACGCCATGATCGAATCCGGTGCGATCGAGATGTTTGAACCCGACACCGATCCAGCTGCGCGGCACGGAGCCATGCTCGCGCAGATCGCGTGTGACGTCGCGGGCGATAGTGCTGGGCGTTGCAAAGCCGTTGCCCCCGCCGCCCCGCGTGTTGATGCCGATGATCTGCCCCCGCATGTTGACCAGAGGTCCGCCGCTATTGCCGGGGTTGATGAGGGCGTCGTGCTGGATCCACGACGTGAACAGCCCCGTACGCTGACCGAAGTTGTCGAGCTGGAGATGCTCGACTTCTTTGGTCGCCCCAGCGGTGAAAACGCGCTCGGTGTTCGAGACAATCCCGAGCGTGACAGTTCGGTCAAGCGCGAAAGGTGAACCCATCGCCATGACAAAATCACCAGTCTCCACACGCGTGCTGTCGCCAAAGGCGGCACTGGGAAGCCCGCCCTCATAGCCCGCCAACTTCGACATATCGAGTTGAAGGAGGGCCAGGTCAGTCCATGGGTCTTCGCCCACGAGTGTGGCGGGGATCTGCTGCTTGTCAGCCAGGGTGCACATGTAACGCCGCCCGTTGCGGGTGACGTGAGCATTGGTCAGCACAAGGCCCGACGAGTCGATGATCGTGCCCGAACCCGTGGAGATGCCCTTGGACTCCTGCCCGGACCAGTATTCGACCGTATGCGATTCGATGTGCACGAGTGCAGGAAAAACCGCATCACGGGCCTCGGCGATCATCGCCCGTAGCGGCTCACGCACGTCCACCGGCTGGGCTGAAGCTGGCAGCACGAGGACAGCGATCGCAATGATCGGAATCAGACGAGAAAAAATCGAGTCGATCTTGTGAAAGAGCAAAGTGTGTCTCCGTTGTTACAGATTCCGCAGGCCCGAGACGTTATGCTTGGTTCATGATAAACACGCTGAGCCTGGTCGTAGCGCTGTGCACAGCCGGCGCGGGCAATCCTCCCGCTGGGCATGAGTTCGGAGTCACACAACGGATCTACGACATCGGACATCCTATGGGCCGCCTGCCGACTCTGGTTGAAGGGCAGACCCCCAATGTCGATCGCGTCGCGCCAGGGATCGACTGGACGAATCCCAGCGATTTCGGAGGATTGACCGACTTCTTCGTGGTGGAGGTGCTCGGGGCCCTGCTGATCGAGGAAGGTGGGGTCTACGGCATCGCGATGGAAAGTGATGATGGATCACGGCTCTGGATCAATGGCTCGGTTGTCATCGACCACGACGGGATCCACCCCACGCTCCGCAAAGAAACCGAGATCGAACTTCAAGCCGGGCTTCATCCGCTCCGGATTGACTACTTTGAAAACGACGGACAGCAATCGCTGCGGTTGCTCTGGCGCACTCCCGCAAGCCAGACCTGGGAAACCGTGCCCCCTGCGGCGCTCGTGACCAAAGTCGGACTGACGCCCGTCACCTCGCCAGGGCCCAAGCGCCTCATGGGCGCAGCAGGCGCCATGCGCCCGGGCAGCGGCATGCCGCTCGAAGGCGTACATCCCAGTTTTGCCGTCAACACAATCCGCCCGGAGGGATTTGAACCGCAAGTCAGCGCCATGTCACTCGCGGGCGACGGCACGCTCTACTTGGCCACCTTCAGCCCCAATCAGGATGGATGGCGCGATGGTGTGCGCACAAAACCCGATGGTGTTGTCTGGGCCATCGACAACCCACGCGCAGCGCCCCACGACATCGTGGTGCGAAAGGTCGCAGAAGGACTCTTCGAACCCGCAGGGCTCTGCGTGGTTGATGGTGTTGTCTACGTCTCGCAGCGCAATGAAATCACGCGGCTGCGCGATGACGATGGAGACGGATGGTTTGAAAAACACGATCCCGTCGCACGCGGTTGGATCAGCGACAACTACCACCACTTTACCTTTGGCCTCGTCGAAAGAGACGGCTCGCTCTACGCAGCGCTCTCGACATCGATTTTTATCGACAGCGCCGAAGCGCACAAGTTCGGCTACGTCGGGCTCAATGGACCAAACCCGCGCAACCGAGGCACGCTTCTGAAAGTCGACCTCGCGACCAGACAGATCGAGTACATCGCAGGAGGATTCCGCACGCCCAACGGCCTCGGCATCGGACCTCGTGGACAAATTCTCGTTTCCGACAACCAAGGGGCGTGGAAGCCCACGAGTTGCATATACGCGATCGAGCCCGGCGCGTTCTACGGCCACTACAACGCAACCGCAAAGGGCACGCTCTATCCCACTGGTGGTTTCGCAGGACCCTTTGAGAGCAAACCCGTCTCTCCCCCGGCACTGTGGCTGCCGCATGGTGAAGTGAGCAACTCCCCCACCAACATGGTTGTGATTCCTGACGGTCCGTTTGCAGGCCAGATGTATCTGGGCGAACTCACCGCCGGGGGTATTCGTCGCGTCCTGCTCGAAGAAGTAGAAGGCGTCACACAGGGCGCGGTGTTTCGATTCACGCAAGGACTCGAATGCGGCGTGAACCGGCTCGTCGTGGATGATGATGGCACAATCTACATCGGAGGCACCGGGGCCGGAGGAAACTGGAACTGGCGAGGCACAACATTCGGATTGCAGCGCCTGACGCCGACAGGCAGTCTCGCGTTCGAAATCGCGGCCGTCCGGGCGGTTGCGGGCGGTTTTCATATCGAGTTCACCAAACCTGTGCATGGCGAACAGCTGACCGACGCATCGCGGTACTTCATCGAGCAGTACCGATACGAACCATCACCCGAGTATGGCGGACCCAAACTCGATGTCGAGCGACTGAGCGTCGAACACATGATCCAGAGCACCGACAGCAAGAGCGCCTGGCTCACCATTCCGGGGCTCAAGGAAGGGCACGTGGTGCATGTCGTGGCCAACATCACAAGCAATGAAGGCGATGAGTTGTGGTCCAACGAAGCGTGGTACACGCTCAACAAGCAGCCCGCTCCTACACAGCGCGACCGCCTCGCAGTGCTCGTCTATTCTCGAACAGCCGGATTCAGGCATGGTTCAATCGAGCCCGGCATCGAGGCCCTGCGCAAACTCGGTTTCCAGCATGGATTCGACACAGTGAGCACCGAAAACCCCGCAATGTTCACTGATGGCTCACTCGCAGCCTTCGATGTGGTCGTCTTCCTCAACACCACCGGCGATGTGCTTGACGATGAACAACAGGCTGCCTTTGAACGCTTCATACAGCGTGGCGGCGGGTTCGTAGGCATTCACTCTGCGTCCGACACCGAGTACGACTGGCCCTGGTATGGCCGCCTCGTCGGTGCGTATTTCGCCGGCCACCCGCCGACTCAGCCCGCTGTCGTTGAAGTTCACGATCACGAGCACTGCTCGACGCGACACCTGCCCGAACGCTGGGGTCGCAATGACGAATGGTACAATTTTCAAAAGGCCCCCGAACACGTCAATGTCCTCGCGACACTCGACACATCCACCTACACCGGCAGCGCACACGCGGGCAACCACCCGATTGCGTGGTACCACGAAATGGACGGAGGCCGGGCGTTCTACACCGCAGGAGGACATACCAACGAATCATTCAGCGAACCCGAGTTTCTCCAGCACCTGCTCGGCGGAATCCTCTGGGCAGCGAGGCGAGAATGTCAAACCGGCGCGACTCTGCCCTGACCAAACGAATCACTCGGCCTCAATCGGCACCCACCTGCTCGGCTTGAGTTCACGGATGCGAACGTTGCGAAACCTGACTTCAAGCGGGTCTTCGCGTCCCCCCACGCTGTGAACTTGAAGTCCGATGAATCCCTCAGAAGCCGCTTCATCCACAAGATCCGCAGCAGGTACGCCGTTGATCCATGTACGAATGCGAGAGCCCTCAGCCAGGACGCGCAGGCGATTCCACTCGCCTTGTCTGAATGCATCGCGTGCAGTTGAGTTTTCCTTCAGGTGCGCAAGCCAGCCTCGTCGACTTCGCTCTTCATAAATACCCCCCGTCCACGCTCGAGGCGATGGATCGATCTCAACCTGATACCCCGTCACAGACGGACGACCATTCGCATCTTTCTCCACCCGGCTGCGAATCTGCAAGCCTGAGTTGAGTTCCGGGTGAACAAGAAATTCCAGATCAAGTTCAAAGTCAGAATACACGCGATCTGTGCAGAGAAATGAGTTCGGCTGATGTGGCTTCGTTGTGCCGATGACCTGACCCTCGGCTATCCGAAACTCAGCCTGACCTTCACCCCGCCGCGACCAGCCGTCAGCGCTGTCGGGGGAGAAGAGCGGGTACAGAAGCGGCCAGGCTCTCGATTCTTGATTCTTGATGGGCCGCACGCTGATATGACGAAATCGCACCGACTCGTTGTGCGGACCACCGATCCTCAGCCCGATATGGCCGGATGTCATCAGCCGAAGCGAAGAGAAGTCCTCTACCCGCGCCGCACCTGTAACCCGCTCATGCACCACAAGGCCGTTATGAATGACGCTGACCGAAGGAGGCTGAACCTTGAGATCAACATCCACCCATGCCGGGTAATACACGATCTCAACCATCTGCCAATCCGTTGTCGCAACACCAGCCGGCATCTGAGGCTCAATGCGCCGCAAGCCATCAACCAGCACCACCGACTCATACGCACGCGGCACGGCCTTGAACAATTCAACCAACAGCCCACACGGCATCAACACCGCACTCATGCCTCGCCGACCGTTCCAACTCGGCTCGGGCTCATCTCGTGATGCAGGCAAGGCATACTCAACGCGCAGGTGAAAAGCCTCGAATCGGGCAGTCGTTTGCCGGTACGATCCATTCTCACTGCTGAGCACGCCATCACGAATAGTCCAGTCACTGAACTCCTCCTGACCGCTGTCCACACGCCAAGCGTCGAGACTGGTGCCATCGAACAGCACTTCTCGCGGCCCATCGTCGCGCCACTCCGGCACATCCCATTGCTTCTGAGCATGAGCCGCTGTTGTCAGTACGACGACGGCAACGACCAAGACATGGGTACGCATCGTTGTACTCCTGTACTCACACTCATTCCAGTTCATCCGCCCGCCATGGTCGGTTTCGGCCGCGCGTCTCGCGCCGCACTTGTTCCACAAGCTGAGCATCCACCGCTTCGGCATCATTGCCCCACGATCGTCGAATATATGTCATCACCGCAGCAAAATCGCGGTCACTGCCCAGCGGCGCGGGCGGCATGGATTCGTTGTAAGTGCGGCCTTCGCGCGTCAACTGACCCTCAAGGCCATGCAGTAACACGCGCGTCAAAAGTCCCGCATCGGCAAGCACCCGCGGCGAACCAGCCAGCGGCGGATACTGCGAACCCATGCCTTCACCATCCGCACCGTGACACCCCTGGCAATATGTATACAAACGTGCGCCGCGCGCAAACAATTGCTCCTGATCCGAAGTCAGTTGAACCGGTGCATCCTGAATCCGCCCCGGCCACGCAAGATGCCCATCGATACGAGCTGCAAGATCGCCAAGGCGGCCCGAACGTTGCGAGAGCATTTGAGACCAGCCGGTCGGTTCGTGCGAAAGTGCAAGCCGCCGCGGCCTCGCATCATTGAGCCTCTGCCACGCCGCAACTCGGGCAAGCAGTAGTTCCGCAGTTGTAGTGCGATCTGAGGCCAGCATCGCTGCAAGTTCGACCACCTCCACCGCTCCTGAACCTCGCAGGGCCGCATCGGCAAGCTCCGAAAGCATCGCGCGATCCGCGTCGTGTCCCGGCCACGCAGCATCAACAGCAAGTTCGCGCAGCGCGCGGCCGTGGTTCGCCCCCAGGCTCGCAATAATCGCAGAACGCAGAATCGCATCCCCAGCATGCCCGCGTGCAAGACCAACCAGCGCACCGAACGCTGCATCCGAATCGGCCCCAAGCGAAAGTGCTGCCTGTGCTCGAAGCAGGATCGGCCCGGCAGCAGCCAGCGCGGCAAGTTTCTCAATCAGTTCGGCATCCAGTTCGCGCTCCGCCAGTTGACAGCCTGCACTCGCCACTGCCGGATGCGCATCGCTCAAAGCGCGTTCGATATCCTCCCGCGCCAAGGCTCCGATGCCCTCGAGTGTCCACAGTCCATGCAGGCGGGCCCAAGGCGAAAGATTGTCACCAAGCGCTCGAATCGCGGGTGCAACGCCGATCGCGCGCCGCTCCACGAGCAACCGTTGTGCCGTCAGCCTGTACCACTGATCCTCATGGGCCAGCAGTTCGACAAGCTGCTCATCCCTCGCCTGCGAGAGTTGCCGCGTGGGTATCACCTCGCTCTTTTCCGGCGTAATGCGCCAGATCCTCCCCATACCCATCGGCTTTTCGAGATTGCGGGCGCGAATCTCCTTCGAGAGATACTCCGTCAGGTAGATGCGGTGCTGAATGACGCCGCGATACATATCCGCGATATAGAGCGCCCCGTCCGGGCCGAACTGCGCTTCCACCGGGCGAAACCGCTCGTCCCGCGACGCGAGAAACTCGCGATCCTTGAACGCATTGACCCAGAACGGCAGGCCCGCCGCATCGTGGTCGCGGTGGATGACTTTGACAAGATTTCCCGCAGGTTCGCAAACAAAAACGCCTCCTCGCATCGCGTCGTCCCAGCGCGAAGAGTGGCACATCGCCGGCCCGCACGCCGCGGTCAGCGAAGCCAGTCGCCCGTCTTCGCGCAGGATCCGAGGCTGATAGCCACGGTTCACGCCGGTGTTCGGGCGAATCGAAAAGGTCGCGGCGTCGCGACCAACCTTGTGATACACCGTGCGAATGTTCGGGCTGCTCGCGTCGCGCCGAGCATAATGCCTGGGCAGCAGATCGCCGCGCAATGACTCGGAGTTGGGCGTGGTATACAACCGCCCCCACTCGTCGAGTGTCATGCCCCACTGGCCTTGCACCGGCACGGGCCGCGTCAGCACCGTCTGGCCATCAAACTTCAAGTCGATCTTGAACTGCGACAGGTGAATCCAGTTGTCAACGCCCCAGCGCAGCGCATTCCCGGCGTGCTCCGGATTCTCGTGCCCATCAAAGCCCGTGAGCAGCACTCGCTTCTGGTCCGCCTTGCCATCGCCGTTGGTGTCGCGACAGAACAGCAGGTTCGGAGGCTCGATCACCAGAAGCCCGCCAAAGCACGGCAGAATCGCACGCGGCAGCACCAGCCCGTCGAGAAACACCGTCGATCGATCAGCACGCCCGTCTGCGTCGGTGTCTTCAAGCACCACCACGCGGCTGACCGGCACCAGTTCGCCCGCGCCCTCGACGTTGGGCATGTAACTCCGCATCTCGACGACCCAGAGCCGACCGTCTTCATCGAACGCCATCGCCACCGGGTCTTCGATCATCGGCTCGGCAGCAAAGAGAGCGATTTCATACCCCGGCTCGATCTCGAAGGCCGCGAGTGCCTCATCGGGCATGAGCACGGGCGATTCCGCGCGCTGCTTCTCTCCCTCTGCTACCGCCTCGACATCCACCAGCCGCCCGCCACGTGCCACCAGCGCCGCGCCCACCACCAGCACAACCCACAGGATCGTCAGCGGACGCAGGCGTGTGATCGCACGCAGGACCATAAGTCATCAATCTCGTTCCGAGCGTCGCCGCTTGAGCTCGGCGTCGATGAACTTGTCCAGTTCGCCGCGATCGAGCACATCCACAGGGTTGGCTTCCATGCCCGTGCGATGATCTTTCACGCGATTGTCGTACAGCACGTAGCTGCGGATCTGCGCCCCCCAGCCGCGGTGTTCGAGCTTGCCGCCCGAGGCTTCGCTGATCTCCTTCTCGCGGCGTTCATCTTCCAGCAGTTCGAGCTTGGCCATCAGCAGCGACATCGCCTGCCGCTTGTTCTGCCCCTGATCGCGGTACGTGCTCGACACCACCATGAACCCCGTTGGCTTGTGCACCAGCCGAATCGCCGAGGCCACCTTGTTGACGTTCTGCCCGCCGGGGCCGCTCGACCGCGCAAAGGCCGTGATCTCCAGATCCTTCTCCGGGATCTCGACATCCACTTCCTCGATCACCGGCGTGACGTCCACAGTTGCGAAACTTGTCTGCCTCTTGCCCTGGGCGTTGAACGGGCTGACGCGCGCCAGGCGGTGCGTGCCGCGTTCACACGACATGTATCCAAACGCGTAGGCCCCCTTGATCAGCAGCGTCACGTGGTCGATGCCCACTTCCGTGCCATGCGTCAGCGAGACTTCCTCGACCTTCCATCCGGTGCGCTCGAAGTAGAACATATACATCCGCAGCAGCATCTCGGCCCAGTCGTTGGCCTCTGTGCCGCCGTCGCCGGCCGAGATCGTGAAGTAGCAGTCTCGCGTGTCATACTTGCCGCCCAGCAGCGACTGGAGTTCGATCTTGTCCATCGCGCCCAGCAGCCGCGCCAGCGCCGCGTCGGCCTCTTCGAGCAGATCGGCATCATCCGACTCGCGTGACATCTCGTAGGCGAGCCTGGCGTCGTCGAACTGGGCCATGAGAATCTTGAGTGGCTCGGTCTGGGCCTTGATGAGCTTGAGTTCCCCGACGACTTCCTTCGCCTTGTCCTGATGATCCCAGAAATCGGTCGCGCCCATGCGCTCCTCGAGCGCACTCATGCGCTGGCGTTTGACGTCGTAGTCAAAGAGAGTCGCGGATGGTCAAGATCCGCGCCTCGAGTTCATCGATCACCCGCTGATGTGCTTCCAGCTGCATGCCTTGCTCCTGTGCTCGGAGTTTAGGCCTGCTGCGCCCTGCCCCTTCCGGGCCATGATGCCTGCACTGATGGCGACCTAGCGTTCACCCATGTTCGACCTGACGCTGGCCACCCTGGATCCCGATCGGCAGCAGGCCATCGCGCAGGCTCTGGCGCTGACCATCGTCGTCCTCGGGCTTCTAGTCGCGCTGGTTGTCTCGCTCGCGGCGTACGCCGTGGTCCGTCGGCGTCGCCTGCGTCGCAGCGCGGCACGGCCCGCGCCCACCGCCCATGTCGATGCCTGGGCCGCCGCGGCCGCCCGCATCGCCGTCGAGTCGCATGAAGACGAGTTCGAGGACGACGACTCGTTCGACGAGGACGACGACTCGACCTGGTATGGCGACGACAATGACGATGATGACGACGACGACGATGACGAGGACTCGAGCGCCGGCGGCAGCACCTA
Source organism: Phycisphaeraceae bacterium (assembly GCA_019636795.1). Lineage (NCBI taxonomy): Bacteria > Pseudomonadati > Planctomycetota > Phycisphaerae > Phycisphaerales > Phycisphaeraceae > Phycisphaeraceae bacterium. The sequence goes on from JAHBWW010000003.1 coordinate 626,953, forward strand.
CTACACCACCGACAAGCCCGCAGACGCGCCGGGCGAGCGCGATCCGGGCAGACCGGGCTCCAGGCCCAGCGGCCCGCAGAGCACCGGCGACGACGACGACACGCCTGACGAAGACTCGTTCGACGGCGACATCCCCGGCAAGCGGCTCGACTTCTAGCCGGCGCGGGCGCGGGCGGGCGCAGCGGCGTGCGGGCCTGGCCGCGCGCGGCGCATAAAAAACCAGCGTCGCCGCTGGCTGGTGGTGATTCGTGTTTATCGAGGTTGGGCGCGCCCCGGCGCGGCCGCTCGTCCCTGTTCAGGCGGCGGCGGGCACGGCCCGGGAGGCTTTGCTCGCCTGGCTCACCAGTTGATCGAACAGTTTGGGGTCGTCGATCGCGATCTGGCTGAGCATCTTGCGGTTGAGCGTGATGCCCGCAAGGCGCAGCCCGTTCATGAACAGGCTGTAGCGGGTGTTGCGCATGCGGCAGGCGGCGGTGATGCGCGTGATCCACAACGCGCGGATGTCGCGCTTGCGCTGGCGGCGGTCGCGGAAGGCGTAGCAGCCGGCGCGGACGACGGCGTCATAGGCGCGATACGGCGAGCGACGATTGGACCCGAAGTAGCCGCGCGCCAGGCGGCGGAGTTTGCGGCGGGCCTGGTTGCGGGCGGCGCCCTTGCTGACTCGTGGCATGATTCAATCTCCTTGGCGTCTGGTGCGGAGCGGCACGCGCCGACTTTCCTGAATGTGTCCCGCCAGACCACGATCGGACCCATCTGGTCCCTGGTGCTGTATCTGTCCGACTCGAATCGTCAATCGTTCTTCGCCTGCGCCTCGCGACGCTGCTGGGGCGAGGGGCTGCGTCGCATGGCCGAACGCGGCGCATTGCGCCCGCGGAGGCGACGGAACAGCAGCTTCTCGAAGCGCTTGGCGTCCGGCCCCGAAGCGTACGGGTCCTTGCGCAACTGGCGCAGGCGCTTGCCGCTCTTGTGGCTCGACAAGTGCTTGTGGTTGGCCGAGCGGTGGCGGATCTTGCCGGTCGCGCTGATGCGGATCCGCTTGAGCAGGCCCTTGTGGGTCTTGAGTTTCGGCATCGCCCTGTTCCTTCTGCAGACCTGCGGCGGTCTGCGGCTGTGTTCCTCGACAAAACGCCCCGGATGCGTCAGATCCGAGCCGGGCCACGATCATAGACCGGCCTTGCGGGTCGAGCAAGGCGGGCCAGAGTCGACAACGAGCACCGCGCGGGCAGCACCCGGGGCCGCGCCGCCGCGTGCGGGTGCCGTTTGGGAGAGAGCAGCGAGCGCCGGGGTGAGCGGGGGTCGATACGAGGCGGAGTTTTGTCGCTACGAGATGACAATTGCGCGATGCGAGTTCATGTTGTGTCGATGCGAGATGAAGTTGTGTCGATTCAACCTCAGGTTTCATCGATGCGAGTTCATGTTTCATCGATACAAGTTCATGTTTTGTCGATGCGCGATGATGTTTTGTCGATCAATTCTGACCAAAAATCGCGCTTATCACGACGTTGTCGCCTGCGGCGTGCTCGGGAATCGACGAATTTCGGCCCTGTCACGCGAATAAACCAGCCCGGACGCACCCAGACTCATGTTTGGCTGCTGCACGGAATACCGAACAGAACCCGACGCCGCCGGGGGCTGTGACCATGGCCTTGCATGGCCACGAGCAGTGGCATAACCGAGGCAAGGGCACCCAGCGCCCGCTCACCGCGGCGTCACGCCGAGAATCGGGTCCTCGGGCGCGACAACCTCAGGCGCTTGCGGGGCGCGCAGCCGCAGCGCGAGCGCCTCGGCCTGACGCGCATAGTCGATCGACTCGCCCAGGATCCGCGCCGCCTCCTGCGGGGCGTGAAACCCCTTCGAGTTTTCGCTGCTCACAAAGTCCAGCCGCCACATCGACTTCCGCTGCAGGTCGTAGACCTCGGACAGATCACTCTCGCTTACGCCCGAGAGTTTGGCCTCCATGATCGCATCGACCATCGACACCATCGCCGCCGCCGCCCGTTCCATCAACGCCTTGTGCCGCGTCTGGATCGTCGCCACCCGCTCGCGCAGTTCGGCCTCGGACACCTTGTGACACGTCTGGCAGGCGTTGTTGATGTTCTCCATCGGGCTGCGCACGTTGTGATTGCTCAGTTTCATGGCGCCTACCCGCTCGTAGGGCATGTGGCAATCGGCGCAGCTCACCCCCGCCCGCGCGTGCACGCCCTGGTTCCACAGCTCGAACTCCGGGTGCTGCGCCTTGTAGAGCGCCGCGCCCGTCTCGGCGTGCACGTAGTCCTTGAACGCCGTACCGTCGGGAAACGTCAACTCATCCCAGTACCGCTCCATGTCCTCGACCCTGAGCCCGAAGCCCCACGGGAACGTCAGCGTGTCCTGCGTCGCGCAGTAATACTCGACATGGCACTGCCCGCACGCGAACGAACGCATCTCGGCGCGCGTCGCGAGCTTGTTGGGGTCGTACGGCTCCTTGCGGTCGCCGCGCCGCCACCGCTCGACGCTGGGCATCGCGTGCACCTGTCCATCGCCGGCCGCCAGTTTGGCCATCCCCAGCATGAACCCGGGACGCGTGATGCGCACCGCCATCGTCTTGGGATCATGGCAGTCGATGCAGCTGACCGGGTGAGCCTCGCTCATCGCAAAGTGCCCCTCGGGCATCGCCTTGGGATCAAACCCGCCCACCGGCGGCTCGCCGAACACCGCCGGACTGCCCGGCGCTGTGCCGTCGGGCATCTGCGTGAGCATCGCCAGCACCTCGTGATAGGGCTTGCGGCTGAGCACCTCGAAACCCTTGATCACCGCCTCCATGTTGAACTCGGCCGCGAGCGCCGCCTCGTCGCTGGGCAGCCCCAGCGCGTCGAGCCCCGCCTTGCGGTAGAGCACCGTCGTCGAAGCGTGGCAGTGCAGACACGCCCCGGCCTGCTGCCGCTGGTTGACGCGCTCGGTCACGACCTGGTCGTAGAGCATGTAGGCGTGCCCGCGCGCTTCGCGGTAGTCGATGCTGAAGGCGTAGCCCGCATAGAGCCGCTTGAGCCACGGACTTTCGTCGAGCTTGCTCTGGGGCATCGCGCTCGAGCCGCCGTAGAACGTGTCGCCGGCCGTCATCGTGTACTGATCGAAGTGGTGCGGCCAGTTGAGCCCCCAGGGCGCGGGGTCCGTGCTCGTCTCGTTGAGATCGACCACGCGGAAATACGGCGAACGCGCGTCCTGCTTGTGCTCGAACATCGTCACCAGCACGAAGACCACGATCAGCGTCGTGAGCAGCGTCACGCCGAAGATCGAGCCGAGCAGCAGAAACTGACGCGCGCGGCGGCTGGAACTGCGGGGCGCGGATGGAGGAGTCGGTGCAGTCGTCGTCATGGCAGCAGATCCTTGAAGCGCAAACGAAACTCAGTCACGATGGCGATGGCCAACGTCAGAATGACAGTGAACACACGAAAGCATGTCGCCGCCGGGCTGGGTCGGCAGCATCTGATGCACGAAATCACTGTGGCAGTGCAGACACGCGTTCTGCGCCACCACCTTGTTGCGGGCCTTGATCCGGATCGGCTCGTGAAACGCGCCGGTCGTGAAGGCCAGCGAGTGAAAAAAGCCGTTGTCACCCTTGACGATCCACTTGCCCACCGGATGATGCGACAGATGACAGTCGTTGCACGTCGCCACGTTCTTGTGGCTCGAACTGAGCCACGCGTCGTAATGCCCCTGCATGACATGGCAGTTGGTGCAGCTCAGCGGATCGTTCGACAAATACGACGCGCCCTGCCCATAGCCGAACGTGAACACACCCAGCCCGCTCATCATCCCCAGCAGCGCTACCAGCAGCAGCGGAATGACGCCGATGCGGACCAGACGCGCGGCCGGTGGCGACGCTGCGCCCTCTGCGGGCACAGCAGGCTCCGGACTGCTGGCTGCGACTGTTGTCTCGTGTGTCATCGTGCGTCTGCCTGAGCCCGCTCACTATAGCAAAATCAACGCTGACATGCCGCACGCTCACACACTGGCCCCGCTGCGCCACCAACTTCGGGGGGCAAGGCCGATCGCGATGATCGCCATCTGAGAAGCCACGAACACGATGAGCCAGAAGACCGCCGAATCGACAAAGCCGTAGGAGTGCAAGCCGACGCCGAGCATGTTGGTGCCGAACCAACTCCACGCCGTGACGATGTTGCCCCCCACCGCCAGCAGCATGATGCCGCGCAGCCGCACCAGCCCGCCCCAGCGCGCGTGCAGGATGATCGCGTTGATCAGCACCACCAGCGCCGCGCCGTTCTCCTTCGGGTCCCACCCCCAGAACCTGCCCCAGGACTGATCGGCCCAGATCCCGCCCAGGACCGTGCCGACGAAACTGAGCAGCAGCGCAAAGCACACCGTGCCATACACCATCCGCCCCAGCGCGCGAGCCCGCTCGGGGTTCAGGTACCGCGAGAAGACCCCCAGCACGAGATACACCATCGCCAGCGCCCCGGCCAGAAACGTCGCGCTGTAGCCCAGCGTGATCGTCACCACGTGCGTCGCGAGCCAGAAGTTGCTGTCGAGCACCGCCTGCATCATCTGCATCGTGTCGCCGTCGCTGCCCAGGTGATGCGCCACCAGCAGGGTCGCAAACCCGATCGCCGCCGCGCCCAGCACCGCGATGCCCAGTGCGTGGAGCCGCTCGAGCACGAGCCCCAGCAGCACCGAAGCCCACCCCACGAACACCGCCGACGAATACAGGTTCGTCACCGGCGGACGTTCCTGCAGAACCATGCGCAGCACAATCGCCAGCGTGTGCACCGCCAGCCCCGTCCACATCAGACTCACCGCCGCGAGACGCACACGCCCGCCCGCGCGGCCGCGCAGCATCAGCGCAGCGCACGCCAGCACGAACGCGAGCACATACACCGCCGCCGTGCCGACAAACAGCGAAGCGCGGTTGAAGAGCACCTCGAGATCGGCCCGCCGCATCACCCCCGGCAGGTCGCGCCGCAGCAGCGCGTCGTAGCCGCTGACCGCCCGGTTGAAGCCCTCGGCGTCGCCCTGGCTGGCCGCCGTCATCATCGCGATGTAGTACGCCAGCGAGGGGTGCAGCGTCGCCGGATCAAAGGACTCCGATTCTCCTCCCCCCAGCACAGCCCCCGCCAGCGGCGCATCCATCAGCGCCGTGTGGAACGATTCCCACTCGGGGCTCTCGCCCAGCGGCGCGATGACATGCGGCCAGAGCATCCGCGCGTGGCCCAGCAGCGTGTTGACGCGCTCGTGCAGCTCGATCACCGCGCGCTCGAACGCATCGCGCTGCCGCGGCTCGATCGCAAAGGCCCGCTCGGCCTGCTCGCTGATCGCGCCCCACTTCGGCTCGATCTGGTTCATGCTCAGCCGCGCTGGCGCGCTGGCCTCGCGTCCCAGCAGCGTCAGCAGATCGGGGTGATCGACGCGCACGACGGGCTGGTCGCCGATGGTTTCGGGCGCCGCCATCAGCCCGAGCATGAACTCGGCCGCGCTCAATCGCCCCTGCCCCGTCTGAATCGACTGCCGCCCGCCCGCAACCAGCAGCGCGTGCCGCGCCGCGGTGTCCATCGGTTTGACTCTGCCGCCCGACGAGACCGGCAGCGACGCGAACGTCGCGATATCCATCTCCGTGCGCGCCTCGGGCACCAGCAGCCCGTGGCCCGCGATCACCAGCCCCAGCGCGCAGGCAACCGCCGCGAACACCGCCGCGGACCTCTCGCCCGCGCTGTGCGCCGCCGCCGGTTCGACAGCGGACGCCGCGAGCCCGGCGTTCTTGCGCTCGGCTGCACCGCGCCGACGCAGGAACGTACTCAGCGACAACACCAGGTGCAGCGTCAGCCCGCCGGCCACCATGATGCACGCGATGTAGGGCAGGGTCGCCCCGGGGTTACGGACCACCTGCAGCACCGTGCCGGTGCCGTCGGGCTTGTACGAGGCCTGATAGAACGTCGCGCCGCGATAGCGCAGCGGGTTGTTCATCGAGATGAGCACCTCGCGGTCGGTCCCGCGCGCCGGATCGACAATGCGCACCCGGCTCGAAAAGTTCCGCGCAATCTCCGTCCCGACGAACCGGTCGTGGCGGAACTCGAGCAGGTGCAGCGTGTACGGCTTTTCGGTGCGGGCGTAGCGCAGCGCGATCTCAATCGCTCCGTCCTCCATCTCGACGACCTGCGGGTCGATCAGGTTGGTCCACAACAGCCAGGTGCCCAGCAGCGCTCCATGCTCAAACAGGCTCACCACCGCCGCGGGCGCGTCGGGCCGCATGCCATCAACGCCGCGCACGCTCGGCAGTTCCTCGGCCACGGCGTCGCGCCCCACCCCACGCATCGCGGGCCCGGCATCATGCGCGTGCAGTAACCTCGCGTTGGGCATCCAGCGCTCGACCTCGATCTCGAGTGGCCGATCATGCAGCCCGATGCGCTTGTTCTGGCGCGCCGCCCTCTCGAGCATCTCCTGCGGGATCGTGATCTCGCGGGTCTTGGCGGCCGCCTGGCCCGCGCCGCTCACCCCGGCGAAGACCAGCTCGCTCGTGCGCACGTCCTCGACGAAGGTGCTGCTGCCGCCCACGTCGATGCTCATCAGGCCTTCGCGGGCCGCCGTCGCCGCAACAAACTCCCCGGCCAGCAGCACGATCAGCCCCGCGTGCAGCACGATGATGCCGATGCGCTTGCGCGAGAGCCGAAAACGCACCGCGTGGGCCGCGATCAGGTTGACCAGTAGCGCCGCGCCAAGCGTAAGCCCCCCCGGCATCGGCACGGCCCCCGCTGCCCTCCCCCAGGCCTCGGGCACGAACATCTGCAGGTCTACCCACGCGACTGTGCTGCGAAAGTACACCTCGACCGCCTGCCAGATGCCCATGTTCACCTGCGCCAGCGTCCCGGCGAAGATAAGCGCCATCGACAGGGCCAGCAGCGCGACCGTGAACTTGAGTGAACCCAGACCTCGCAGCAGCGCGGCACCCTTGCTCTTCATCTTCGACCGTATGCCCCCTGATCGCGTCCCGGCGCGCCTCGTCCGGAGAAACACTCAGCGAATCTCGCGCACCCGCACGCCCGGCGGCAGGGCCGCGATGAACTGACGCCCGTAGTTCTTGCTGACCAGTCGCGGATCGAGCACCACCACGCGCCCCCGGTCATGCTTCGAGCGGATCAGGCGGCCGTAGCCCTGCTTGAAACGCAGGATCGCGCGCGGGAGGCTGTCTTCCATGAACGGGTTGCCGCCCTGCTCGGCGATGCGCTCGCAGCGCGCTTCGCTCAGCGGGCGATCCGGCGGATCAAAGGGCAGGCGCGTGATGATGACGTTGCGCAGCGCGCTGCCCGCGACGTCCACCCCCTGCCAGAAGCTCGCCGCCCCCAGCAGCACGCTGCGCTGCCCCGCGCGAAAAGCCTCGAGGTGGGCCGACCGCGAGCCGCCCTGCCCCTGAACGAACATCGGCATCTCGAGCGCGCCCAGCGGCCCGGCGAGCCGCGCCGCCACCGCCTCGAGCAGGCGCAGGCTCGTGAAAAGCACGAACGCCCCTCCGTCGGTCTCGACGACATGATCGTGGATGCGGCTGACCAGCTGGCGCAGGTATCCCTCTTCCAGTTCGCCCCTGCTGGGCATCGGCATCGTGCGATCGACGATCAACTCGACCTGCGAACCGTGATCGAACGGGCTGCCCAGCTGCAGCGCCATCGCGCCTTCGCACCCCAGGCGGCCGATGGTGTGCGCAAAGGCGGTCTCGGCGTGCTCGGTCGTCTCGTCGCGGCCCGCCGTGCGCGTGCTGAGCGTCGCGCTGGTGAGCGTGACGCTGCACTCTTTCCCGAACAGGTGCGCCCGCAGCAGCGGAGCCACATCGATCGGGCTGCATGCCAGTTCAACGCGCGAGAACTGGCTGCGCGTCTGGCCGGACTCGATCCAGTACACGCTGTCCGCCGCCGTCTGCGCCACGAGCGACTCGGCCGCACCGGCGATGGCCGCCGCCCGCATCGCGTAGGCGTTGAGTTCGTAGCGGTCGGCCTCATCGCTCACGTCTTCGCGCAGCCGTCGCAGACGCAGGGCCAGATCGTTCATTGCGGGCGTCAGCGCGTTGTCGATCGCGCCCGCGGTGCGCACGCGGCCGCTGCGCACCGCCGGTGTGCGTCGCAGCCGCTCCAGAGCATCGAAGAAATCCTGGCTCGCGCTGCCGGCCTCGGCGACGAGCTCGATCGCCCCGCTCAGCAGTTCGACATCCACGCCCAGACGCGAGAGCTGCGCCAGATACCCTTTGCGGCCCCGCCCGCCCCAGAGCGCCCCCAGCAGGTGAGAGACCTGCCCCGAGCTGACACTGAGGCCGAAATGATCGGCCGCGACGTCCTCCACCGCGTGCGCTTCGTCGAGCACGACGTGGTCATAAGTCGGCAGGAAGCCCACGTCAGCCGCCCGCAGCGCCAGGTCGCTGAAAAACAGCGCGTGGTTGCAGATCAGCAGGTTGCCGCGCTCCATCTCTCTGCGGGCGCGCTGGTAAAAGCACACCTCGTAGTGCGTGCATCTCCGGCCCATGCAGTTGCCCGAGTCCGAGCGGACGTGCTCGAAGACCCCGGGCCGTTCCAGCTCGGGCATGGTCGCCAGCGAGCCGTCGTCGGTGCTGCTCGCCCAGTCCTCGATGACGTGCAGCGAGCGCCGCGCGGCCGCATCGCCCAGCAGCACGTCCTGCCGCTGGCTGGCGAGCACCAGCCGCCGCACGCTGACGTAGTTCCCGCGCCCCTTGACGAGCACCGGCCGCAGAAGATTCTCCCCGTCGGCGCCATAAACGCGGTCCCCCAGCGCCTCGAAAAGCAGCGGGATGTCCTTGCCGATGAGCTGTTCCTGCAGCGCGATCGTGTTGGTCGCGACAACGACCGTCTCCTTGTGCGTGACGCAGCGCTCGATCGCCGGCAGCAGGTACGCAAAGCTCTTGCCCACGCCCGTCCCCGCCTCGACGAGCAGGGTGCTGCGGCTGGCCATCGCCCGCTCCACGGCGCTGGCCATGGCGATCTGCTCGGGCCGCGACTCGAAGCGGTCACCGAGGCGCGAGCGAACCGCGCCGCCGCTGCCGAGCAAACTGGCCACGCTGAGCCGCACGCAGTGAGTGTATCAGCTCGCGTGTCCGGGCCGCAAGTCTTTATCGCGCGGGCGCGGGGCGGCGTGGTAGACTTGATTCATGCACACGCCGCCCGCGCCTGCTTCGCCCCGCCTGCCCGGTCTTTCACAGCCAAAGCCCGGCCTGTCGCGGCGCGACGCCCTGCGCACCGGCGTGGGGGTTTCCATCGGGTTGCTGGCCCCCGCCGGCCTGCTTTCGGCCCGCCCCGCGCTCCCGCGCACGCCCGACCCGGCGAAACTGCGCTTTCTCTGCATGAATCTGTGGGTCGGCGGCCGCAAGGGGCTCGACACCGAAGAAGCGTCGATCGCCCGCACGCTGGCGGTCCTGCGCGAGGCCGACTGCGAGGTGCTCGCGCTGCAGGAGCAGAGCGACCTGGCCGAAACATACGCCGCCGAACTGGGCATGCACTGTCTCGTGCAGGACCGTTCGACCGCCATCCTCTCGCGCCACGAGATTCTTGAGACCACGCCCCACCGCTGGGGCGCGCGGCTCGACGCCCCCGGCCTGGGACCGCTGTGGGTCTTTAACGTGCACTTTCCCGCCGCGCCCTATCAGCCCTACCAGTTGGCCGGGATCGACTATCACGACGGGCGGCTGATCGCGACTCCCGCCGAGGCCATCACCGAAGCGAGGCTGGCGCGCGGAGAGCCGGCGCTGCGCTGCCTGCGCGAGCTCCGCCCGGCCCTGGCCACCGGAGCACCGGTCATCCTGGCCGGAGATTTCAACGAACCTTCGCACCTGGACTGGACCCCTGAGGCCGCGGCGGCCGCGGTGCGAACCCATGCGGTCGACTGGCCCACCACGCGGCTGTTTTCCGACGCCGGCCTGCTCGACGCCTTCAGAACGCTCTGGCCCGATCCGCTCGCGCGCCCCGGTCAGACCTGGACGCCCCGGCCCGAGGCACGCGAGGTGCACGACCGCATCGACCTGGTGCTTGCCTCCCCGGCCCTGCGTCCCACCGAGGCCCAGGTGCTGGGCGAAACCGGCCCGATGAGCGATGTCGCGCTCGACCCATGGCCCAGCGATCACCGGGCGGTGCGCGTGATCTTCGACCGGGCCGGCCCCCAGCACGCCGACCAGCCTACTTCGCCTGCGCGCTAGGCTTGCCACGCGACCGCGCCGCGGCGCACGGAGAACCTGCTCATGGACCTGATCCCCGCCGAGTTCGGCCTTGTTCTGGAAACTGACGACGAACTCCTCCCGCTGCGGGTCATCCTCGGCATTGGTCGCAACTACGCAGCCCATGCTCACGAACAGGGTGCCGCGGTGCCCGCTCATCCGATGGTGTTCATGAAAAACCCGGCCTCGGCGATCGCTCACGGCGTCGCGGTCGAGATCCCGCCCATCTGCCGCGACCCGGACACCGGGCGGGGGCAGGTCGATTTCGAGGCTGAGCTGGCCGTCATCATCGGCCGCCCCGCCCGCGACGTGCCGGAAGAGCGCGCCCTCGACCATGTCGTCGGCTACTGCTGTGCCAATGACGTCAGCGCCCGATGGTGGCAGAAGCACGGCTCCGAGGGCCAGTTCTGCCGGGGCAAGAGTTTCGACACCTTCTGCCCGCTCGGGCCCCACGTCACACCGGCCGCCGAGGTGCCCGATCCGCAGGCTCTGCGCGTCATCATGCGCCTCAACGGGCAGGTCATGCAGGACGCCCCCACCAGCCAGATGATGTTCCCGGTCGCGCGGCTCATCGCGGACCTGTCGCGCGGCACCACCCTCATGCCCGGCACGGTGATCCTCAGCGGCACCCCCAGCGGCGTGGGCATGGCCCGCACGCCCCCGCTCTGGATCAGGGACGGCGACGTGATGGAAGTCGAGATCCCCGGCCTCGGAATCCTGCGCAACCCCGTGCGCGACGTGTGAGCGCCGCGCGTCCCTCAACCCGACTGCTTCACGCGTCAGTTCCCTTCATACCAGGCGTCCAGCGTCGCCGCGCAGGCCCCGCGATACAGCACCTTCAGGAGCTCCGGCGGCACAGAGCGCCCGACCAGTCTCGAGGCCGACAGCGGCCCGGCTCCGGCAGGGTCCAGTTTCATCAGGTCAGGATCGGCAATGTTCGACGGGCCGTCGTGCGCGCTCTCAAACATCGTCCGCATGGCCCAGTAGCGGCTGGCATACAGGTCAAAGGCGTCGGCCTCGCTGGCCGCAAGGCTCGCCCCGTACCGTCCGTCGCCGCCCGAGCCCAGGTGATCTTCGCTCGCGACAATGTCTGAGCCGAACAGCACGCGCCCGCGATAGCGCTCAAAGAACGCGAGCAACTCGGCCCGCGGGTGGCGGCTCAGTTCGCGCACCATCCACCGCGTCGCGCTCGTGTCGATGATGAGGTTGGGCCAGCGGTCGAGCAGCCCGCTCAACCGCGACAGATCCTCGGGGCTCCCGGCCATGTGCGCCGCCAGGCAGCCATTGGGCCAGGCCCGCAGGACGCGCTCGAACGGCGCATAGTGGTCGCTCTTGCGCCCGTAGCGCCCCGCATCGGCGTAATCGGTGGCAAACCAGGTATCCGGGTCGGCCACATGCACCATCATCATCATGCCCAGCTGCTCCCCGCGCCGGGCCACCATCTGCCGCCAATGGCTGTCGATCGGAACGATCTCGCGGATCGGCAGCCCGGCCCGCTCGGCGTAGTCGCGAAAGCGCGGCGCGGCCCAGAGTTTGAACATCCGCGCCCCGAACTCGCCCGCCCACCGCTCAAGAGCATCGACAAACCCCGCGCGCAACGCGTGCCCCGGCTCGGCCGAGGTGTAATCGGGCACCGCGACGAAGCGCACCCGCTCGCCCAGCACCGCCCGCACCTCGGCCGCCCGATGGATCGGCGTCTGGGAGTAGAACCGCTCGATCCCGAAAGCGTCGGCAGCCGCAGCGAGGATCTCGGCCGAGCGCGGGCCGTTGATATGGACGTGGGCGTCGATGATCGGGCACACCGGCGGGCCCAGTCGCGCCGCCTCGGCGCGGTACTCGAGCCCGTGAAGATTGGCCTGCCGCCGGGCGAGGGCCGCCGGGTCGGTCGGCACGTCCTGCGCGGGTGTGGTACGCTTGTCAGGCATCGCCCATCGTAGACAACCCATGAGCACACCCCGCCCCTCCGCCAACGAACCGACGCCCGAGCAGGGGCAGGGTGCGTTCAAGTTCGATCGCCAGAAACGCGACGACAAAAAAACCGGCCGCCGCCGCATCGTCCTCGCCTGCGACTGGCTCGTGAGCCGCCGGGGCGGCGAAGCGGTGCTCGAACGGCTCGCTGCGTACGCCACCACCCATCACGCCCCCGCCGCCCTGCTCACCCTCTTCGCCCGCGACATGAGCTTCGGCCCCGCCATCGACGCGCTGCCCACGATCCGCGCCCGGCTCGGCCGCCTTCCCGGCGCCTCGGGCGCCCTGCGCCGCTGGCTACTCCCGCTGTACCCGACCATGATCGCCGACCTCAACGGCTGGGTCGCCAGCCTGCACGAAGACGCCCCCGTCGATCTGCTGTTGAGCAGTTCCTCGGGCCTCATCAAGAACCTGCGCCCGCCCCCGGGCGTCAACCACCTCTGCTATTGCCACACCCCGGCGCGCTACCTGTGGAGCCAGACCGCGGCCTATGGCCGAGGCGGGTCCAGGGGCGCCGCGCGCGGCCTCGGACTGACGCTCTTTGGCGAGCGCCTGCGGACCTTCGACCGCTCGGGCACGCGCCACGTCAGCGCATTCATCGCCAACAGCACGCACACGCGCGCCGAGATCGAACGCTGCTTCAACCGCGAAGCCCACATCGTGCCCCCGCCGGTGCGGACGGAGTTCTTCACGCCCGATGCGGCCGTCAACCGCGAAGATTTCTGGCTCATCGTCAGCGCGCTCGAACCCTACAAGCGCGTGGATCTGGCCATCGAGGCCGCGGCCCGCGCCCGCCAGAAACTGATCGTCGTCGGCGAGGGCTCGCAAGCCGGCTACCTGCGCGCCCACGCCCGCGCGATGAGCCGCAGGCACGCCGCCGGGGTCAAGGGACTTATCGAGTTCACCGGACGCATCGACGACGAGCCGCTGCGCAACCTCTACCGCCGGGCCGGTCTGTTCCTGTTCCCGCAGATCGAAGATTTCGGCATCACGGCGGTCGAAGCCCAGGCCTGCGGCTGCCCCGTCGTCGCGCGCGGGCTGGGCGGAGCCCTCGACACCGTCATCGAGGACACAACGGGAGCGCTCTTTGAAGATGATTCGGCCGAAGCACTGATCGAGGCGGCCCGCGGCATGAAGGCGAGCCACTCTGCCTGCCGCCGCAACGCCGAGCGGTTCAGCGAGCAACTCTTCGACCAGCGCATGGGCCTGCACATCGAGAGCGCGCTGGGCTAGGCACGCGACCGGGCGGACGTGGCGCCCACACAGCCAGGCCCTCGGCACCCCGAACAGAACGCTGGCGGCACAATGGAGGCGCACAAACTGGCATGGGCCGAGAAAAACCGCGTCCGGGCGCGAAGAACGCCGAGCGGACCGGGCGGTGCGCCGATCGTGCGCCTCGCCGCGTCCGGATATGTGCTCGCCGCGGTCATAATTCCTCTCGCCGAGTTCATAATTCCTCGCTCCGCGGCCATAATTCCGCGCGTCAAGTTGATGTTGACGCGCTCCCCGATGAAGTTGACGCGCGTCAAGTTCATAATTCCTCTCGCCGCGGTCATAATTCCGCGCGTCAAGTTGAAGTTGACGCGCTCCGCGATGAAGTTGACGCGCTCCCCGATGGCCGCGACGCCCGCCCGCATCGGCCGCAGGTCCGATCATGTGCCCGCGACTGAGCCTCCCCGGACCGGCCGCACCCGCTGCCCTCAATCGCTCGGCACCGCCTCAGGCCCGGCCGCCTCCAGCTCCAGCCCGACCGCCTCGGGCAGCACCTCGAACTCCAGATGGAAGTGCTGCGGCTCAAGAAAAGTGCCCGGAATCGCCCGCTGCCACGGATCGAGAATGTGCCTGAGCAGGGCGTAGGGCACCCGCGCCTTCATCGAGATCGACCCGTCCGCCTCGCGCACCAGTTCCGTCACGCCGTCGGTCGGCTTGCGGCCCGAGAGCGCCCCCAGCCGCGTGTCGTAGCCCGGCCGGATGCGCCCGTTGAGCGTATCGGACGCATCGGAGGTCAGAAAAAGATTGAACGCGTCCGACGAGATCTGGCACGACTTCATCGCCTCGAGCGCGTACTTGACATGCGCCACCACCGTGCCGCGCCGCGGCAGCGCGGGCTGGTTCATCACCACGCCGCTGAGCGTCACCTCGATCATCGAATCGGCCGCGATCTGGTCGAAAAACGCCCGCGTCGGGTCGAGTTTATAAAACCCCACACGCACCACCGCCCCCTGCGGATGCCCGGCCCCCTTGGCCAGTCGAGCGCCCCCCACCGCTACAAAACCCTCCACATTCGCGCCCATGGCGACACGCTCGGCGTCGGAGGCGTAGGGCAAATCCTTTTCGAACTTCACCATCCTGCCATCGGCCTTCGTCCACGCGATGCTGGCCTGCGGGACCTTCTCGGTGTCGACCAGCAGGAGCGGAGGTGAATCCTGCAACCCCAATGCAGACGCTGCGAACAAGAGCACGACGGCATAGACGGCGATCTTCATGAAGGGATCTTCTCAGGGTGGCCGCGCACAAGCAACCGGGTTGACACGCCGATCTGGTTTGTGGTATCTTCGTGAGGTCGGGCCGGGGGTTTCCAACGGAAGGGGAAAAGTCTTGAAAACGCGTTTTGTGTCCCGCGCCATCGTCGGCTGCGCCGCCGCCGCTCTTGCAGCCTCCACGCTCGCCCACGACGACGATATCCGCAAACTGATGTCGCTCGAACCGCCGGTGTACGGCCCCGTCTGGAGACTGGGCGACCCCCTGCCGCGCGGTGAGAACTTCGCCGCCACCGGCATCACGCTCCTGTCGTGGATCCCGCTCAACAACTTCGCGGGCAATCAGTCCTCGGGCAACGACTGCTGGGGCTACGTCTCGCCGTCGGGACGCGAGTACGCCATCATGGGCCTTCGCGCCGGCTTCGGCTTTGTCGAGATCACCGACCCGACCAACCCCGTCATCCTCACGACCATCCCCGGCCCCACAAGCCTCTGGCACGATGTCAAGGTCATCGGCCACATCGCCTATGGCGTCAGCGAGGGCGGCTCGGGCATCCAGGTCATGGACATGTCCAACATCGACAACGGACAGGTCACGCTCCTGCGCAATCAGATGACCGGCGGCCACACCACAACGCACAACATCGTCTCAAACCCCGACGCCGGCACGCTCTATCTCACGGGCGCCAACATCGGCAACGGCGGACTTGTCAACCTCAACCTCTCCGACCCCACCCGCCCCACCATCGGCAACGGCTGGACCAACATGTACGTCCACGATGCGTGCGTCGTGTCGTACCACGAGGGCCCCTACGCCGGACGTGAGATCGCCTTCTGCGCCAGCGGCCAGAACGGGGGCTGGAACAACACCGGCCTGCGCATCGTCGATGTCACCAACAAGAACAACATCTTCACCGTCTCCACGCTCCTCTACTCTTCCCCCGCCTACAGCCACCAGATCTGGGTCACGCCCGACAAAAAGTACGCCTATCTCAACGACGAACTCGACGAAGACAACGGCCTCGTCCCGACCACCACCACCCGCATCTTCGACATCTCCAACATCAACAGCCCGTTCGAGGTCGGCACCTTCACAAGCAACTCGCCCGCCATCGATCACAACCTCTACGTGCGCGATCAGTTCATCTTCGAAGCCAACTACACCAGCGGCCTGCGCGTCTTTGACGCCTCCGACCCCACAAGCCCCGTCCAGATCGCCTTCTTTGACACCTACCCCGGCAACGACGGCCGAACCTTCAACGGCGCGTGGAGTTCCTATCCATACTTCCCCTCCGGCACCGTCATCGTCAGCGACATCAACCGAGGACTCTTCGTCCTCCGCGTTGACGCCATCGACGGCGAGCGCCTGCAGCTGGCCTACGTCGGCGACCACCCACAAACACTCAACCCCAACGGCGGTACTCAAATCCTCGCCACCGTCACCGAAGTCGGCGCGACACTCATCCCGTCTTCGGTGCGACTCGTCATCCGCAATGAGCAGGGCGTCGAGACAACGATCACCGGCCAGCCCACCGGCCAGCCCGACGAGTACCGCTTCATCACCACCGCCCTCACCTGCGGCCAGCGCTACGAGTACTGGGTCATGGCCGAATCCACCACCACCACCTTCTACTTCGCCCCGCTCACCGCGCCCACGCGCGGCTACTTCGCCCTGGCCGTCGGCGACCAGACCACACCCTTCCACGACACCTTCGAAACCGACCTCGGCTGGACCACCAGCGGCACGGCGACCGACGGCCACTGGCAACGCGGCGTCCCGGTCGGAGGCGGCAATCGCGGCGACCCCGCGGCCGACTACGACGGCTCAGGTCAGTGCTACCTCACCGCCAACCGCGCCGGCGACTCGGACATCGACAACGGTTGGGTCCGCCTCACCTCACCCACGATGAACGCATCCGGCGGCATCGCCTACATCAACTACGCCCGCTGGTTCCACAACACCTTCGGCGCCAACCCCCAGTCCGACATCATGGAGGTCGAAGTCTCCAACAACGGCGGCTCGACCTGGACCATGCTCGAAGTCGTCGGACCAGCCGGGCCGGAAGTCTCCGGCGGCTGGATCTACAAGTCCTTGCGCATCAATGACACCTTCCCCGAGCCCTCCGATCAGTTCCGCATCCGCTTTACCGCCTACGACACCGGCGCTGGCTCCGTCGTCGAAGCCGCGATCGACGCCGTCTCGCTCGATGTCTACACCTGCCAGGATCCCATCCCCTGCGAGCCCGATCGCAACGGCGACGGCTCGCTCGACTTCTTCGACATCCAGCACTTCCTCGATGCATTCTCAAATCATCAGCCCTCTGCCGACATGAATGGCGACGGCCAGTACAACTTCTTCGACGTGCAGATCTACCTCTCGATCTTCAGCTTCGGCTGTCCTTAACCACCGCGGGCTCGCCCTGCTACATCTTCGCGTCACACTCCGCGAACCCGGACCACACGCCGGGTTCGCTTTCATTGTGCCATGGGGCACGCCACCACCGGCCCGTGTACACTGGCGCATCCCATGCCCCTCCCACTGGCACATCTCGACGCCTGCGATGGCTGGCTCAACATCGCTGCACAACCCCCCCGCGCGACCGACTTCCTCGGCCGCGCCGTCATCGTCCACTTCTGGGATCGCGCCAATCTCCAAAGCATCGACGACGCGCTCCAGATCTCCGCCCTCGCTCGCCATCACCACAGCCGCGGACTCGTCGTCATCGGCGTTCACGTCCCCTCACCAGGCGCGCCCGCCTCGCGCCGCATCGTGCGCGCCGCAACCCTCCAGGCCGGCATCACTCACCCCATCGCCCTCGACACCCAAGGCCGCATCGCACGCGCACTCAGCATCCGACGCCTGCCAACCACACTCTTCATTGACCCCGCTGGCAACATCACGGCCCAGCTCGCCGGCGAACACACACGCCAAGTCCTCGAACGAACACTCGGCCAACTCACAAACCCCGTCGCTCCTATAAACCCCGCCATTCAACCTGTGCCCGAAGACCCGTTCGCCTCACCTTCGGGCCTGCGCTGGCCCACAGCCGTGCTCGCCCAGACCCCCAGCATCGGTCGCGATGGCCGACTCTTCATTTCCGACACCAACTCCAGCCGCGTCATCATCGCCGACTGGCCAGACGATGCCGGCTCGTGTCGAGCCACGTGGATCATCAACCGCGAAGGCACCGCCTCGCTTGGCATCTCGCGCCCCCGAGGCCTCGCCTTCGACGCCCAGCGCGAAATCCTCTACATCGCCGATAGCGGCTCACACCGCATCCTTCGCGCAAATCTCCGCGATCACACCGTCAGCACGCTCCTGGGCGACGCCACCCCCGGAACCGATCGCATCGGCGGTTCCTCCGGCGAACATCAACCCATCAACACCCCCAGCGATCTCGCCCTCGACCCGACACGCAACAAACTCTTCATCGCCATGACCGGCCTGCATCAAATCTGGGCTCTGGACCTCTCCACCCTCGTCGCAAAACCAGTCATCGGCACCGGAGACTCCGGCGTCATCGATGGCCCCGCCAATGTCGCCCGCCTCGCGCGTCCTGCCGCAGTCCTTCTCACCCCCGATCGCAAGCGGATCATCATCGCAGACGCCCAAGGCCCCGCGATTCGCGAAGTCGAACTGGCTGACCGCACCGTGCGCACCATCATCGGCACCCCCGCCGAACAAGTCGGTACCACGCTCTCGATCATCGGCAACCGCGATGGCGTATTCCCCGACGCCCGCCTGGCCATGCCCACCGCTCTTGCCGACTGGATCGAGCCCAATCTCGCCGCCGTGCTCGACACCGACAACAACACTGTCCGCATCATCGATCCCAACGCCCGCAGCATTACCACCCTGCACACGCCAATGACCCTTCACCAGCCTCAGGGCATCGCCCTCGCCCAACGTCTGCCGAGTGCTACCACACCAACTCGCCTCTTCATTGCCGACACCGCTGCCCATCGCATCCTTCAGTTCGACCCCGCATCAAACACCGCACACGAACTGCGCATCTCAGGCCTCGCCGCTCCGGGTGATACCGTCGCCCGCATCCCTCCGCACGCCGAACGCGCAGCCATGAACACGCCCCTTGGTCGCCCGCTCGACCTCGAAGTCGGTTGGACACTACCCGAAGGTTTCTCACTCAGCGATCAGGAACCCGTAGTAATCCGCATCACCGCCGCTCACCGCGATGACACGCTCGATCAGGTGCTCGTTCAGCGGACATGCGCCGGACTGCCAGGCACACTGACCGTCCCGATCGTGCAGCACGACACCGTACTGCTCGTCGAGCTCGCGCTTGCCGTCGAGCACCGCACATCGCCGCGCTGCAACGTCCTCGCCCACGCCTGGCGCGTCCGCTTCGGCACCGATGGCGGCGAGCCACGCCTGATCGCTCACTTCAGCCCGCTTGCCCCTGTCCCGGCTTGAACCGTTCAATACGCCCGATTCACCGCCGCACGCGCCAGATGCTCCAGAAGATCCCGCGCCTTGCTCGGCTCGATCGCGCTCAACATCGCGCACGCCTCCGCAACCAGTCTCTCCGCCTCACCCTTCGCGTGCGCAATCGATCCGGTCGACTCGAGCACCGTCGCGAGTTCCACCGCCGCGCCAGGCCCATGCCTCGCCACATCTTCCAGTACGCCCAGCGTCCGCGCCCGCTGATCCACCGTCGCTGCCAGCAAATGATGAATCATCGGCAGCGTGAGTTTCCCCTTCTCCGGATCCTTGCCCGTGTCCTTCCCGACCACCGCAGCACGCCCAGTCAGATCGAGCAGATCATCCTGAATCTGAAACGCCGTCCCCAGACTCATCCCGAACTGCTCGAACAGATCGCACACCTCCGCGCGCGCCCCCGACGCAATCGCCCCAAGTCGGCACGCAGCTCCGATCAACGCGCCAGTCTTGCGCCGCACGATCTCGTAGTACGTCCGTTCGTCGATCGAAAAATTCTCCCGGTTATGCAGCTGCAGCAGTTCACCGGCACACATGTCCATGCTCGCCTGCCCCACCACCAGCGAAGCCTCGCGCTGCGAAACCTGACTGCACAGGTGAAACGCACCCGCGATCAGGTAATCGCCCAGAATGACCGCCGCCTCATTGCCTCGCAATCGGTTGACGGTCTGCCCGCGCCGCCGCGTCTCCGCTTCATCCAGCACGTCGTCGTGCACCAGCGTCGCCATATGCACCATCTCGCTCACCGCTGCCAGCGTGATGTGCTCTTCGCTCACTCGCAGGCCATCGGGTTCGGCCGAACTCGCAACCCCGCACAGCAGCACCAGCGTCGGACGCAGCATCTTCCCCCGATATCGCTCCACATGCGCGCACAACTCCGACACCGGCGGCAACTCGCACCGCAAGTGCTCATCAAAACGCACCGACACTCGCTCCAGCTGGCTCGCGAGAAACAGCGCCAGAGGCTCAAGGTCCGAACTCAGATCCTTCAGTGCCTGCATCGAACCTCAGCGTAGGACACGCTTGTCCCGCTCGGCGACAACATAGCACACAAACGTCTGGCACGCCTCACCCTTCATCGTCGGCCTGAACACCCCGTTCCCGCCGCCCTTCCCGTCATCCCCTTCCCAGTACACCGTCACCTCCCCAAACCCCGCCTCGGCAAGCAACTCCCGAATCTCCGGCAGCGACCACACCCGCCAGTCATACCGAAACGCCCTCTCCATCTTCGTTCCATCCGGAAACTCAAAGTGGATATAGCACCGGACCTTGTTCGTGATCGGGTTGAACGTCGCCTGCTCCCAGACATACGTATAACCCTTCATTGCACGCTTCTCTTCAACCTCCAGAATCGACTCGCTCCCCCCATAAAAATCCAGAAAGAACACGCCACCCTTCCCCAGCGAGCGATGCACCGACCGAAAGTACTCCTTCATCAAAGCACGCGTGTCGAAGATCCAGTAACTGAAGTTCATCGCCAGAATGCAATCCATCCGCTTCGCATTCCCCGGCTTCAGCACATTCCGATTGATCAACTGCACACGCTCCTGCTCCTCGGGCGACAGCGACGCAACATGCCGCGCTGCGCCCCAATCCAGCGTCTTCTGATCGATGTCCAGCCCCACCGCCACATTCGTAAGCCTTCGACGCACCCACTCCACAGAACTGTTTCCCGTTCCGCAAAAATCCTCGCGCAGCCTCGAAGCATGCCGCCCGCGCAACTTCTTGTACACTCGATCAATGAAATCGATTTCCGCCACCACGTTCTGCACCGTGCGCTCATACAGCACATGCCGGTCAGCCGTCGCCGCGGTCAATGTCACAGCCTTCTTCTTGCCCGGTTTCGTCTGGCGCTTCGCAGTCGTTTTGCTCATGGGGCCGAGAGTGTAGCGAACCCGGCACACCTTCGCGCATAAAAAAAGCCCGCCAGACGGCAGGCAATGCGGATGAGAGGGCTCGAACCTCCACGGGATTTTACTCCCACTAGGACCTGAACCTAGCGCGTCTGCCAATTCCGCCACATCCGCGAACATTGGGCCCTAAGCCTAGACCACAACCACCCGGTCGGCAACGTCTCATAGGCCAACCTGGCCCGCCTTGTATCTCGACACAAACCGCTCATAGTCCGCCGGTGTATCCACACCCACCGAGTTCACCCTCTCAATCGCCACCGCAATCTCATACCCATGCTCCAGCACCCGCAACTGCTCAAGGGCTTCAGCCACTTCCAGAGGCGTCGGTTCCAACTCCACATACTGCCGCAGAAACTTCACCCGATACGTGTAAATCCCCACATGCCTCAGACGCCGCACCTCCCCACCATCGCGTGAGCAAGGTATCGGAGATCGCGAAAAATACATCGCTCGCTCGATCGCATCAAAACCAGTCCGCGTCACCACCTTCACCACATGCCGACTCACAAAATCCGACTCTTCCTCGATCGGCGTGGCCACCGTCCCCATGTCCGCCCCCGACATCTCCAGCACCCGGATCGCTGCATCCACCACCGCAGGCTCAAGCTCCGGCTCGTCCCCCTGCACATTCACCACCACCTGCTCATCCCCCAGACCAAGCACCTGCGCAGCCTCCGCAAGTCGGCTCGAACCATTCGGATGCGCCTCCGAAGTCAGCACCGCCTCCCCACCAAACCCCCGCACGCGCTCCGCCACCACCTCGGCGTCCGTCGCCACCACCACGCGCGTCGCCCGGCTCGCACGCGCAGCCTCATACACATGCTGAATCAGAGGCTTGCCCGTCTTGTCCGCAAGCACCTTCGCAGGAAACCGCGTCGATCCCAGACGGGCCGGAATAATGACCACCGCGTCCATCGCGTGTCAGTCCTTCAGTTCATCGAGCAACTTCTTGATCTCCGCCCGCTTCTCGCGAATGTCGCGATAACTGAACCTCTCCATCGCGATCCCCGCTGCCAGCTCATCCGCCTCTTCCGCAGAGTTCCGCTCACGCTCGCGCGACGCCTTGACCATCAGCGCCGCCATCAGGTAATACCGAAGCTCCAGCGCCAGTTCGCCGCGATCGTCAACCAATTCCGTAATCGCTCGCCGAAGCGTCGTGATGGCCTCCGACTCCCACCCACTCAGGTTCGAGAACGCACGGCCCATGTAGTACAGCACCATTGCCCGATTCTTCGAATCGCCTTGCGCTTCCTGAAAGTACTGGATCGAATCATCAAAACGACCAAGTTCAAACAGTTTCTTGCCCAGCAGAAACTTCAACTGTAGATCAGTCGGATAGTTCTGCACCCGCAACTCGAGCTCCGCCAGTTCAACCCGGTCCAGTTCCTTGTGCAACGATTCCACCCGCGCCTGCGCATCAACGTCATCGGGCTTCTTCTCCGCAATCTGCTTCGCATGCGCCAGACTCCGGCGCGCAAGTTGAATCTGAATATCTCCCGACTTCTGCCTGAATCGAAACTGCCTCGTCGTCTCATACGCAGAGTTGTACACCGTCATCGCCCGAAGATGGTCCCCAGCCTTCCCACGCTCCAGAAGGCGCTTGGCGTAATTGTCGATCGCAATGACATCTCCCGGCTTGTCCTGATATTCCTTTTCCGCCGCAACAACCAGCCGGTCCTTCTCGTCATCAGTCCGGACCATGCGGTCACCCGCCTCCAGATCCGCCTGCTTGGCCGCGTTGCGAATGTTCTTGCGAAATCCACCCTCCTGCCCGATCTGATCGAACCCCCCGCTCGCCATCGTCTGCTGCGCCATCATGTTTCGCACTTCAGCCTGCAGCGCCCCGTCCGACTGGTCCAACTGCTGGGCAATCACGCCCGCCTCCACCGCCAGCTTGAAGTTCTTGGCCGCGTTGAACACATCCATAAGACGCACAAACACGTCCTTGCGAGGCTTCTTTTCCCGCTTGGCCAGCGTAAACGCCCGCTCTCCGAAGAACCCCGCGATCTCTTCAGCGTTCACGCCCCCCGCAGCTTCCCCAGCCTTCAAATTCGCAATCATGTCCGCAGGCTTGAACGCCACCACGGTCAGTTCCGACAAATACCGCCGCACCGCGCCCTTGGCATCCGACGCAACCTTCGCAATATCCTTGCTCGGCACCTTCTTGCCGCTCGCATTCATGTACTCACCCGCAGCCTGCATCAGATTCTTAACCGCAGAGAGATCCATCGGATCCCATCGCAACCCCCGAAGCCACAACTGCACCGAGTACTCGAAGTTCGATGACTCGTACGTCGTCCGCGCGTGCCCGAAGAAGTTCGCCGCCTTGTCTGGCGAGAACTCATCCCCACTTTCGCCCGAACTCGAAGCGTCGCCCGCGTCATCGCCCTGCAGCGGCTTCTTTTCGTCTTCGTCCTGAGTCTTTTTGCCGAACAATGCCACGCCAAGCCCTCAAGCCAGTTAGGAACCCATTCTGCCGAGCGTCAGTCTAGGTCGCACATGCCCCCGGTGCCCCCGCCGAACCCTCTCCAGCGTACCATCGGGCCATGAACCCCGATCCGGCAACACTTCGCATCCGGCTCTACCCGGATCCCATTCTGCGGCAAAAGGCACAGCCCATCGACCTCTCCCCAGGCATTGCCGCCATTGCCAACCGCATGCTCGAACTCATGCGCGAAGCAAACGGTATCGGACTTGCCGCTCCTCAGGTCGGACTCCCCTGGAGACTCTTCGTCATCGACATCCCCGAAGGCGAAGACCGCGACCCGGGCGCCTCACCCCCGACCGCCACTCAAGGACCCATCGTCTACATCAACCCCGAACTCTCCCAACCCGCCCGCACCGTCGAGATTCATGAAGAAGGTTGCCTCAGCCTCCCCGACATCCATGGCGATGTCATCCGCCCCAGCGAAATCACCGTCACCGCAACCGACCTCCAAGGCAACCGTTTTTCACATCGCGCCACCGGGCTTTTCGCCCGCTGCGTGCAGCACGAGTTCGACCATATCGATGGCGTCCTCTTCCTCGATCGCATGGTACAGGCATCTCGCGCCAGCGTGCGCGCGCAGGTGCGAGAACTCGAACGACGCGCCGGTCTCCGCTGATCTCGCATATCCTGCATCATGCGACTCGTGTTCTTCGGCTCAGGTGCTTTTGGCCAACCCTCCTTCGAGTTTCTCGCCAGGCAGCACACCGTCCTCGCCGTAGTCACCCAACCCGACCGCCCCGCAGGACGGGGCTCTCACCTCTCTCCAACTCCGATCGCCACTTGGGCTGCGGACGCTCTGCCCGATGTCCCGCTGCTTCGCCCACCCTCAATCGCCGACCCCGATGTCGTAGCCCGCCTCCGCACGCTCGAAGCCGACGCTTTCATCGTTATCGCTTTTGGCCAAAAACTCGGGCCAAACCTGCTCGCCGATCGCTTCGCCATCAACCTGCACGCTTCACTCCTGCCTCGCTGGCGCGGTGCAGCACCAATCAACGCTGCCATCCTCGCTGGCGACGCCGAAACCGGAAATTCCGTCATCACACTCGCCAGTCGCATGGATGCGGGCCTTATTCTCAGCCAGTCCACCCGCCCCATCGAGCCTCATCTCACCGCTGGCGAACTTCACGATCTCCTCGCCAGCGACGGCCCCGCCCTCATCGCCCGCGTCCTCGACGCCCACGCTTCGGGCACTCTGCACCCGCGCGAGCAGGATGAATCCATCATCACCCTTGCTCCCAAACTCCGTCGCGAAGACGCATGGGTCGATTTCAATGCCCATGCCCGACAGGTCCGCAGCCGCATCCACGCGCTCACCCCCTGGCCCGGGGTCGCCATTTCCATCAATTCAGCCCAACTCAAGATCCTCCGTGCGAAATCGCACGACACCCATACCGATCAATCAATCGAAACCGCGCCCGGCATCCTCCTCGACCCCGACCATGGCCTCATCGCCTGCGCACATCGCTCCGCTCTCGAACTGCTCGAAGTTCAGCCCGCCGGAAAGAAACCCATGACCTGGCAACAATTCCGACTCGGCAAACAATCCCTCACGAGAGGCGTTCAGGTCGCCTCGGTCGTTCCACCCGCCCCGATCACCCCCTCAACATCGCCATGACCACTCTCTGGGATCTTCTTCGCCATCCGATTGCGCCCAGGGCCAAACTCAAGCCCCTTGCGCCATCGCTGCGCCCAGCATCGCGCCAGATCTCACGCGCACGCCCCGCACAACTTCGCTATGAAACAATGCAGCGCGAAATGCTCTCGCGTTATCAGATTCGCGTGCGCAAATGGCGCAACAGCACCTCCGGCGTCGCGTGGCAGGTCACCTATCGCGATGGCACAGTCGCACGACTCATCGAGTCCCCACGCCCCTGTGGACCGGTCTCCGCAGCCGTATTTCTCCACGAAATCGGACACCACGCAATCGGGTTCAATGTCTTCTCTCCACGCTGCCTCGAAGAACGCCAGGCCTGGTGCTTCGCACTCGATCAGATGGAAGCCTGGAACCTGACGATCACCGATGCCGTGCGCAAACGCGTCCACCAATCACTCGTCTACGCTGTTGCAAAAGCACGTCGCCGCGGGCTCAAAAGCCTGCCCGCAGTCCTCGTGCCTTATCTGCGCGAAACCGAAGGCGGAACCTTCCTCGATCCGCGTTCCAGCGACGCCAATGGACCTTCCTGACCAAGCCTGACCACACCCACAGAACTGCTCAGACGCATCGCGTGATCGCGCGCCCACGAACCCAGACTCAACATCACGATCAAGTTCCACAGCACCACCGCCGCGCCGAGCAGATACATCGGGTTGCCGGGCGCCAGCGGACACACACTCGCAATCAACCCCGCCAGTGCAGTCTGCGCCCCAACCGCCGCACTACTCGTAGCAGCACACAGCGACAACCCCATCACTCCGCTCGCCGCCGCGATCGACAACGGCAGCACAAACCGATCAAGCAGATGCGCATCAGTGAACCCCGCCACATCAACCAGCCCCACGATCAGATGCCCGATCAGACCTTCCAGAGGCTCGAACCAGAATCCAACCAATCCCGCCAGCCCGGCTGCAAGCAGCACAGCCCCGTTGAACACCCGCCCAGAAAGTAGAAAAATCCCAAGAAAAACGCACGAAAAAACAAAACCGACCCCAAACGCCGTTTCGACGAGCCCACGCTCCCACGATGCCAGCGCCACCAGCCCCAACACCCCCAGACTGCCCGCCCAGACCACCGCTCCGATGGCATTCAATCGTCGTATCAATTTGTGATCCATCGCGAGAGTTCTCCATTGTCGCCTCGCAACGTATCGACACAATCGATCTTCGATTTCATATGCACCGCCCGCACCATTCGCCCAGGCCGCACCAGACGCACACTTTCTGCTTCTCTGCGTCCGAGAACAGTCAATCCGTACCCACAATGACCGGTTCGCCATTCCCGCGCAAACGCTCGATCTCGCGTTCTGCCTCCTCAAGCCGTTCGATCAGTTTGGAGCGTTCGCCAGCGAAGTGATCGCGCTCCGATGCCGCGGCACCCAGCAGCTTGCTCTGCACGTTGAACATCAACGTCATCGTCACCGCAAACGCCAGCACAAGCACAAGAAACCCGCTCGCGACCAGTGACTGCAACCAGTACCGCTGCATCGACTTCTGAAGCAGATACCACGCACTGTCTCGCTTGGCCTCGATTGCTTCCCCAGCCAGGAATCGCCGCACATCGCGCCCCAGTTCACCCGCCGTCTGATATCGGCCCGCCCGACTCTTGCTCAGTGCTTTGAGCACGATCGCATCCACCTCCGAGTGAATCCCCTTGGCCCGCAGACTCGGGCGCACCGGCTCCACTTTGGCGATCGAATCGAGCACATCACGCAAAGACCCATCCACCTTGTACGGAAACTCCCCGACCAGCAACTGATACAGAATCACACCCAGCGAATACACATCCGTCCGCACATCAATTTTGTTCGACTCCCCCAAGGCCTGCTCCGGGCTGGCCCAAGGGATCGAACCCACGAACTGGCCCGTCATCGTCATCTGCGTCACCGTGGACTCTTCAGACCCGTTTTCATCACCCGTCAGTTTGGCAAGTCCAAAATCAAGCACCTTCGGCACGCCTTGCGGATCCACCCGGATGTTCCCCGGCTTGAGATCGCGATGAATTACGCCTTGCAGGTGCGCCGTATTCACCGCTTCACACACCGTCGCAAACAGCCCCAGACGATCCAGCACCGTCAGCTCCATCAACTTCACATGCTGATCGAGCGGCAAGCCCGCCACATAGTCCATCACAAAATAGCAGCACCCCCCGCAACTCCCGCTGTCATGAATCGTCACGATGTGCGGGT
This sequence comes from Phycisphaeraceae bacterium, assembly GCA_019636795.1. Classification (NCBI taxonomy): domain Bacteria; kingdom Pseudomonadati; phylum Planctomycetota; class Phycisphaerae; order Phycisphaerales; family Phycisphaeraceae; species Phycisphaeraceae bacterium. Next base: position 654,298 of record JAHBWW010000003.1, read on the forward strand.
CGTTCAACTGCGCAAGCACCTGCACCTCGCGCTCGAAGCGCGCCAGGTCGTGCTCGCCGGCGAACGGCCCCTCGCGCATGACCTTGATCGCGACCTTCCGCCGCGTCGCTTCCTGAATCGCAAGGTACACAACCCCTTGCCCCCCGCGATGGATCTCCTTGAGCAGGCGATAGCCCGGAATCGACCCGCCACCAGGCCCACGCGTCCCTCCCACCACGCCGTGCTGCGCCTGAATTCGGGCGGCTTCAATCAGATCCGTCTCTAACGAGCGCGGAGGAGTCGGAGAACTCGGGCTCGTTGACATCGAAATCCTCTCTCACACGCGACTCTTGCCAATCAACCCGCATCCGTGAAGAACCGCGATGCCGCGCCCATCGACTCCTTGAGCCTCTCGTGCGCCCGCGCCCGAAGCATGTAGATCGCCCCCGCAGAGCGTCCCAACTGCTCGGCAACTTCTGCCGCGCCAAGACACTCCAGATCGTAAAGCCTTACCACGCGCTCATAATCAGGAGGCAAGGTGCCGAGCGCCGCCTCCAGAAACTGCTTGGCCTCATCCTTTGCAGCATGCCGACTCGGTGTCGTATCCGACGACCCCAACATCTCAACCAGCGCCACAAATGAATCCGAGTTGCCCTTGGGCTGTACTTGCCGCCTCGGGTCCGGCCTCTTGGCAGCCTGCAACCCACGCACCGCATCGCGCAGATTGTTCTCCGCCACATGCCCCAGCCATGCCATAAACGAACCAGGCCCACGAGACTGAAACTGATTGATCAGCAGGAACGCCTCCAGGTAGGTCACCTGCATCACGTCGTCCTCATCGAGCGCGGTTCGCCACTGAGCCCCGATGCGGCCCTTGACCCGGTCACGGACCATGGGTCCGAAAATCCTCAGCAGATCACACAGAGCCTCCTCGTCCCCCGCCACCGCGCGCGAAACCAGTTGCTCCTCATTCATGTCCGATTGAAGCGGATTCGACACGTTCACCCCACCAGTTCTGCACATCCGTGCGACACCCATAAACCCAGCACCAGACAGTGTACAAATATCCCGGGCCGCGTCAAAGCCCACTTTCACGTCCTGATCAAAATTCCACGCACCCCTCCCAAAGTCCCCACACCCTCAACAAGCGGTTTCCGAACCTCCCGCTCACACCTTTCCCTCCTCCCACACACTTTCCTACGCTCTCAACCGTGTCCAGAGACCCACGCGACTCCCCAGCCATGCGCCAGTACCTGGCCATGAAGCAGCAGTACCCCGGCTGCATCCTCTTCATGCGCGTCGGGGACTTCTACGAACTTTTCTTTGACGACGCCGTCCTCATGAGCCGCGCCCTGGGCCTCACCCTCACCGAACGCCCCGCCGGTGTCCCCATGGCCGGAGTTCCACACCACCAACTCAACACCTACCTCAAGCGAGCCGTCGATCAGGGCCTTCGCATCGCCGTCGCCGACCAGATCGAAGACCCCGCCGAAGCCAAAGGCCTCGTCGAACGCGCCGTCACCTCCGTCATCACGCCCGGCACGCTGGTCGATGAATCCCTCGTCCGCGACGATCGCACCGCCCACCTCGCAGCCGTCGCCTATGTCGATGACCTCACCATCGCGGCTGCTCTTGTCGATCTCTCGACGGGCGTCTTCCGCGTGCTCGACTCACGCACCATGGGCGCGCGCACAACGATCGACTCTCTGGCACGCTTCGGCATCGGCGAACTTCTCTACGCCGAAACCGCCGACGGCCGACTCCCCCCACGCATCGCCGAACTCGCCGAACCACTCGGTGCCGCACCCACGCCTCGCCCCGCATGGCACTTTCGCACCGACGAAGCCATGCAGGCCATTCGCCAGCACTTCCACGTTGCCGGAGTAGAAGGTTTCGGCCTCGCACCCGACGACCCCACCATCCCCGCCATCGGCGTCATCCTTCGATATCTCGAAGAAACCCAGAGCCTCGGCCGATCGCCCTCCGATGCACGTTCAGGGTCTGAGTTCCAGAATCAATCGCGCTCGCTTCTCCACCTTCGCCCACCTCAGCGCGAAACCAACGACCACATCTGCTGCATCGACGCAGCCTCTCTCCGCTCACTCGAAATCGAACGCACCATCCGCAGCGAACTCATCGAAGGCTCGCTGCTTGGCATCTTCCTTCGTCCCGCACACACCAAACGCTCGCTCTTCCGCACGCCCATGGGCAAGCGACTCATCAGAGACTGGCTCTGCGCGCCGAGCCGCGACCTTGACGAAATTCACACGCGCCAACGGTGTGTGCAGGTCTGCGCGACCGACACTCACACCGCTGACGATCTGGCCACTGCCCTGGCAGGCATGCAGGACATCGCACGCATCGCCGGTCGCATCGCACTCGGACGCGCTACCCCCCGCGATCTTGTCGCACTCGCGCGCTCCGTCTTGTGCATCGAGCCCGTCATCGACGCCATCCGCCTCGCTCCAGCCTTCAAAGCCCAGTTCGACGCGCTCACCGCCCTCCTCGACACCATCGCCCCCGTCGCTGCCGAAATCACCCGCACATGCGTCGAAACTCCCCCTCACCACCTGCGCGAAGGCGGGCTCATTCGCGATGGCATCGACCCTGCCCTCGACGAAGCACGCACCCTCGCCAACGACGCCAGCACCTGGCTCGCCGACTATCAGGCCCGTCTCATCGCCGAGCACGATCTGCCAAGCCTCAAAGTCGGTTTCAACCGTGTCTTCGGCTACTACATCGAACTTCCCTCCGCACAGGCACGCCGCGCCCCCGACGCCTTCAGCCGCAAACAAACCCTCAAAAACGCCGAGCGCTACATCACACCCGAACTTCGCGAGTTCGAGCACAAGGTCACCACAGCCGAATCCCGTGCGCTCGAGCGCGAACGCGCCCTCTTCGCATCACTCTGCACCCAGGCCATGGCCATCGTCAACCCTCTCGGTCACTACGCCGACATCATCGCCTACCTCGACACCGTACTCGCCCTCGGCCAGAAGGCTCAACTTCTCAACTGGACCTGCCCCGAAGTCGTCGCCCAGCCCGGCATCGACATTCGCGACGGACGCCATCCCGTCCTGGCCGAAACTCTCGAAACCCCCTTCGTCCCCAATGACCTCACACTCGCAACCGACGGCGAAGCGCCTCTCGCACTCATCACCGGCCCGAACATGGCCGGCAAAAGCACATTCATCCGCCAGACCGCCCTCCTCGTCCTCCTGGCTCAAACCGGCAGTTTCATTCCCGCTTCGAGCGCCCGCGTCGGCATCGTTGACCGCATCTTCACCCGCGTCGGTGCCGACGACGCCCTCCATCGCGGGCAGTCCACATTCATGGTCGAAATGATCGAAACTGCCAACATCCTCAACAACGCCACCAGCCAAAGCCTCGTCATTCTCGATGAAATCGGCCGCGGCACCAGCACACTCGATGGCCTGAGTCTCGCGTGGGCGATCACCGAACACCTCGCCGCCCTCGGCCCGCTCACACTCTTCGCCACGCATTACCACGAACTGACCGACCTCGAAGAACGCATGGGCGGAAAGGTTCGCAATCTCCACGTCGCGGTGCGCGAATGGGAAACAACCCCAGGACGCCCCGAAATCGTGTTCCTGCACGAAATCCGACCGGGCAGAGCCGATCAGTCCTATGGCGTTCACGTCGCGCGCCTCGCCGGCGTCCCCACGCCAGTCACCGACCGCGCCCGCGAAATTCTCGATTCACTCGCTGTTGAGCACAACGCCGCACCTGTCGCCCGTTCACGCAAGAAAGCGGATACACGCCCGCAACTCTCGCTCTTTACGCCGTCCGAGCCACACCCGGTGGTTGACGATCTACGCGAAGTCAAGATCGAATCGCTCACCCCGCTCGCAGCCTTCGATCTCCTGCGCGAACTGGTCCACCGCGCCAACTCCTAAAAGAGGCCCAAGCGCAAGCGCGGTCGCATACCAATACGCAAACGCAAGCGCACGCCCAATCGCAATCACCCCACCCCCTCGCATCCCTCTCCCCCTTCAAGTTCTCAACTCCGCAAACATCCCCTCCACTCTCCACGCTCCGCCGCACTCCGGGCACACGGTGCATCCATCGTGCTCAGCCGCCAATCCCACCAGTTCATACCCGCACACCAGACACGCCGGCTCCGCCTTCGTAAACCGCGCAAACTCGCGCCGAAGCTGCCAACGATCGATGCGGCTTGATAAAAGCACGCTGGTGATCAGCACAATTGCAACACATACTGCCATTGCCATCTGCCACCACGCCGTGTTCCCATTGACATGCTCCTCTACCCCAAGAGCGCAAATCAAGGCGCTCAGACTCACAATGACCACAACCAGACTCAGCCAGAAAAACTTCTGCATCCGACGCCCCCACATCGTCCGCTGGATCAGCCGCCGACCCGAGCACACATACGCCTGCGCGGGTGAAAGCCCGTCCCGACCGCTCGACAGTACAAATGATCGAAACGCAGCCTCAACCTCACGCGGCTTCTGTCGCTTCCCTCGATCATCCTCATACTTCCCGCTGATCCAGATCTGTCGCGCCATCAGGCCCTCACTGTCTAAACTCCCGCACATCCCCACACCAAACCCCACAGAGGAACCCCCATGTCACTCGCCCACTATGTCACCCTCGGTCGATCCGGCCTCCGCGTCAGCCCGTTCTGCCTCGGTGCCATGACCTTTGGCAATGAGTGGAGCATCGGCGTTGGGCCCGAAGAATCCTTCGCCCTCATCAAAGCCTACATCGACGCCGGCGGAAACTTCATCGACACCGCCAACATTTATAACAACGGACACTCCGAAAAGATCCTTGGCGATTACTTCACCAAAGGCCCAGGCAAGGGAAAACGCGACCGCATCGTCATCGCCACAAAATTCATGGGCAACCTCTACGCTGGCGACCCCAACGGCGGCGGCGCGAATCGCAAGAGCATCATCGCAGCCTGCGAACAATCGCTCCGTCGCCTCCAGACCGACTACATCGACCTCTACCTCGCACACTTCTGGGACCAGAACACGCCCATCGACGAAACCATGAAAGCCCTCGATGTCCTCGTCCAGCAGGGCAAAGTCCGCTACCTCGGATTCAGCGATCATCCCGCGTGGGTCTGCGCTCAGGCCCAGTACGAAGCCATCTTCCGCGACTGGACGCCCCTCGTCGCCCTCCAGATCGAATACTCCCTTCTTGAGCGCACCGTCGAAGCCGAACTCATTCCCATGGCCCGCGCACTCGGACTCGGCGTCACCCCTTGGAGCCCACTTCGCGGCGGCGTTCTCTCGGGGAAATTCCGCCGCGATGCCAGGCCCTCTGATCAGACCCGCGTCAAGGAAGACAGCAAGCACCTCACCGATCGCGCCTACGACGTCATCGACGCCCTCGTCGCAATCGGGAGCCAGATCGGTGCTTCGCCGGCTCAGGTAGCGCTGCGGTGGGTGCAGGATCGCCCGGGGGTAGCCAGTACGATCATCGGTGCTCGCCGCCTCGACCAACTCGCCGACAACATCGCTGCACTGTCGATCACGCTTTCTCCCGAGCACACACGCCGACTGACTGAACTGACTGAACCAACCCTGCCCTTCCCCTGCGATTTTCTCAACATGGTCAAATCCGGCATCCATGGCGGGATCACCATCAACGGCGAAACTCCCGACCCTTGGCCTCTGCAGCCAAAGACCGACGGCGAGCGGTGGTGAAACAACCAGAACTAAGTGAAATTGCCCCAGTCCTAACGCCTCGCCTGTACGAGAAACCAGCATCAAACGTGATTATCGGTCCATTTCTCTTGGCCCATTGTGCTTTTCCCTCTTGAAACGCTCACAACCACCTGTTTCGGTGCCTGTCCGCCAAGTTTGGAGGAACCGGCGTGTCGGCTTGTCAGGATCGCACTCCTATCTATAGATCCTGTATGCAGTTGTGATATCACTCCATTCCCGCCGCATCATTTCTCTGGCTATGCGACTGCTGAGCCGACTGGGCAGGATGGGCAAGAATTTGACTCACCGATAAGATTTTTTCGCGCTTTTGCTGGCAGAATTCAAAACAAGGGTTGACACCGGTACATGGGGTCTGGTATTACTACTCTCTGTCAGGAAACCGGAGGCTTGTGTTTTCCGCCATAAGCCAACCGAGTCGTAGGACGAGTCATAGGGAAAGTTGAGAGAGACAAGGCTTCCCCAAGACATTCAGGATTCAAGCCGTGCATCCGCGCCCGGCTGGATGGAGATGGGAGTGACGTCGGATAAGTGTTCGGCGTCGAGAGTAGAGGATAGTTCGTTTTTTAGGAGATTGAGACATGACGAAGCTTGCTGTTCTTGCTGTTGCTGGTCTGGCTGCCGCCGCCAGCGCGAATCCGCACCTGAGCGCGACCAATGGCAACGCCATTGCTCCGACCCAGGTCGTCAACCTGCTCGACGTTGCTGATGTCAGCCTGTCGAACAGCCGTTCCAACGAGTGGAACATCCAACTCACGTTCAATCAGGACATCAACTACACCTTCGGGTTCCCGAACGCCACCGTGTTCGTGATCGATCTGGCTGCAGTCGTCGGCAAGCCCGCCGGCGCCGAAGCCTACATCCACGCGATCGGTTGGAACACGACTCACACCGCGTTCAGCCCGTCGTGGCTCAGCGAGTTCCGCATTGAGTTCACCGACGCTGGTGCCACAACCGGCGTCGGCCTGAGCCCGAGCGGCACGGCTGGCTCCGGTGGCCCCGAGAACAACAACTCGGGCGGCTCGAAGGTTGACCTCGTCGGTCTCGGCCTCGACTTCACCCTCAACCCGGGTCTCCTCCACCTGACCCTCTGGGACACCTTCAACGACTTCGGCGGCGGCAACGAAGGCGTGCTCCTCGCGGGCAGCTGGGTTTCCATCGGCACCAAGATCGTTCCGGCCCCCGGCGCTCTGGCCCTCCTCGGCCTCGGCGGCTTGGCCAGCATCCGTCGTCGCCGCTAATCCGGCTTGACGGGTCACCACTCATCTGAGTGATTCACAGCCCCCGTCCTCGTGGCGGGGGCTGTTCATTTTGTCCCATTCCATCTCTTCTCATTGACAACGACGCCATATCTCGGTATAAACAAATTATTGAGGATATAGATGTCGCAATTCAGGCCCGGCTCAATGCGTGATATTGATCGTCAATCGCCAGTTTTGCCTGTCCCAGGAGAAAAAATCATGATGAAGCGCGTTGCTCTCGCTGTTGCTGCCCTGGTAACTGCCGCCCATGCAGATCCGAACACTCAGCCCAATACTGCTGCCACTCCTCATACTCAGGTCGTCAACGCAGACAATCTGTTCAGCATATCGGTGTCCAATACCCGCAATGGAACTCCCGCAAATATCCGTATCACGTTCTTGCAAGACATCAACTACACCTACGGCTTTCCAAACGCCGTCGCCTTCAATATTGATCTCGCTGCTGCTGCGGGATGGATACCGGAACCGGCTCACATTTATGGCCTCGAATGGGACTTGACTCACACTGCCTTGAGCCCCTCATGGCTCAGCGAGTTTCGCATCGAGTTCACAGACAAGGACATGACCACAGGGTTCTCGATCAACCCCAGCTCCACCAACACGCCGGGAACCGAGACCAATACCTCGGGGGGTCTGGTTGACCTGATCAGCCTCGGTCACGACTTCTACGTTCAGCCGCCCCACATTCTTCTGACGCTATGGGACACAGTCGATGACTTCGGAGGCGGCGTGGAAGGCATTCTGCATGCCGGAAGCACCATGACACTTGCTGTCAAGTTCATCCCTGCTCCGAGTACACTGACGTTACTCTGTATTGGCAGTGTCGCAGCGATGCGCCGTCGCCGCTGAGGTCGGACTGGCCAATGGATCCGGTGTCTCGTGCGAGCCCGCCGTCGTTTCCTTCTTGACGACGAGTGTTGTTGCGGTTCACCGCTTCGCCGGAGGCAGTCCTTTGGCTGCACGATCTGCGTCGATGTGCGCATGCACCGCCGAGGCCGCCCGTCTGAGCACCACTTGCGGATCCACCCCGTTCCCCCCGCCCACCGTACCAGGCTGACGCAGGTATTCCTGAAGAAGGCTGTGAATCTCGGACTGCAACTTGTCCTGGTAGAGCCCGGTCGCGATCCACCCGGGTGCGCGGCCGATCTGCTCATCAATCTCCCATGTGTACAGCGTCCACGCTGCCCGATCCTCGAACTTCGATTCAGGCATCGGCTGAATTTCGTATGTCCCCGGCCGCGTCTCACTCTCAAGCCCTCGCGTCGACCGATACGCCGAAGAGTGCAGCACATTCAGGTTGGCAGGCGGGGCAACCCGCAGGCGATCCCAATAGGCTTCGGCCTGTGCATCCTCGACAAGCCACGAGATCATCGACCAACCCGCTGTCTTGTTCTTCGCGTTCGTGCTCATCCCCCAAAGCACCGCCCCCGTCACCACCGCAGGCACACGCCCCCGCGGCACGGGCACCACGACAAAATCGAAGTTGGGGTTGTCGTTCTCGAACTTCGGCACGAGCCACGACCCACCATAGAGCATCGCCACGCGCCCGGCGGGGAAGAACACGGTCGGACCGGTCCCGCCCTCCTGTCCGAACGAAGGCCTCCACGAGCCATCCACAATCAAATCGCGCAGGAACAGCAGCGCATCAACTCCGGCTTGCTGGTCAATGTACGTCGTGAGTTGATCTTCGCTCCAGAGTTGGCCTCCGGCTTGTGCGAAGAAGTTGAAGAACGGCCATGACCAGATTTCGAGGTCAAAGCCCGCAATCACAGCATCCGGGTTTGATGTGCTCGGACCAAAGAGAGTGCGCCGCGGGCCTGTAAGTTTGCGTGCTGCGTCGCGTACATCCTGCCAAGTCCAGTGTTCGCTTGGATAGGTGAGGGGGCTGTCGGGGTTTGCAGCGTTGTACTCGTCGAAGAGGGTGCGGTTGAAGTACAGGCCGTACATCGCGTTATCCTCGGGCAGCGCATAGAGCACTCCATCGACCATAAGTTCGTCGATGAGCCTCTGTGGAAAGCGATCGAGGCTGGGCAGCCCGAAGCGGCCGTCGTTGATGTAAGGGGTGAGGGGTTCGAGCATGCGCCGCTCGACGAACTGGCGGTAGTAGTCGATGCCGAGGCGCATGACCTCAATGCCTTCGCCCTTGGCGTGCCATGCGTTGTACTTGGCGAAGATGTCGGGGTGGCGTTGATAGTCAACCTGCACCGGCGCGATGCGCTCGTAGCCGCGGGCGTACTGGTCGCGAAACAGGCGATCTTCAAACGGCATGCCCCAGACCGCCATAGTGATCGGCGTGCGCCCCGCTGCGGCGCGCCCGCCTCGCACGCCTGTGTCGGTGACGAGGCCTGGAAGTATCGTCGCGGCAGTTCCTGCTGCCAGGCCGAACAGGACGACCAATGATGTGCGCACGAATCGATCTCCTATTCCTTGAGCCCGGTCATTGCGACGCCCTGCACGAAGGCCCGCTGTGCGAGGAAGAACACCAGAACGAGCGGAACAACAAGCATGGTCCCCGCGGCCATAGTCACAGGCCACGCGCTGAAATACATGTTGTTCGACAGATCCGCAATCGCCAGCGGCAGAGTCTTGTTCTTCAGAGAGTCAATGACGATCAGGGGCCAGAAGAAACTGTTCCATGAGTTGACGAAACTGAAGATTCCCAGCGCCGCGATCGAAGGCCACACGATTGGGCGCACGACCATCCACACGATATCGAACTCGCCCATGCCGTCCATTCGGGCAGCGTCGATCAGATCATCGGGCACCGATGAGATCGCCTGCCTCATATAAAAAATGCCGAACCCGCTGACAAGGAACGGAACGACGAGCGCCTGAAAGTTGTCGACATATCCCAACCAAGAGCAGATGACATACGCAAAGATAAAGAAGACCTGAATGGGCAGCATCATCGTGGCGAGCGTCATGCCAAAGAGAATGCGTTTTCCACGAAAGCGCAGCTTGGCGAACGCATACCCCGCAAGCAAGTTGTGCGCCACTGCAAGAACCGTCGTGACAACCGCAACGCTTGTACTCATCCAATAAAAATCGCCAAGTTGGGCGGTTTCGAGTGCCTTGCGATAGTTTTCCCATTGCCAGCCGTGCTGCGGCAGGATAGTGGCCAGCGTAGGCATCTGCCCGGCTTCGAGGTCGGTCTTGAGGCTGGTGAGCACCATCCAGACGAACGGGATGAGCATGCTCAGCGCAAAGGCGTACACCACCACGTGAGCGATCGCCCGCCACACCACCCCCGGCCGACTGAACGCGCGACTATCCATGGTCAGCGTGTCCCCCTTCTGCGGCCGAACCACGCCAGTTGCCCAGCTGTCGCCAGGAGCGTCATGGCAAAGATCAACACTCCGATGGCGGCTGCATACCCATACGCGCCATACGTGAACTGTCGGTAGATTTCGAGATTCAGAACGGTGGTGTAGGGAGTTTCTGATCGCCCGGTCATGATGAACACGAGGTCGAAGACCTGAAGCGCGCCGATGACGCCAGTGACCAGCAGAAAAGTGGTCATCGGACCAACCATCGGCCATGTGATGCTGCGCACGACTTCGAAGCGAGATGCACCGTCGAGAGCAGCGGCTTCGTACAGGCTTCGCGGGACACTCTGGAGCGACGCGAGATAGAGCACCGCGCAGAACCCGATGCTGCGCCAGATCTGCACAACCACGATCCAGAACAACGGCCAGTACCCATCGATAAGCCATCGCGGCGTCGCCGAAATTCCCAACCCACTCAGCGCCCAGTTGAGAAGCCCCGCTTCGTCGTTGAGCACCCACCGCCACACGAATCCGATCGCAACAATCGAGACAATCGTGGGCATGAAGATCATTGTGCGCACAAGGGTGCGGCCTCGAAACCACGGCGCATCGAGCAACACCGCAATGACAAACGCGATCAACACCGACACAGGAACCGTCGCAGCGACGAAGACAATCGTGTTGAAGATGCCGGCAGAGATGTTGGGATCGACCATCAGTCGGCGGAAGTTGGCAAGCCCCACCCATGTCGGCAGTTGCCAGCCGGTCTCACTGGTCCACAATGCCCCGCCGCTCCACTGAAAAAACCCGAGCAGCAACCCCGCAACAGTCGGCAAAAGCACAAACGTGGTCAGCACAATCACGGGAAGTGTGAGAAACCCGTAAGCGGGCACGTTGTGTTCGTTGACGCGAGCCACGATGCGGACAGTCCCTTTCGCCTGCGAGGACAAGAAACGGTGCGAACGATGAACGCTCGCTTGCACACCTCGACTTCAAGAACGACGAGCGCTCCCCACAAGCGCCATCCAACCTTCGTAATGCTGCCCGACGCTTTCCTGAGGCCCGACGAGTTTGATGAAGACATTGCCGCGCCCGGTTTGGACAATCGCCCCGAGCACAACCCACCCAGCACGCGGCGTGGCGACACCAGAACCCGGCATGCCATCCATGTAAGTGCCTCGAAGTTCAACCATTGTGACGGCAAGGCCATTGATCGTTTGCTGTTCTATCTTTGGCTGAGCGGTACGCCCGGTTGTGTCTGTGACCTGTGCTGCCCATCGGTTGATGTTCGCGTCGATCGAACCCCCAGCGACGCTGAATGTCGTCAGGCAGTCCCCGACGTGCAGTTCAGCAGCCCGCATCGCGTTAGCCGGTTCTACCGAACGCCAACCGTTCGGGATCGCGAACGCAACGCCGCCGACTTCAACAGTGTCCGAACCCGCGAGCCGACCCGCGGCTGCTGTGGTCGAGGCATCGCGATTGCGAACCGAATCCGCCAGATCCCGCCCCGCTGCTGCGGACTTGCCGAGCGAGGACTGGGGCTGATCGATCAGACTCGCGCCCGGTTGAGCATTTGAACTTGACGACTCCTCGCACCCGCCCAGGAGTGCGATCGCACCGCTGGCGGAGATCAACATGGCCACACTCGCTGCCAACCTCTTGGGGGACTGTTCAGGTTTCATGCCCACAGCGTAGCGAAGATTGGCGGCCGGTGCATGCGGTTTCTGCTAGGGGACGTGACTTATTCGGCGCGCGTTCAGGATCGGCCAAGCACTTGTGCGGGAGCGCGCGGGCCTCTATCCTGCTGCCTGCCCCACACATCGAGGAGTGCGCATGACCAAGTATCGCTCCACCCCGGACCAGAACCTCAAAGGCATGCCATCGGGTGTGCCATTCATCATCGGCAACGAACTGGCCGAGCGATTTTCGTTCTATGGGATGAAGGGGATACTTGTCACCTTTATGACTCTGCACATGCTCAACGCAATGGGCGAATCTGCGAACATGACTGAGTCTGAAGCCAAAGCCTGGTACCACGCATTCACCGGGCTTGCGTATACGTTTCCGATTCTGGGGGCACTTGTTGCGGACGTGTTCTGGGGAAAGTACAAGACAATCTTGATCATCAGTTTGATGTATTGCGTCGGTCATGCGTGTCTGGCGGTGATGGACTATGCCCCGGCAATGGGAATGGGCATGAAGCCGTGGCTGCTCGCAGGCATGCTCTTTATCGCGATCGGAGCAGGCGCAATCAAGTCGTGTGTGTCGGCGCATGTCGGCGACCAGTTTGGATCTGGCAACAAGCGTCTGCTTGCGATCGTCTTCAACTGGTTCTACTTCTCGATCAATGTCGGCGCAGCGGTCTCCAACCTGCTGACCCCAAAGCTCCTTGAAGGAATCAAGATCGGCACGGACACTCAAACCGGCGAGGCGATCGTCTTTGGAGGGCCATGGATCGCCTTTGGATTGCCTGGAGTTCTCATGGCACTCGCAACGTTCGTGTTCTGGCTTGGACGCAACAAGTTCATTCATGTGCCACCCGCAGGTTGGCAAAAATTCAAGCAGGAAACCTTCAGCCCAGAAGGGATTCAGGCGCTCAAGTCTCTGGCGCCCTTGTTTGTCGTATTCGTGATGATGTTCTGGGCGATTTTCGACCAGACTGGCTCCGCTTGGGTGCTGCAAGCGCGACAGATGGACAGAAACTTTCTCGGGGTCGAGTGGCTCGAAGCTCAGATTCAGTTCGTCAACCCCATACTCATTCTGACCGGCATTCCGTTCTTCGCCTATGTTGTGTATCCGCTGATGGGAAAGTTTTTTGACCCAACCCCACTACGCAAGATCGGAATCGGGTTCGTGCTCGCTGCACTCGCATTCGCAATCAGCGCCTGGATCGAATCACAGATTCAGTCGGGCAAGACACCGAACATCGGATGGCAGTTTGTGGCATACCTTGTGCTGACGGCGGCAGAAATTCTCGTGTCGATCGTCTGCCTGGAGTTCGCATACACACAAAGTCCTCCCAAGATGAAAAGCTTCGTCATGGGCATATATTTTCTCGGCGTCGCGGTGGGAAACTACTTCGCAATGGGAGTCAACTGGGTACTTGAGAGCACCAAAAACGCCGAGGGACAGACGCTGCTTGAAGGCGCAAACTACTACTGGTTCTTCGCAGCGATGATGATGATCACCTTTTTCGCCTATCTTGTCTTCGCCAAGTATTTCTACAAAGGCCGCGTCTACATCCAGGGCGAGGCAACCATCACCGCACGCGCCGAAGCCGAAGCACCCGACGCCCGATAGAACCGGTCCATCACCTGACCGACTTTCCCCGCGTGAGTTCCGCCGCGTTCTCTCGCTTGAACACATCGGACTTGAACTCGATGGACACGCCGCGCGACCGTACCTGACTTCCTCCCCGGAGACCTCACCCATGGGAACCCCAGCTGCACGTGTGACTGACATGACCGCCACCGGCGACCCCATCACCGGACCAGGCGTGGCCACCGTCATGATCGGCAAAATGCCCGCCTCGGTCATGGGCGATGTCGTGTCCGGAGGTGTCTGCGTTGGTGCGGTAGTGATGGGAAGTGCGACGGTCCTGATCGGCGGCCGGCCTGCGACCAAACTCGGCTCGTCGGTTGCTGGTGCCAACCCCACCAGCGGCGTCCCCGTGTCCACCAGCGTCCTGACCCCGTGCTGCCCAACCGTCCTCATCGGGGGCTGATCGCGCTGGCCGCGCACCGCCTGGTCGCCGTTTCGTCGAGCCTGTAGCGCACCGTACCGCTCGTGCGCTGCGCCCCGAGGCGGTCATAGAACCGCAGCGCCCCCTCGTTGGCCTCGACCGCCGACCACTCCATGCCCATGAATCCCTCGCGGACAGCCAGCCCCGCCAGCAGCGCCATCGCTGCCCGTCCAAAGCCGCGACCGCGAAACTCGGACGCGATGACAATGTCGTCGATATAGAGCCGGGCGGTGCCCGCAAATGTGGACACGACCGCGCTCACCCACGCATGCCCGACGCGCTCAGCCCCGCGCCCATCGCGCTCCACGAGCACAAAGCACCGCCCCATCGGCCTGGGCCCGAAGAGCAACCGCGCCAGATCCGCCTCGCTCGCTGTCACCGCCTCGGGCCGCCCCTCGACCGCAGCCAGATCGCGCGTCAGCGCCAGCACGAATGGCAAATCTGTCGCAGCAGCAGGACGCAGTTCAAGGCTCATGGACAAGCGTAGAACCACTCTCGCCCGCGCCGTTACTGCCACAACCACATGGCCAGAGCAAACAGCCCCAGCGCCATGACATGAATCCCCCAGATCCCGATCGCAAACAGCGCCTGCCGCCGCGTCGTCCACGCCATGATCCGCTGGCGATGCCGATACATCACGACCACCATCGCCGCACTGAAAAACCCGAACACATCGGCACCCAACACCGGCCACGGCAGCGTCTGCGACGACCGCTGCTGCCACAGAGTCGCGCCAACCGGAATCAGCACAAACACCGCCGCAACCCCCGAGAAACACCCCGGCGCCATCGCCAGCACCAGCCATCCAAACATGGCTCGCGGAGAACCGATCTTGAGCACCAGTTTCTCGCCGCACTCTGGACACACTGCGGCCTTGGCATCGCGCAGGTCATAGCCGCAGCGCGGACACCCGACCGATCGCCCGCGCAGAAACGCAACCACCTCAGCCTGCGCTTGCCCCGCATCCTGCCCCGCCGCCATGCCTGTGCCGTCGTCCAAACCCCAACCCTCCAGCCGATCGCGCCACACTTCAACGCACCGCACCGGCACCAGGTTCGATTGTACAGAGACCACCAGACAAGGGTCCTGCCCCGGCACCCGGCAGGGGGCCGCCCTGACGCCCTCAATAAACGGGATGGGCGCACACCGATGCCCACCCTGCTTTCCAGAGCCGCTCCCCATGCAAAGAATTCTCATCCCCCTGCCGCGCATCGGGCGTTTTCCGGTATCATGAATCGTGCCGGGTCGCTGGCGCACCATGGGCTGGGAAGGAGTTGGTCATGCTCAGCACAAATCAGACAAATGTATCCAACGCCTCAGCCTATCTGATAATCTTGCTGCGGCTGGCCTGTGCCTTGCCCCTGGCACTGCTCTCCGTACCCGCAGCACACGCAGGTGATGAGTGCCAGCCGCAGTGGGTGACCGACTCCGCGTGCCTGCCGGGTCTCAATGGCACCGTCTACACCGCCGCAGTCTGGGATGACGGCACCGGCAAGGCTCTGTATGTCGGCGGATCCTTCACCATCGCCGGTTGCACTCAGGCCTCCAACATCGCCCGCTGGGACGGCTCATCGTGGCAGGCGCTCGGTGCCGGCATCAACTACGCCGTGGTCACCCTGAGCGTCTTCGACGATGGCTCAGGCTCGGCGCTCTACGCCGGTGGCGGCTTCTGGCAGGCAGGCCCGAGCACCGCAAACCGCATCGCCCGCTGGGACGGCTCAACATGGTCGCCCCTCGGCTCAGGCATGAACGACTGGGTCCGCTCCCTCGCGGTCTTCGACGACGGCTCGGGCCCGGCGCTCTACGCCGGCGGCAGCTTCACGCACGCAGGCGGGAGCGCGGCCAACCGCATCGCTCGCTGGGACGGCTCAACATGGTCGCCCCTCGGCTCGGGCATCAACGGCGATGTCTACGCCCTCACAGCCTTTAGCGACACCCCGACCGGCGAGCCCGCGCTGTATGCCGGCGGCTTCTTCACTCAAGCGGGCGGCACACCGGCCAACGCCATCGCACGCTGGAACGGCTCGGCTTGGTCGCCGCTAGGGTCGGGCATGAGCAACGGCTTCGTCCTCACCCTGACAGCCTTCGACGATGGCAGCGGCGGGGGTCCGGTGCTGCATGCCGGTGGCTTCTTCACGCACGCGGGCGGAACCACAGCCAACTCCATCGCGCGCTGGAACGGCTCAGCATGGTCGCCCCTGGCTTCGGGTATGAACGAACGGGTCCGCAGCCTGAGCGTCTTCGACGATGGCTCGGGCCCGGCGCTCTACGCAGGCGGACAGTTCACCCTCGCAGGCGGCAGCCCGGCCAACACCATCGCACGCTGGGACGGCTCGGCATGGTCGCCGCTGGGCTCAGGGTTCAGCGGCAGCGTCAATGGAATTTTGCCCTCCGTCCGCACCCTGAGCATCTTCGACACCGGCCAAGGCCCGACGCTCTACGCAGGCGGCACGTTTACGCAGACTGGTCAAAGCCCGGCCTACCACTTCGCCCACTGGCTGCCGCGCCCGCCCTGCCCGGCTGATCTGAACAATGACTGCGCCCTCGACTTCTTCGACGTCTCCGCTTTCCTGGCCGCATTTTCAGCTTCCGATCCGATCGCGGACTTCAACAGCGATGGCAACTTCGACTTCTTTGATGCGCTCGCATACCTCACAGCCTTCGGTGCCGGATGCCCGTGAGCGTAATCTTGTTCTGAGTCAACGGATATGGACCCTTTGATACAGACACTGACCGTCCTCACAGAGCGGCTGTTCAGGCCAGTGCAACCAGACGGTGCAGCTTGCCCAGCGTGCGCCTACCCCGATGGTGTGCCTTGCCCCGAATGCGGGCTCGGGGTCGAATGGCAAGAGCACCTCGCAGCCGAGTGGCGCACAGTGGCGCGGCGGGTCAAACTGACCGGCTGGGCGTGGTACGCAGGCCTGGCTGCGCTCGCATGCCTTGCCTTTGGATTGTCGCCGATGACGCCGCAGTCCAACATCGTCTTTGAACTGAGCCTGGCAGTGATCGTCGCTGGGGTCTGGCTGATGCATGTCTGGCAGGCCGCACTGATCATCCGTCAGCCGGTGCCGCTCGTGCGCGGAAAGACCCTCTTCGCGCTGGCGACCTTCCTGGCAATGCCATCAGCGTGGGCAATCATTCAGTTCCTCTCCCACACTCAGACCTACCGCTACACTGCTTCCATGGCGATAGGCGGGTTGGTTCTTGTTGCGCTCTGGACGGGGTCCGCGTGTCATCGAATTGTCGAACTCCGATCAGCAAAGAGCATCAACGACCGTGGCCCCTTGCTGTTCGTGGCCGCTCTGGCCTTGGGCTTCATCCTGATTGCCACCCGGCAGGATGGACTCGCGGCTGTGGTCAACTTCATCCTGATTCTTGCCTTGGCAGAGTTTCCCATGCGCCGTGCCGATCGCGTACTCAAGCATAAAAATGTCGATCAAGAGCGCCAGAACGAGCAGCCTTCAGTCGTGTGAGTACCTGAATGCATAAGCCGGCGTTCAACTCCCTCGCCCGCTCAAAAGCAGTGTTCACCCGGCAACGCCGACGCCTGCCCAATCCATTGCGTCAACAGCGCATCATCGATCGGATCACGTTCGTAGATGTGGTGGTAGCGCACGTGATTGATCTTCGACTCAACAGATGGCACAGGATCGAGCGATGTGCCGCGGAAGAACGTCACCTTCACATACTTCGTGCAGCAGTGGAACGCGATGAACCAGCCCTCGCCCTCGACGCCATAAAACGGCGTATTCCAGCGCACCGCCTTGCGCACATCGGGCACTCTCCGCACAATCAGCTCATCAAGGCGGCGCCCGACAGCCTTCTTCCAGCCCGGCATCGCCGCGATATACGCCTGCACCGGCGCATCGCCGTCGGCCTTGGCAATCTGCGGATTGCCGCCGGTTAGTAGTTTCGGCCCGCGCTCGGCCCGCGCGTGCGGCGGCTTGGTTGCCTGCTTTGACTTTTGCTGTGATCGCTTGGCCATCGGGAGCACTCGGTCACTTCAGCGTAGGCCGACCCGACCTCAGACTGTTGCACTCGCTGCTTGCACGACAGACCGCCACAGTTCGACCGCGGCTGACCCCCGCTACTTGACCATCGCTTTGACCCAGACCGGCACATACGGCGGCGTGCAGCCCTTCGAGACCGGCCAATCGCGATAGAGGCCGATCGCCTCGCCGATCGCGATCGCGCGCTCGCGGTGCTCGGGGTGCCTGATGCCGATCGCGCCGAGGGTGTTGTTCATCGTCCACTGCACTTCGGGCCTGGCTTTGGGCATTTCCTTTTCGATCCGGTCGAGCAGCGCGACAAGGTCGAGGCCTGCGGCGTCCTTGTTCACGCGGGCAGCCGTCAGATGCCACCCGGCGCGGGAAGCCCAGCGATCCTTGTCCTTCATCCACTTCACACGCAGCGTTTCTTTCTCCGGGTGCTGAGCGACGACATAGGTGTTGAGCCATTCGGCGACCTGCGCACACGTCGTCGATCGCGTCAGCGTGTCGATCTCACCAGCGGACAAGGCCGCGGGTTTGACAATGAGCGCAGCCAGAAGCTGAGCCTCGAGGTTGCCGGTGCTCCAGAGTTCAAACGCGAGCCGCTGATCTGACTTGATGGTCTTGGCAATCGCACGAATATCGCCAAGTTTCACGCCGAACTGGTTGTCGGGCGCCCCAGCCTTGGTGTTGTGCCTGCGGCGAGCGTCGTCGCCAAGAGTCGCAAACCGGGCGAAAATGTCCTTGACAGTCATGGCGGAAGACATAAAAGGATTATTGACCCGCTCAGGCTTTTCAATCGGGGTGACAGGATTTGAACCTGCGACCTTTTGACCCCCAGTCAAACGCGCTACCAAGCTGCGCTACACCCCGCACAGCCTCTTTTACTCGAGGCCGGTGGGGACGATAGGCGCATCGGACCCGGTGTGACGCCCTTGGCCTCTCAGGCACCCAGCTCGCAACCGCAACCGTCCAATCACCCACGGTGCCAGGCCAACACCCGCTCTTCATCCCTCGTGTGCTGGCGGGTGCCGCGATTCCTAGGCCGTCGATACCGCAAAGTTCGTCATTGACACAACCCCCCGGTTCATGGTAGAATTCCTCAGTTCGCATGCGAAGCCTGCGACGCATCGGATAGAGAGTGTGAGGAGAGAAATCATGTTATCCGTCATCCGCGATCGCGCTGTGGTCGCGGTGCCTTGTGTTCTGGCGCTCGTGGCCGGTTGCGCCTCGGCCGGAGGCCCGGTGGTCAGTGTTCATTCCGTCCTCATCACCGGCAACGGCGAGACCTTCATCGCCGGCGGCCCGCTCAGCGATGCCGACGAGTTCGACCTGCTGGGCACCCAGCTCAATGCCTACGCCACTGGCTTCGCTGGCGCACTCGTCAGCAACTGCCCCGGCTGCCCCGACAACCTCCTCGGGCTTGCATCTTCCTACGCCCAAGGCATCGCGCGCAGCCCCTTGCTCCTGCCCGATCAACTGACATGGCGACTTCTTGCTTCGCTCTCCAGCGATGCGGCCAGCGATGCCGTGCCGTACAACTCGGGCACGCCCGATTTCCAGACCGCGCCGGCTCAGGTCTCGGCCGCGGTCAGCGCTTCGCTCACGCTCACGTTCGACCTTCACCGTCCAGTCAGGACGCACCTCGGTTCATTTTCTGCTGCTTGCGAATCCGTCAAGGTGCTCACCGCAGGCACCGCCAGCAGCAACGCCGTGCTCACCCTGCTCAATGAACACGGCACCGCCATCGCGCGCGTCGATACACAGGCCAGCGCCACGCAGGCTGGTGCCACCGTCCGCGACGACGAATCGGCTGCGGGCGCGGCGTTCATTCTCAACGCCGGCCGCTACACACTTATGGCGACGCACTCAATCCTCACCGGGGGCGTCGCGTCGGGCGCTTTGCATGTCGGGCTGACCAGCCTTGCCGAGACTGCAGCCTCGATCGACTTCACTCCCTGCCCGCTGATTGACAAGCAGCCCGAATCGATCGAGGCTCACCACGGCGCGCAGATCGAGTTTCTCGCGCAGATCGATGTCTGGATTCCCGGCGGCGGCGGGCGCTGGACATGGCGTCGCAACGGCGTGCCGCTCACGGGCAACGAGCCGGGCATCACGATTCTCTTTCCGACGTTGCCCACGTCGATCCTGTTCATTGCCAGTGCCAACGTCTCGCATTTGGGCGAATATGACGCGATCTGGTCAGGCGCGTGCGGCCCGGTGCCCAGCGACCCGGCCCAGCTCACCTTCAAGCCCTGCACGGCCGATCTCAACGGCGACTACATCGCCGACATCTTCGACGTGACCGCGTTCCTCAACGCCTACTCGGCCCACAACCCGATCGCGGACTGGATCCCCGACGGCATCATCGACTTCTTCGACGTGCAGGCGTACCTGCTCGACTTTGCGCGCGGCTGTCACTGATCGCGTGCACTCATCAGGGCGGTCGTGCGGGGGGCGACCTATTCTCTGGGCGTGAGCACGATTCTCATCCGCAGCGCGCGTGTTATTGATCCGGCCAGTCACTTTGACGCCGTGGCCGACATCGCCATCGGCGAGGGCCGCATCATCGCCATCGGGCCCGATCTGCCGACCGGTCCGGCCGAGCGCGTCATCGACGCTGCGGGGCTGATCGCATCTCCGGGCCTCATCGACCCGCATGTACACCTGCGCGAGCCCGGGCAGACGGGCAAGGAAGACATCGCCTCGGGCGCCCGCGCGGCGGTCAGCGGCGGCTTTACCACCGTCTGCTGCATGCCCAACACCTCACCCGCACTCGACACGCCGGAGATGATCGAGTACATCGTCCTCAAGGCCGCTGGCGCCGCCTGCCGCGTGTTTCCGGTGGCTGCGGCGACGAAGGGGAGAAAGGGCGAAGCGCTGGCCGAGATCGGCCTGTGCGCGCAGGCCGGGGCGGTTGGCGTAAGTGACGATGGCGATGTGATCGCGTCGGCGGCGATGATGCGCTCGGTGCTGCTGGCTGCGCGCGAGGCGGGGCTGGCGGTGATGCAGCACTGCCAGGATCCGACGCTGACCGTCGGCGCGGCGATGCACGATGGGTACGTCGCGGCGCGGCTCGGGCTCATCGGCTGGCCACGCGAGGCTGAAGAGATCATCATCGAGCGCGACGTGCGCCTGGCTGCGAGCGCCGGAGCGCGTTATCACGTCCAGCATCTGTCCAGCGGCGGCAGCGTCGAGATCATCCGTCGAGCGCGGGCCGCGCATGGCGCGCTGATCAGCGCCGAAGCCAGCCCCCACCACCTGCTGCTGACGCACGAAGCCTGTGCCGGGGGCGGGAGCCCGGACGGCGAGGCCTACGACACGAACGCCAAGATGAACCCACCGCTGCGCGAGCAGGCCGACATCGACGCGATCATCGCCGGGCTTATCGACGGCACCATCACGGTGCTCGCGACCGATCACGCGCCGCACACCGCCGAAGAAAAGGCCCGGCCGTTCGAGGATGCGCCCTTCGGCATCATCGGGCTCGAGTCGTCGCTGGGGCTGTATGCGCGGGCGCTGATCGAGCCGGGCCACCTCGACTGGCCGAGGATGCTGGCGCTGATGACGATCGAGCCCGCGCGGCTGTGTAACCTCGACCGCCTGGGTCTGGGTATGCTGGCGGTAGACGGCCCGGCGGACATCACGCTCATCGACCCGGCCGCCCGATGGGTGTTCGGGCCTGAGCACTGCAGCGGCAAGAGCCGCAACTCGCCGTTCTTCGGCGCTACGCTGCACGGCCGCGCGGTGATGACGATTGTGGAGGGGGTTGTGCGCTTCGAGGTATGAACGTGCGGGAGCGGAGGCGGCGCGCGAATGGGCGGGGGCGCATTAGGATGGAGCAAGAGCGCTCTGGAGTGACACAAGCGCGTGCCCGACCTGCCCGATTCAGGCTGTTCATTCTTGCGCAATCTTTGTTTGCGACCCGGAATCGCTAATTGAAATCCTAAAACCCAGTCCCAGCTCTCCGATGCCGGATGCCGCTTCGCACGCGGGGGAAGACGCTGAGCCCCGAATGCCCCGCATGCCCCGCATGTAAAAAAATCATCGACGGCCCGACACCACTTCACACGCTCGTATCTCTCTGCACCCAGCCGAGATACGCCCACGATGAACACCCGACCCCCCGCGACGGGGCCTTGAGCACCCTTGACGCACCTGGGCCACATCGGTACATTGGGGAATATGCTCTAGCGAAGCACGACACCAGGCATGGACCACCGAGAAGGAGCGAAAACTTGTCCAGCGAAAACTTGTTCAAGAGGTTGAGCGGGATCGTGGCCACCATCGTGACTGTCGCACTGAGTGCGAGCAGTGCGCTCGGGCAGGCGTTTGTGCCCGGTGAAATTCTGGTCAGGGCGCGACCTGGCGCGATGGTGGAGGCGCACATGCATCTGTCGACGCGCGGGCTTGTGGTGGCGCAGGTGGATCCGTGGTCGGGGGTCAAGCGCGTGCTGGTGCCCATCGGAGCCGAACGCGGCATGGCGGACGTCCTGTCAAGGCTCGGTGCGATCGAGTATGCGGAACTCAACGGCATCGGCAGCGGGGGTCTGGCTCCTGATGACACGTTTTATGCCATTCAATGGCATCTGAAAAACACCGGGCAGTCCGGCGGGCTCGCGGGGGCCGATGTTGATGCCGAGGCGGCATGGGAGATCACGACGGGTTCGGCCTCGATCGGCATCGCGGTGCTCGATTCAGGGATCCGCGCTGCCCATCCCGAGTTCGCCGGGCGCCTGGCCAGCAACGGGTGGGATTTTGTCAACAACGACGACGACCCTGAAGACGACCACGGGCACGGCACGTGGGTCACGGGTGTGATCGCGGCCAATGCGAACAACACCTTTGCGGTCGCGGGGCTGGACTGGTCGTGCACGATTGTGCCGATCAAGGTGCTCAATCAATCGAACGCCGGCACGACCTTCAACCTCGCGCAGGGTCTCAACTATGCCGCGGCGCAGGCGAACGTCCACATCATCAACCTGAGCCTGATCAACTATCCGGGAAACGCGACGATGACCAACGCGCTGCAGGGGGCACGCAACGCGGGAAAGATTCTCATCGCGTGCGCCGGAAACAACGGGATCGGCAATGCGGACGTCAGTTTCCCCGGAGCATCGCCATTGACCATCTCGATCGGCGCGACCACGCGATCTGATGCACGCTGGGCATCGTCGGGAACCGGACAAGCACTCGATTTCGTCGCTCCAGGAGCCAGCATCGCCACGGTGTCGGCGGCCCAGCCGATCACTAATACCAGATCGGTCGTGTCGGGATGTTCCTTCGCGACGCCGATCGCATCGGCGATCGCCAGTCTGGTGCTGGCACGGTCGCAGGAGTTGTCGCAGGCGATGCCGGATCAGGCGGCACTGTACCTGTTGTTTCTTGCCGGAGCCGACGATCAGGTGGGCCAGCCGGCCGAGGACACCCCCGGGTGGGATGAGTTCCACGGCTGGGGCAGGCTCAATGCCCGACGGATCCTGCGCGCGATTGAGCCGTGTATCGCGGATTTCAATGGCGACTCAAACGTGGATTTCTTCGACGTGCAGGAGTTTCTTTCGGCGTTCGCGCTCCAGGATCCGCGTGCGGACCTCAACGGTGATGGCGCGTTGAACTTCTTTGATGTGCAGATCTTCCTGGGGGCCTTTGCCGTCGGATGCCCTTAGACCAGGGCGCGGTGACCCCGAAGGTCGTGCAGATGCTGGCGCGGTACGCTGATATTTCGACCACGATGCGGGTGTACGGGCAGCTGGGCTACAGCGAGGCGATCGAGGGGATCGCGGCGCTCGATCGGGCGGCGCGGCGGGCGGGCCGGGAAGCGCCGAAACCCCCGCCGTGACGGGACTTTCCGCCACCTGGGACGGGGGCGGCAGGAGGGGCCGACCCGTAAACCAAAACACCCCCGCGTTTCCGCGAGGGCGTCAGCAACTCCGCGATCGGAACGGTTTCAAATTGAGATCTTGGCCGGCCGAGGGTTCGAGCGGACGGCGCTCTCAGGGGCCTTCGGTTAACGCAAACTGCTGAGTCTTCGCCCAGTCTCTCCAAGATTCGTCGCCGCGCATCGCGATGAGTTCGAGCAACTTGGGCAGGGCGTCGGTACTCCCGTGCCCCCCCGAATGGTGGAACCGGAGCACCGGCGGCAGGTGCGGGTTGTAGGCGTACTCGGCCTTGGGGATCGCCGGGACGACGCCCTCGGCCGCGATCTTCGCGGGCGGGATGTTCTTGCGGCTGGCCGCGGGGTGGCGGATGTCGCCCATCCGAATGTCCCGCGTTTCAGCGTTTGCGGATGGCCGGACGCCCGGAGTGGCTGCTTTGTTCGATCGCTTCTTCGCCAAACGCATGCCTCAGGGTACGGGTCAGGTGCCTGCCCGCATGAGTCAGCTGCGGACCCCGAAGGTGGAGCCACATGAATGTTCCAGTTTCGGGCAGATTCTCGGGCCAGAGTGTACCCGAGGCTCGCGTTTCCTGCGCGAGGCTGGCTCGGCCGCGAGAGCCCGGAGCGAGGGTCCACCAGCACGAGAGGTAGGCGAATCGCGGATCTGGATGCGAAGCGAACTCCGCCTCTTGTTCTTCCGCCGACCGATCATGGGGGGGCTCAGGAGCCTCGTCGTGCCTTCGCCCAAGAGGGAATTCGCTATGAGTCGTTTGATGTCACCACCGATGAGCCTGACAGGAGTCCCAAGCCACGAACTGTCGCGGACGCATTTGTGGGCGAGACATCGGATGCGCTGCGGCGAAAGCTGCTCGACCTGACCATCCGCAATCCGCTGCTCTCGTTTAAGCACAGCACACGCGGGCAGCGGTATGTGCGGGTCATTGATGAGCTGCCCAACCAGCTCTTTGAGCGGCTGGAAGGCGAGCGATTTCTTCGGTTCAAGTCGATTGGCATCGAACAGGACGAGCGGAGGATTGTGGGGGGTGAATCGCCGGATGTCCGTCTCGTGGCCATGAAAGGAAGGTCCACACGGCATCGGCGGCATGGGCTCGCAGCGTGCGGGTGCCGTCAGAGAATTGCCTCGATCACATCCCGCGCGCTGTAGGTGGGGTGATCGGCTGAGATGAATTGCCGGAGGCAGTCGAGGTCGTCGCCGGCGGTGAGGAGGGGCGGCTCCTCGTAACCATCGGCGCGGCGCTGGGCAAGGCCGATGTTGGCCAGCAATGCATTGCAGAGGCACTTGCGGCCGACAGTGTCCGCAGCGTCGCCGTCTTTACGCACATAGTCGTCGACCGGCTCGGCGGGGCAGCGGTAGCCAATGGTTCCGTCGGGCTTGAGGTACGCGCGCCGGAGGTAGCCGAGATCGCAGACGCGGGGGCGGCCGTCATACACCTCTTCGGTGGAGAGTGTCTCGGGGAGCTCGACGACCTTGAAGGGGAATCGCGTGGGCGAGGCCGCGGGGTCGGTGAAGACATGGGCGTCATTCCTGAGCACCGCATCGAGGCACTTTGCGCGGAGCGGCGGGTCGAGGCCTGATTCATTGCAGAACGCGAAGGCGGTGCCGATCTGGACGCCGCGCGCACCTGCGGCTACTGCGGCGTGGAACTGTTTGCGGGTTGCGTAACCGCCGGCAAGCCAGAAGGGCACGCCGAGTGGCGTGAGGTCAGCGGGGTTGACCTCGTCGCGCGGGCCGTAGATGGGTTCGCCCTCGCGGGAGAGCTGCATCGGTCCGCGCGGGGGGGCGTTGTGGCCTCCGGCGGTGGACCTCTCGACAACGAGCCCGTCGATGCCGCCCGGCGCCTTCTTCAGCAACGCGCGGCTGAGCGTCACGGAGGACACGATCGCGAGGAACTCGGGGCGTTGCATCGGGGGCGGGCGACGGCCTGAGGCTTCTTCGCTCCACAGCGCGCCGGGGTCAAAGGACAACTCGCGGCGTTCGGCGCCGGCGTCGAGCAGTTCGAGAGTGAGGCTCGCCGGTCGGTGCTCGACGAATCGGTCGAGCGTCTCGGGGATGTCGCCTGGAATGCCGGCGCCGATGAGGACGGCGTCAACGCCGGCGAGCATGGCACCGTAGAGGCTGGGCAGAATCGGCAACTGGATCTTGTGCAGGTAGTTGATCCCGACCACGCCGTCGTGGCCGGCCTTGGCGAGCCGTACCTCAACGAAGTTGGCGAGCATGAGCAGTAGTGCGCGATCGCGCGTCAGTTTCGTGCGAGGAAGCGGCAGGAGGGGGTGCCGGGGTCGCGCGGAATCAAGCGATTCTGAAGGGGGCGGAACGCCGTTCCTGTGGTCATGTTCGGTGCCGATCGGAGTCGCCGTCTCCCCGTATGTGTCGAGGCCGGTTCGGAAGTAGCGTTGCAGAAAACGCTGCGAAAAGGCGCGGAACGGGAACGCGCTGATTGCGCGGCGCATGTGTCCGCCGAGATCACCGCAGGCGAGGCGCCGGATGAGGATCGTGTCCAGCGCGGTTCCCGAGACGACGCCGAGTTGCCCGTGCAGGGCGACCTCGCGCGCCAGCGTCCATGAAGAAACCCCCACACCCATTCCGCCCTGTATCAGTCGTGGCAACATCTGGAGTCGCTCAGTGTTCGTATGCGCACCTGGCGGGTGCCGCAAGGGGGACATTGCAGTCCGCTGTTCTGTCGCTACTCGCGCGTGAACATGCGAAGGTGCTCGACCATCGTGAGTTTGTTAGGCGCGGCCCCGTCCGATGCTCGGTCACCTGCGAGCCTCTCTCAGTCGGCACCCTCCGCCCGCCCGCGTTCCCGGGTCGGAGTTTTCCCCCTCCTGCGGTGGCCCGAGTCGAAGTCGCCTGGGAGTCGGACCCACCTCGCCCGCGCGCTCCACGCAAGTGCTCGTAAGCCGTTCTGGAAACCGCGAAAAGTGGATAAGCGGATACATTTGACTTATGTATATTCGCTTGGTACCTTGAAGTCTACTCGGCGGCAAAAGGCCGAACTGTGATCGCATTGTGTTCGGCCTGGAGTGGCCCGGGCAAATCGCTCTGCTCCGTCAGTGATAGCATTATGTGCGGGTTGGCCTACTCAGGTATCGGTTCACCGGGTTTCCGCGGCCTCCGGATGGCCCCCTTGGAGAGCCAGGGGCCTGCTTGCCGGGCTCTGACCGCAAGCTTCTTTTCGGTTTCCCGCTCACCCATTGAAGGAACAGCACGATGCCCGATTTCGTGAACGCTCCGCTCCGACGCCACGAGGCCCTCGTCCCGTTCAGCCGCGACCACTTCACCGGGCTCGTCCACGCCTATCGCCTCATCCGCTCGGCCACCCAGGATCGGGCGACCCGGCGTAAGGCCCTGGCCGGGATCCTTGACGACTGGAACGGCGAAATCGAGCAGCACTTCGAGGATGAGGAGAGACTGCTGATCCCCGTGCTCGATCTCGACGACGCGAGCAGGCTCGTCCTCGAGCATCGCGAGCTCGTCGCGCTCTTCGACCGAATCCGCGCGCAGCGGTCGGTTCTCGACCCCGACCCCGAGCCCCTCAAGACCATGGGACACGCACTCGACGCACACATCCGGTGGGAAGAGCGCGACTTGTTCAATCGTGTGCAGAACTCGCTCACCCCCGCGCAACTGGGACTGCTCGCCGTCGAGACCGTTCGTATCGAGGCGACGCGCCCGCGCAACAACCCGGCTTCTCCTCCGCCGCCTCTCGGGCGTAGGCCGTGACGGAGTTTGTGCCATGCGGTGGAGACTCACGATACCTACGCGGGTGCAAACCTCCCGTTCTCGAACGGATCCCGCGATCGCCACGGACAACCCAGTTCCTCGTTCGATTTCCCTGCCCGTCATTTCGCGGCCTCACCCGCTGCGGTTCACTCGCGCACGCATCGGACGGGTACGACGCCGGCGCACCCTGGCACTCGTCTTCCTGCATGTGCTCATCGCCATTCACCTGTTGCACTGGCTTGCCTTCGGCAAGACCGCGGGAAGGTTTGTGCTCTCCGACGCGATGGAGGCGCTGGAACTGGGTCGATTGAATCCCGGGTTCCTCCTGTTTGCTGTCGCCGCCATCGTGACGCTCGTGGGCGGCCGCTGGCTTTGCGGATGGGCTTGCCACATGGGGGCGCTTCAGGAGGCGTGCGCCTGGTTGCTCCGCAAGTGCGGTGTTCGACCACGCCTCCTGCGGGTGCGGGTGCTCGGGTATGTGCCGATCGTGCTCGCCGCCTACATGTTCATCTGGCCGACGCTTCGGCGGGACATCCTCGTCCCGCTCCTCATCCGCACTTGGCCCGATGCCGCCTCTTGGCTTGGACCCGCCTCGCGGTTTCCCGGCTTCTCCGTGGCGCTCACCAGTAACGACCTCTGGCGCGGGATGCCCAGCGCCTGGATCGCAATCCCGTTCCTCCTCGTGTGCGGCGGCGCGACCGTCTTCTTCCTCGGGGCCCGTGGATTCTGCCGCTACGGCTGTCCCTATGGCGGCATCTTCAAGCCTCTCGAACACCTTGCGCCCGCACGCATCACCGTGGACCTGGACTCATGTGATGGGTGCGGACAATGCACGGCCGCGTGCAGTTCTGGAATCAGAGTCCATGAGGAGGTCCGCGCTTTCGGGCGGGTCGTTTCGAGCGATTGCGTCAAAACGCTCGATTGCGTCGCCGCTTGCCCTCGCGACGCGTTGGCGTTCCGCTTCTCCGCTCCGTCGATCATCCGCGGCAAACCAGTTCACCAGGCTCCTGCGCCTCGCTACGACACGACCCTCGGCGAGGAACTGCTTGTCCTGGCTGTTTTCATCTTCTCCTTCATGGTGTTGCGGGGTCTCTACGACCTCGTTCCCATGCTCATGGCTGTCGGACTCGCCCTCTGCGCGGCCGGCATCGCGTGGTTCGCCTGGCGATGCGTGCGGCGTCCCGATGTCAGACTTGCCGGGGTTCAACTTCGCCGAGCAGGCGCGGTGAGACCCGCCGGCACACTCTTCATGCTGCTCTTGCTCGTCAGCGCCGTGTTTCTGACGCACTCCGCTACGGTTCGGGCCTTGCACTTGCGGGCGCGAGTGATCGACGACCGCGTGCTCGTTCGAGCCGAAGACATGTTCACGCAGCCACAGCCGGCCCTTCCTCCCGCCACGCGCGCTGACGCCGAGCACGCTCTGCGCCTCTATCGCACCGGCTCCTCATGGCGACACGGAGGCATCGGACTACTTGATACCTCCCGCGTCCAGGTTCGTATCGCTTGGCTCGAACTGGTCCTGGGCAACATAACCGCGGCGGAGGAGGCATTGCGCAGATCTTTCCATGTCGGCGCCGCCACCGACGCCCTGAGCGTCGACCTCGCCCGCCTCCATCTCATGAGGCGGGATCTGGAAGGTGCTGAAGATGCGATGCGGGAGAGCCTCGCGAACAACGGTTCCTTCATCCAAACCCGGGACATGCTCGCCCGATTGCTCGCCTCTCGTGGCAGGATCGCCGAGGCTGAACATCTTTTTCAAGCACGCGTCGCGAGCCATCCGGACGACGCCGCTTGTCGTGCCGCGTACGGCTCATTTCTTCTCGTCCAAGGAAACACCGAGCACGCACAAAGCCAACTTCGAGAAGCGCTCCGGATCGATTCCACAATAGTCCGCGCCTATGTCGATCTTGCAGCCTCGCTCGCGATGGATGGATCGTCGGTCCAAGCACTCGCGGTGCTGGAAGCTGGTGCAAGTCGAGTGCCTGCGCAAGCCGAGCACTTCGACGCTCTGGCTCGGCATATCCGAGGGCTGACACCCGGCGAGTAGTCCCGACCATGCGGCCGCAGAACTCGAGAAGGGCCCTCGCCATTCGGTATATATACGGCACATGACAGGCTTCCATGCGAACGGGCATTGTCCGATAACGAAACAGGAAGCCCGGCTTATCAGTTTTGCGGATGTGGATATCCGGTTTTGATTGGCCATCGACCCGCTCTGCCGATATAGTGCAATACTGGACTCATCGATCCAGAACTCCAGTATCAGAATCACGGGGCATCGTTCGTAATGAGGAGTCCGGCATGACAACCCGCGAAGCATCAGTCAGCCGCAAGAGCGCAATCCTTGTCGGCGTCCTCTCCACCCTGCTGATCGCCGGGTTCGCTGCGGCGGTCTTCTTCGACATGACTCTCGAGGACTTCGCGGTCCCCGGTACGAATGTGGGCGATGTGAGTCAGGCCTATTTCATGACGTCGGACAACTGCGCCGGTTGCCACGGCGAATTCGACCAAGACCATGAACCCTACGACACCTGGCGAGGGAGCAAGATGGCGCTGGCGGCGAAGAACCCGCTGTTCTTCGCCCAGATGTCACTGGCGAATCAGGATGTGGCCAACGCTGGCAACTACTGCCTGCGATGCCATGTTCCCAACTCCATCATCTCCGGGTCGGCGCTGGTGGCGGATGGCAGCGGCTTACGCATCAGGACCTCGACGGCGTCAGTTGCCACTTCTGCCACTCGATGGTGGACCCGATCTACAAGCCCGGCATCAGTCCGATCGAGGACCTCGCCGTGCTCGCGGGGCTCGAAGAGGTGCCCGAGTTCTACGGGAACGCGATGTTCGTGCTCGATCCCCAGGGGCGTCGCCGGGGCCCGCGTCCCGACGCCGTGCCGGCGCACGAACTGATCCAGTCCCCGTTCCACATGACCGGTTCGATGTGCGGCACCTGTCACGATGTCGGGAATGTCGCGATCACGAAACTTCCCAACGGCACATATCGCTATAACGCCCTGGATCAGGCGTCGCCGACCCAGGACCCGTGGGAGATGTTCCCCCTCGAGCGAACCTACACCGAATGGAAACTCAGCGCTTTCGCGGACGGCGGCGTGGACATGGGAGGGCGATTCGGCGGCGTGAACGCGTCGACCGTCTCGAGTTGCCAGGACTGCCACATGCCGCGCGCCGTCGGGCAAGCCTGCTTCTTCGGGCCCGAACGGCAGGACCTCCGCAGGCACGAGTTTGCCGGCAGCGGCGCACAATCTCTCGACATCATCGCCGCCTTTACGGCGGAAGACCCGGATGTCGATCAGGCGGCGATCATCCGCTCGCGTGCGGCCGCCGTTTCGATGCTCGAGCGTGCGGCGACGCTGGAAGTCGACCGCATCGGTGGCCAGGCTCGCGTGCGCGTGATCAATGAATCCGGACACAAGATCCCATCCGGTCATATCGAAGGGCGTCGGATCTGGGTCAATGTGCAGTTCCTGGACGATCAGGACACCGTCCTCGCGGAGGTCGGAGGCTACGACGACACCGAGGCTCGCCTTGACAAGAGCGGGACCACCATCTTTGAAATGCAGGTCGGCCTGAGCGACGACGCGGCCGCGGCCACCGGTCTCGAACCCGGGCACTCCATGCACATGGCGATCGCCGACACCATCACCAAGGATACGCGCATTCCGCCGCGTGGATGGAACAACACCACATACGAAGCCGGTGGCGCGCCCGCGGTCGGGACGGCGTATCCGGACGGTCAACACTGGAGCGACAGTTGGTACTCCGTTCCCGCCGGTGCCGCGCGCGTGCGCACACGGCTGTACTACCAGAGCACCCCGCGCTTCTACATCGACCACCTCCGCGATGCCAATGTCACGGACTCGTGGGGCCAGACGCTCCATGACCTCTGGGTCCGCACCGGTCGTGGACAGCCCATTCTCATGGCCGAACTGCATCATGACATAGGCTGCATCTCGAACTTCGCCCCGCCAGACGATTCGCTTGACTTCTTCGATGTCGCCGCGTTCCTTGCCGCGTTCTCGGCGCAGGATCCGGCCGCCGATTTCGCAACTCCCTTCGGAGCATGGGACTTCTTTGACATTCTCCGGTATCTCGACGCGTTCTCGACCGGTTGTCCTTGAGCGGTTCCCCTGCACACTCGTCAGGTCGGTGTCCAGGCATGATCGCCACCCAGCGCACCGTAAGCAGCAGTCGGGACTCGGGCGCGGGAGTCGAGCCCGCGCCGCCCTTTCCCATGGCCGAACCTCATCGTCGGCCCGCGCCCCCGCCGGACTCGACGGATGTTGCGGTCATCGGGGCCGGGGTTGTCGGACTCGCGTGCGCGATCGAACTCGCCGAGCGTGGCGCTCGCGTCGTGGTGCTCGAAGCCGGCCAGGCGGGACGCGGCGCGTCCTTCGGCAACGCGGGGTGGCTCACGCCGTCGCTCGCGCTGCCCCTCGCCCAGCCCGGCGTGGCGTGCAAGGCCCTGCTGTGGATGCTCGATCCCGAGAGCCCGTTTTACATCCGCCCTTCGCTCGACCCCGCGTTGTTGAAGTGGCTGTTCGGGTTCGTCATGGCGGGCCGCGCGAGTCGGTTTTATCCCGGTGCCCGCGCATTGGTCGAACTGTGCCTGTGGAGCGTCGATTCGTGGAGTGCATTGTCGTTCGACGGTGATGATGACTTTGGATTCGCGCGCAACGGACTCCTGCTCGTGCCCGAGTCCGTCAAAGGGCTGTCCGACGCCTGCAAGGCCGCAACGCTCGTCGAGAAGTTCGGCGTGCGGTGGGAATCATGGGAGCCGGAGCGCGTGCGCTTCGAGGAACCATTCATCACTGGCTCGTGCCCAGGAGCGATCTTCTACCCGAACGATGCTCACTGCGAGCCGGATAGGGCCGTCGCGGCGCTTCGGCAGAGGGCCGAGCAAGTCGGCGTCCTCGTGTGCGAGCACGCGCCGGTCATACAGGCCGACAGAAAGTCCGACCACATCGAGGCGCTGCACACCGCTGCGGGTTCCCTCCGAGCGGCCGAGTTTGTGCTGGCCGCCGGCGCCTGGTCCAGTTCTGTTGCCCGCGTGCTCGGGATCAACCTGCCGATGCGATCCGCCAAGGGCTATGCGCTGGTCTATCCCAGGGGTTTGCGGCATCCCCGGCGTCCGATCTATCTGGTCGAGCGCAAGGTCACGGTCACGCCTCACCTATCCACCCTGCGCCTCGCGGGGACGCTCGAGATCGTCGGCCAGGACTTGTGCATCAATCCGCGGCGTGTGGCAGCGATCGCCCGCAACGCGCGAGCCATGCTCGCCATCGACCCCGAACTTGCAGATCCCGAGCCTTGGGCCGGCCTTCGCCCATGCCTTCCCGATGGAATGCCCGCCATCGGTCGGTCGAAGCCGGTCCAGAATCTCTGGCTTGCCACCGGACATCAGATGACCGGACTCAAGTGCTCCCTCGGCTCCGCGCGTCTGCTTGCGGACCTCATGACCAACCGGCCGCCCACCTTCGATCCCGCGCCCTTCGACCCGGCGCGCTTTGCCTGAAATGGGTCGGACGCGACCGAAGGACTTACTCACCCGAGATGGTCGAATCGCAGTTTCCCCACATGATCTGGAGCGCATCCATCGCGGTGCTCCCGCATCGCGCCAGCAGCGCGGGAACGGCTGATCCGTCCGGGACGCCGGCTCGGGCGGGCGTCCACCGAACTCATCTCGATCGTCCGGCCCGAGACCATCCGGCGGTGGGTGCGCGAATGCCTCGGAATTGGGATGGGGATGTCACTCAGGAATCATCACTCGGGTCGGTTTGGGTCGATGCGTCGAGATCGGTCTCGCGGCCATCGCGGCCGCGGTTGCGCGAGCGTTCGAGCTGCGCGGTTGCTTCGGTCAGGGCTTCGAGCTGGCCAGGACTCGCGTTCTCCTGGACGAGGTTGAACACCACACGCTCCTCCCAACGGATGTGCTCCTCAAGATCGAGGCCGAGGCGTTCTACAAACTCTGGATCGGGATCGACGGCTCGGCGCTTGACCATGGCTTCTTCGGCGGCCCGCGTGATCGCGGCGTGGTCATCGATCAGTCGGCGACGATCGGCTTGAGCAGGAATCAACGGCGGCAGCAGACGCTCCTCATCGCGGAAGTGCGGCTCGATCTCGGTCCTCCATGCCTCGAGGAAGTCGGCCAGGGCCTTGTGCCGCGCGACGCGATCTTTGGAGGCGGCCTTCATCAGCCGGTGGGCATGGACCAGGCCGACATAGTGATCGCGGCTGAGCGGGATAAGCGCCTCATGACGCTTGTTCGGGGGCGTGTCGGACTCGGACATCGCAGCGTCCTTCCTGCTGTCACTTCTGCTTAGGTTGCGTGATCCGATCGCACGGGGGGGATTTGCACGGAGCGGACAGCGATAGCGCCGTGCATACACGGTCTGATGATGACCGATCGATTGCAAGCTCCGCGATGGTCGTACGCGCGAAGTCACGCTCGATCGATGCCAGTGAGTCGTCGATGCGTCGATGCAGGGGGCACAGGCTGCTCGCGTGCGCGGGGAGCCCCAGCGGGCACGCCCGGATGCGCTCGATCGGGTCGATCGCGGAGATCACCTCGAGTACGGTCAGTGTCTCGGGATCCCGAGCCATGGCATAGCCCCCGGTGGTGCCCCGGTGCGCCGAGACGATGCCCGCCTTCGCCAGCGTCTGGAGGACCTTGATGAGGTAACCCGATGCCGCGTCGGTCGCCTCGGCGATCGTCTGCACCTTGTGCGGCTCCCGGGGCTGGTTCGAGAGCCACACAATCGCCCGCAGGCCGTACTCGGTGGCGTCGCTGAGCAATTTCATGCGTCCGAACTCCTTGCTGGGTTGCCAGAGTGTAGACGCGTGGATAGCATCCGTCCAAGCGTGCACACTTGCTTGGTATTGGAAGGAGCTTCACGATGACCAGCCCGCAGCTGACTCAGACCGTTGGCGAACTCGTCCGGGAAAACCCTGCGCGGTCCCGCGTGTTCGAGCGGTTCTCCATCGACTATTGCTGCGGCGGGAAGCTGCCGTTCCAGGAGGCGTGCCGCAACCAAGGGCTCGATCCCGAGCGGATCGCGGCCGAACTCGCAGCCGTGGATGCCCAGCCTGCCGACAAGACTGGCGACCCTGCGACCATGGGGCTTGCGGATCTGGCCGACCACATCGAAGCCACGCACCACGCGTACCTCCGCGAGGAGCTGCCCCGGCTGGACTTCATCACCGAGAAGGTCGCCAAAGTGCACGGCGAGGCCGAGCCGAGGCTGCGCGAGATCCGGCAGGTCTTCGTTGCCTGCCGCCAGGAGCTCGAAGCGCACATGCTTAAGGAGGAGCGTGTGCTGTTCCCGATGATCCGCGAACTCGAGCAGGCCGACGGCCCGGTGAACTTCCACTGCGGCTCGCTGGCCAACCCCATCCGGATGATGGAGCACGAGCACGACCAGGCCGGCGACGCGATGTCGCGCTTCAAGGAACTGACCGACGGATACCTCCCGCCCGACTGGGCCTGCAACACCTACCGGGCGATGGTGGACGGGCTGGCGGCGTTCGAGCGCGACATGCACCAGCACGTGCACAAGGAGAACAATGTGCTGTTCCCGAGGGCTCTTGAGCTCGAAACATCCCGGTCGGCAATGGGCGGCGCCTGATGCCCGTCTCACTCGGACAACAAGGTCAGCCTGGCTTCGACAGCCCGCTTGAGTTGATGAGCGACTGCCACCGCCGGATCGAGAGCTTCCTTGCGGTCTTCGGCCGCGTCCTGGACCGGTACGCATCGCGTGATCTGGACGAGGAGGGCGTGAACGCGCTGCGCACGGCCCAGCGCTACTTCCGCGAGGGCGCGCCCCGGCACACAGAGGACGAGGAGCACTCGCTGTTCCCCCGTCTGCGCCAGTTGGAACGCGACGACCTGGGAGAGTTGCTTGAAGCCGCCGATCGGCTGGAGCGGCAGCACGACGAAGCCGAACGCCTGCACGCCTCGGTCGATGCAAGGGTGGACCGCTGGCTGGACGCAAGGCGTCTGTCGGCCGCTGACGCCAAGGCGATGGCGGCCGACCTCGAAACGCTCGATCGCCTGTACGCCGAGCACATCGCCTTCGAGGACAACGTGCTCTTCCCGGCCGCGGCGCGAGTGCTCGATGAGCCCGCGCTGCGGAGCATCGGCGAGGAGATGGCCGCCCGACGAGGGCGGAACACCGATGGAACCACGGCCCGCGAGGCCGGCGACGACACACGAAGGACACAGCGATGAAGCGCAGGAGTTGGGCCGAGCCCTACAAGATCAAAATGGTGGAGCCGATCCGCATGACCTCTCCCGAGCACCGCGAGCGGGCCATCGCCGAGGCCGGGTACAACACCTTCCTCCTGCGCAGCGAGGACGTGTACATCGACCTGCTGACGGATTCGGGTACGAGCGCTATGAGCGACCGCCAGTGGGCGGGCCTGATGCTCGGCGACGAGGCCTACGCCGGATCACGCAACTACTACAACCTCGAATCGGCAGTCCACGAGCACTACGGCTACAAGCACCTCATCCCCACGCACCAGGGACGCGGGGCGGAGCATCTGCTCTCGCAGTTGTGCATCAAGCCTGGCGACTATGTGCCCGGGAACATGTATTTTACAACGACGCGACATCATCAGGAGGCCGCGGGCGGGCGATTTGTGGATGTCATTGTCGACGAGGCGCACAACCCTTCCAGCAGCCATCCGTTCAAGGGCAATGTGGACATCGAGAAGATGGGCGCGTTGATCGCACGCGTCGGCGCCGAGAGCATCTCGTACCTTTCCCTGGAAACAAATGTCAACATGGCGGGAGGGCAACCGTGCTCAATGGCGAACATCCGCCAGGTCTGCGCGTTCTGCCACGAGCATGGAATCGCGGTCTATCTCGATGCGACGCGCGCCGTCGAGAACGCGTACTTCATCAGGCTCCGCGAGGCGGGATTCGAGAACCGGAGCATCAAGTCGATCCTGCTGGAGATCTGCTCGCACACCGACGGCTGCACCATGTCCGCCAAGAAGGACTCGCTCGCGAACATCGGCGGCTTCCTGGCGGTGAACGACGACGCACTGGCCGAGCGAGCGCGGAACATGGTCGTGGTGTACGAGGGCCTGCACACCTACGGGGGCCTCGCGGGCCGCGACATGGAAGCGATGGCGATCGGCATCGCCGAGTCGGTCGACGACGACTATATCCGGTCGCGGATCGGACAGGTCCACTATCTCGGCGCCAGGCTTGCGGTTGGAGGAGTCCCGATCGTAAGGCCCTTTGGTGGTCACGGCATTTTCATAGACGCCTCGGCGTTTCTCCCGCATATCCCGCGGGAGCAGTTTCCTGCCCAGAGTCTTGCGGCCGCGCTGTACATCGACTCGGGTGTGCGTTCCATGGAGCGCGGCGGGGTATCCGCGGGACGAGATCCGAGGACGGGTCACAACATCTTTCCGCCCCTCGAGTTGGTGCGCCTGACGATCCCGCGCAGGGTGTACACGCAGGCGCATATGGATGTCGTTGCCGAATCGGTGCTGGAGTTGTTCGAGCATCGGCACGATCTGGGCGGACTGGAAATGACATACGAGCCCGAACACCTGAGGTTCTTCCGCGCGAAGTTCGAGCCGCTCTGTCCCTCGGAGGTGGTGAACGAATCGCCTATTCAGGTTCGGCCCAAGGTCGCGCAGGACTGAGTATGGAGTGTGCCTGTGGCGCCCGATCTGGCTGTGAGATTGCGAACTGGGGTTGCGGTCGCGCTCTTCGGCGTCTACGCGGCTGCGGTCGCTTTGATGCCCGTGGATCGGCGCGATCCGCCGGCGGTGCAGGCGGGTGTAGAGACCATGCCCGCGGCGATCGAGGCTTGGCGGAGTGCGGGCTGTCACTGGTGCCATTCGGTGTACGGGCTTGGGGGACATACCGGACCTGATCTGACGAACATCATCTCGCGAATGGGTCCAGAGTATGTGCGGGTCGTGATCGAGACCGGCCGGCCCGGCATGCCGGCGTATTCGGATCGGATTCCGGCGGACCTTGACCGTTTGATTGAATATCTCGAGGCCATTGATCGAAGCGGTCGGTATCCCGCCGAGCCGGGTGCGGGGTACCTCGGTCAAAGGGAGGACCGATGAGCGTCCCGCGCCTTTCGCGGCGCCTTCGATTGCGACCGGGTGGGTTGGGCGCGGGATCGCTGGGGGTTGTCGGGTGCCTTCATTGGACGCTGGGCACCGGCGTGTTGCTTGGCGTCAAGTCCGCGAGGCCTCAGTTCGCGGTGGACTGGCTTCCCATGCAGATCGTTCAACCCTTGCACACACTGGGGGCGCTGGGCTTCCTGTTCTACGGGATCATCGCGCTCATGAGCGTGGTCATGCGGCGGCACGGGATGCGGACCGCCGGCGCGCTGGGATGGGTCTCGACGGGGATGGGGGTGTTCCTGCTGGCTGCGGGCGGCTCGGTGTTGCTCGGATGGGGGAGCGGGCTGGAGTACACATCATGGTGGATGCCGCTGACGGTCGTGCCGGCTTTCGTGGCGGCTGCTTTGGCGGGGTGCGTGTGGATCGACCTGAGACGATTCGTCAATCTGTCGGCGGAGGGAAGCTGGCTGCTGCTGATGGGCACCTTGCTTATCTTGCTTGGGATTGTCGAGCGTGGGGCGGGCACGATGGCAAGGGAGGTGACCCGTGCGCTCATGGTCGAGTGGCACGCGCTCGATACGATGTTTGCGGGGATCAATGTATCACTTTATGGGCTCGCGATCCTGATCACGAGCGCGCCGGGCGGTGGGCGACCGATGCGGCCAAGGCTGCTGTGCGGAGTGGCGGTGTTCGCGCTTCTCTCGACTTTTGGACACCATCATTATCTGTCGTCGCAGCCGTTAACTTTCAAATGGCTCGCCTTCGGTGCGAGCATGCTTGGGCTCCTTTCGTTATGGAGGCATGTGTCTTCGCTGCGGAGGGGCCACCACGCCGCCGCGACCACGGCGGCGACTGTCTTCTTCCGGGTTGCGACGGCGTGGACGGTCTTTGCCGTGGGCACCGGCGTCCTGCTCGCGGTGCCCCCGATCAATGAAGTTCTGCACGGGACGCACGCGATTGTGGCGCATTCCATGGGTTCCATCATCGGGATCAATGTGATGATCGTGATCGGCGGGTTGGCCAGTGACCTGCCCGCCAATCGATACGCGGTCCAACTGCCTGTCCTTCAACGGCGTGCCCGGTGGTTCAGCGCGATCCTGCTCGCGCTGGTCGTCGTGCTGGCCGCGAGCGGTGTGGTCAAGGGTGTGTTGCGGATCGAGCACGGACATCAGTCCTACCAGCACATCGTGCGTGGCCTATTGGTTCCGTTGCCCGCCATCGGATTGATTCTGAGTCTCGTGGTGATTCGGCTGATGACGCGCATACGTCGGTGTCTGTCGGGTGATCCGCCGGTTGCACCGACAAACGAGTCGCCCGACCGGTGCCAAAGCCCGGGCATGTTCTGTGCAAGCGCCCCTTGCGAGGCGCAGGATTCGATGCGGTCGGAACTGATGGAGGTGCAACGATGAACGCGGGGGCCATGGACTTCGACCGGGAGAAGATCGGCGTCATCGGCGCAGGGGCCATGGGTGTCTGTCTGGCGGCGGTACTCGGTCAGAGCGTACCTGTCGTGATCGTCGCGCGTTCGCCCGAGCGAGCGGAGCAGTTGAAGCGGCACGGGGCGGTGGTGTGCGGGCTCGGAAATGTTCAAAGTCGGCCGCTGGTCGTCTCGGATATCGCCTCGCTCGCGCGGTGCGGGAGCTTCAGCGCGATATTCATCGCGACCAAAACCACATCCATCGATGCGGTTAGTGAGTCCATCCGTCCGCTCCTCGGCGATCTGGGTGGTTCATACGGAGCGCCATTCATCGTGAGCTTTCAGAATGGAATCGGACCCGGCCTTATGCTGAGCAGGCGTTTGATGCATGATCGGGTGTTGCGCATGGTGCTGCACTATGGGGCGCGGCTCACGCCGTCTGGCGCGGCGCAGGTCATCCATACCTCGGTGCCTCACGCGATTGGCGGACCCGACGCCACTCATCTGTGGGCGGCGCAGACGCTCGGGCGTATGTTGACGCTGGGCGGTATGGAGACAATCGCGGTCGAGAGCATCGAGCCGCTCGCCTGGAAGAAGGGCATTATCAACGCGGCGATGAATCCGGTTGCCGCACTCACGGACAGCAGCGTCGGCGAAGTGCTCGATTCGCCGGCGCGATCTATCGTGGTCTCCCTCGTGACCGAGGGTCTTGCGGTCGCGGCCGCTCAAGTGATTGATCTCGGGCCGAATGCGGAAGCAGACATCTGGCGGGTCTTTGAGTCCGCGCGAGAGCACACCCCGAGCATGGTCGAGGACATCCGCCTGGGGCGACTGACCGAAGTGGGTCAACTCAACCGACAGGTGATTGAGCATGCAGAAGGGTGTGGCGTTGCCGTGCCCGGCCATCGCATGATTGCGTCTCTGATCGATGCCTTTGATTGGCGAGTGTTCCGACGGTCGCCCCGATACACGCCGTCCTCGAACCGCGGGACTGAGGCCTCCCATGCGCAATAGCCCGGCAGACGATGTGTTGTCCTGGTTCGACGAAGCCCGACATGTGGGAAAGGAGCGCGAATACGATGCAATGACGCTTGCGACCGTGGACCCCACGGGATGCCCGGCGGCTCGCGTGGTCATCTGCAAGGCCATCGAATCGGATCCGATCGCGATCATTTT
Source organism: Phycisphaeraceae bacterium (assembly GCA_019636795.1). Lineage (NCBI taxonomy): Bacteria > Pseudomonadati > Planctomycetota > Phycisphaerae > Phycisphaerales > Phycisphaeraceae > Phycisphaeraceae bacterium. The sequence goes on from JAHBWW010000003.1 coordinate 694,576, forward strand.
CTTCACCACATATGACTCACGCAAGGCGCAGCATCTCGACTTAAGTCCACACGCGGCCGCCGTCTTTTACTGGCCCGCGTTGCGGCGACAGATGCGCATTCAGGGTTGCGCGACACGACTCACCGTCGAGGAGAACGACGCGCACTTCGATGCGATGTCCAGAGCTCGGCGGGCGCATGCGACGGCACAGGTCGGCGACGGCCGACCGTCGGTCGTGTACGCGCGGCAAGTCTTGGGGGAGTTATTCGGTGGCAGGACGCCAGCGCGGCCAAGCTTGTGGGGCGGCTATCGCCTGGTGGCGCACACCGTCGAGTTCTGGTCGGCGGGAACCGGCCCTCGAGGCAACCGCACGCGGTGGATTTGGAAAGCGACGGAAAGTCACTCATCGGGACTCTCAGGTTGGTATCTGGAGTGTTTGAAGGCGATGGAGTGAAGCTTTGGCGATGGACTGGGCCCTGATCTCCGGTGGCGAGCGCGATGGCGGCAAGGGCCGGGTGAACGACACAATGGTCGACCGAACTCGATAGCGTGCTGTTCGGCCCCAGAGCCCCTGTGGCCGAAGTCGTGCACAATCTCGAAAACATCTGGAATTCAAGGGCGAATCGACTGGATGACGGCCCAAGATCATGCCAATGTGTGGTCGTCGCGGGGACGAGCCCCGCGGCGGAACGAAACGCCAAGGAGCACAAGCATGTTCATCAAGCAGATCACGATCGAGGGCGTCGACGGCGATGTCGAGATCCGCCGCTCCGACTCTGGCGCGACGGTTGCAGCCAACGGCGTCGAGCACGAGTACTTCGCGAAGATCGCCAACGACGACGACCTCCACAGCATCGCATGGAACGCGGCCAAGGTCATCTGCGGCGAAACCCGCGGCGGCAAGCCGAACGCGACCGGATCGATGATCAACGACATCGCCCAAGAGATCCAGCGCGTCGCTGGGTATTGAACACCACGAACCCGAAGGAGAATCACGATGACGACGAAGAAGACGAGCGCGAAGAGCGCGAGCAAGAAGACCGCCACCAAGTCCGCGAAGAAGCCCCCCGCCAAGAAGCCAAGCGCCGTCGCCTCGGTCATGAAGAAGGTCGCGGCCGAGGACGCTGCGAAGGCGAAAGCCCGTGAGTCCGCAGCCACCGTCGCCGCAAACGAAGCGGGCGCCGCGCTTCACACCGGGACAGTCAAGCGAAGCGACGGCAGGGAGGTCCGGGTGAGCGTCCCCGCAAACGACGACGCCAAGGCCCCGACGACGCCCGCTCCCGCGAAGAGCGGCAAGAAGCCGAAGGCGGGTCCGAAGACGCCGGCCAGGGCCGCACCGGGCGACGACGCCCCCAAGGCGAAGAAGGAGAAAGCGCCGAAGCCGCCGAAGAAGCCGAGCGGCCTCGACCTCGCGGCCAAGGTCCTGGCTGAAGCCCGCGAGCCGCTCAGCGCCAAGGCCATCGCCGAGCGCGCCATTGCAGCGGGCTGGGTCACCAGCGGCAAGACGCCGCACGCCACGCTCTACGCCGCGATCATCCGCGAGATCGCGAGCAAGGGCGACGCGGCCCGGTTCACGAAGACCGATCGCAGGCTGTTCGAAGCTGGACCCAGCACGAAGAAGGGAGCGTGAGCATGAACAGCCCGCAAAGCGAAAATCAGGTCGACGCCAAGTTCGCATGCCCGAACTGCGGCATGGTCTCCTCGCCCGCCGCGACGAAGGAGCGCGGCGATGCCTAGCAGCACCACCAAGCGCGAACGCACCGAGTCCTTCAGCGTTGATCACAAGGGCATGCTCGTCCGAGCCGTCACGCCCCGGCGTGGCCAGCCCTACCAGCACCGATGCAGGCTCGCGTCGCTCGAGGCGGTCGCGCATCGCTTCGACGAGTTCGGCGAAGGCGACACCGTCGAAACCATCGCCGACGCCATCGACGAACCCGTCACGCAGGTCGCGACGGCACTCGCCTTCCTGCTCGAGCGCGGCATCGTCGAACGCATCGGCAAGCTCAACTACCCCGCGAGCATCGATGTCCACCTCGACGCGATGACCGAGTACCACGCCCTGCGCGACAAGGGGCCAGAGCCGGCGGACCCCGCCTGACCCATCGGGATCGCCCGATCCCGCTTACCCGGCCGCTGGCCGGGGTTTTTCGTCGGCAGCAGGGCAAGCGAGCCAAAGAAACGGTCGTTTCTTACCGATCTTGACTGAGAAACGATCGATTCGTAGAATGGAACCCACGGAAAGGAGCGTTTCCCAGCCATGCTCCGCCAGACCGGCACATACCGAACGACCACCACCCACGGCGAGACCGTGAAAGCGTTCGTGCCGCACCCGCTGCCGCCAGCGGACCCGCCACTGATGATCGAGGGCGATCTCGCCGAACGCCACGCCGCGGCCGTCGCCGCCATGAATCTTCTCCGCGTGGCCGGGGCGATGGTGCCCGATCCGGGCTGGTTCCTCTACGGCTTCGTGCGCAAGGAGGCTGTGTTGTCCTCGCAGATCGAGGGCACCCAGGCGACGCTCCGCGATGTCGCGACTTTCGAGGCCATCAGCAGCACCGATCGCCCAGCTGATGTCGAGGAAGTCTGCAACTACGTCGTCGGCTTGAACCACGCCCGCGCCACCATCGCCGACCCAGTCGGCTTGCCGCTGAGCACGCGCCTCCTCTGTGATGTGCATCGCCTGCTCATGCGGGGTGTCCGCGGCGAGGACAAACTCCCCGGCGAGATCCGCCACAGCCAGAACTGGATTGGCGGCTCGCGCCCCGGTAACGCCCGCTTCGTCCCCCCGCCCCACGAGGAGGTCGCGCCCGCGCTGGCCGCCCTCGAGAAGTGGATGCACTCGGACGACCCGCTGCCGCCCCTGATCAAGGCCGGGCTCGCGCATGTGCAGTTCGAGACGATCCACCCGTTCCTCGACGGCAACGGCCGCATCGGCCGCATGCTCATCACGCTGCTTGTTGAGCACTGGGGCTTGCTTGACCAGCCGCTGCTGTACCTGAGCGTCGCGTTCAAGCGCCGCCAGGGCGAGTACTACGCCCGCCTCGCCGCCGTGCGTGCCGAGGGCGACTGGGAGGGCTGGACCGCGTTCTTCCTCGCGTGCGTCAAGGACGCGGCCGACGACGGCGTGCGCATCGCGGAGGCCCTCCACACGCTCATGGGTCGCGACCGCGCGCGCGTCGTTCGCCACGAACGAGCAACCATGACGGTCGTGCAGCTTCTCGATCTGCTGCCCTCGAATCCGGTCCTGACTGTTCCGCGGGCCAGTGAACTGCTGGGCATCACCGCGCCGCCGGCGCGCAAGGCCATCGATCTGCTCGAAGAACTCGGCGTGCTCCGCGAGACAACCGGCAAGCAGCGCGACCGTGTCTACGCCTACCACGCGTACCTCGAACTGCTGACCGAGTCGTAGCGCCATCACGCGCCGCTCTCGGCCTCATTCCACTTCATCGACATCGCGTTTGCGTGCCGCGGTGGCCTCGGTCCAGGCGTCGACGCCTTGGAAGAACACGCTGATCTCGTCGTGCCTGGGCGCGGGCCGAATCGGGACGTTGATCCTGGCGCGGGCGCTGGGCGTGAGCCCGAACTCCTGTTCGAACCGCGTCAGCGACAGCGACAACTTGTGCATGATCGCGACCTCGGGGAACTGGGCAAAGCACTTGACGCGGCCGTTGCCGTCCTTGAGCGGATACGTCGTGCCG